>NZ_JBIAUG010000019.1:0-55954 GCF_042892575.1 Streptomyces sp. NPDC001744
CCGCCGGGCCAGATGCTCCACCCGACGCATCGGCACCATCGTCCAAGCCATCCACACCCTCCTGACCTGCAACTATTCAGGATGAAAAAGGCTCACTGAGCCTCCGCCGACTTGACGTCGCAGGCCGAAGGGCTGGTGTGATCGGTCCTCGGGGTGTGCGTGCTCGTGCTGGTCGTGGGCGGGGGCGGTGCGGAGTTCGGTGAGGATCCGCCAGTCCTCGAGAGGGGAGAGTTCAGGGACACGTTCGGCGACAGCGGGTTCGTCCCGCTCGTCCCACCAGGTCCTGGACACACATAATTACGACTTCATGCCGTTCGTGTTGATGTTCTTCTCCAGGTCTTCGCCCATTTCTCGATGCGACCATGCCGCCTTCTGGTTACCCTCATCGTGGTGGTATCGCAAGAAATCGTACAGTGCGGCAACGCATGAATCTCGCGTGGGGAACGTGGAATCGTCGACCAGTGTGCGATCCCGGGAGATCTCCCTGATGGTCCCGTCCTCGGTCGTATAAAGGGGATGCCAGATGAGCTCGACGTCGGGCCGGAATCGCTGCAGCTGTTGCAGTTGAGGAACTTCCTGCCCGATGAGGACACTTTCGGGGCTGTAGCTGCGCAGGAATATGTGGACCGGTCCGGTCGCCTGTGAGACGTAGAACTTCGACAGGAGGTTCCACAGCGGTCCTTGCAGCCGCCAGTCCTTGTGGTACTCCAACTCGTTGAGCACCTTCCCTGCCCGGGTGAATTCCATTGGCGTATAGCCTTTTGTTTCCGCGTACTTGCATACGTCGAGTCCGCCGGACCACAGCGCCATGTTGGGCGTCACGAAACCCTTGTTTTCGCGCAGCATTTTGATTCCCTGCTCGTACCATCCGTTGCTGTCGAGCAGAGGGCGCAGCTCCGCCCTGGTGAGTTTCTCCGATTTCCATCCGGCGTTGATGTTCTCTTGTTCCTTCAGGCCGCCCAGGATGAGCTGCCACAGTCCCTCCACCGTATCCTGGGAGAACCCCGCGGTCTTCATCAAACCTTGAAACAAGGCCCATTCCGGGTGTGCGGACGGATTGTCCGCATAATGTTCCTCAGGTGCGCCGCCTCCCGGAACCTTCCGCTGGACAGAGGTCGACGCCGATGCGCTTGCGGAATCACCTCGTAGAGGTCCTGAAAGTGCCTGCGTCGAGCGCTGCACCGCCGGCTGTCCGGTCTGCTGGTTGTCGCAACCCGCGTTGTGGCGATGCTGGTCCTGGGACCAGGAGTGGTCGGCCGCTCGGAGCATCTGGACGACGGCGGCGTTACCCGCGGTGCTCTGGAGAGCGAGGAGACCGGCAGCGGTGCCGCCGCCCGGCCCATGCGTTCGGGCAGGACTGGTGGGCTTCTTGCCGTCCGGTATCTGTTCTTGGCCGTTGACGTGCATCGGATCCTCTCTCGGGACGCTACGACCGGCACCACAGCCGGCGGAGGGTGGCAGCTGAGTGCGCGCCGACGTACGCGGGCGCAGCCACCGATCCTGGCAGCGGCCGGCAACGTCCCGCTAACGTCGCCCCGGATCGTCCTTGGACGCCGTTTCCCTCGGCTGAGGTTCGTACTGCCGAACGGCAGGGCGAGTGTCAGTACGGTGTGGAAGTCTCCGGGGGCATGAGTGACGACCTGGTTGTCTGGGAAGGCGACAGGCCGACGGACGACAGGACCGCCGGTCGAGTCTTCAGCAGCCTGTACGACCGCCACATCGACGGCGAGGTGGAAGGGCCTCCGTCCGAACGCATAGGGGCCTGCGTGGTCGCGGCCATGCCGACGAAGGCGAGGAAGCGTTCGGTCTCGCGTTCGTACCGCCGGTGGAGGGGGCGGCGGTACGCCGGCCAGGACACGGTTCTTCGGCCGCCCGGTGATGTCGGCCCGGTCGCTGCGAGGACTCGATTCCCTCGCGGGCGATGCGGTGGGGGACGCCCCGCTCGCGGAGCCATCGGCGCAGGTGGTCGTAGTCGTCACCCTTGTCCGCATGCGGCTTCGCCGGCCTCCGGCGCCGGGGCCTCACGACGCTCCGGGTGCCCGTACACGGGGCGATGAGCCCGGAAAAGGCACTGCCCCGGCCATTTTCCCAGACTTGTTCCGGCCTGCAGGATGACGCCTTCGGTCCCGATCGAGAATCCCGGAAAAGTCCCAGAGGCGCCGCCACGCCCCCTCGATCCTCGCGTTTACGCAGTCCGGAGGAGGTGTGGCGGCGTCCTTTCTCAAGACCTTCAGATGTCCCGGAAGATCTCGATCTGCGCCCCCACCGAGTTCAGCCGCTCCGCCAGGTCCTCGTACCCCCGGTTGATGACGTACACGTTCCGGAGGACCGACGTGCCCTCGGCCGCCATCATCGCCAGGAGGACGACCACGGCCGGGCGGAGGGCCGGCGGGCACATCATCTCGGCGGCGCGCCAGCGGGTCGGGCCCTCCACCAGGACGCGGTGGGGGTCGAGGAGCTGGAGGCGGCCGCCGAGGCGGTTGAGGTCGGTGAGGTAGATCGCGCGGTTGTCGTAGACCCAGTCGTGGATCAGGGTCTTGCCCTGCGCCGTGGCCGCGATGGCCGCGAAGAAGGGGACGTTGTCGATGTTCAGGCCGGGGAACGGCATGGGGTGGATCTTGTCGATCGGCGCCTCCAGCTTGGAGGGGCGGACCGTCAGGTCGACCAGGCGCGTACGGCCGTTGTCGGCGGAGTACTCGGCCGAGCGGTCGTGGTCGAGGCCCATCTCCTCCAGGACGGCGAGCTCGATCTCCATGAACTCGATCGGGACCCGGCGGATCGTCAGCTCCGACTCGGTCACGACGGCGGCGGCCAGCAGGCTCATCGCCTCGACCGGGTCCTCGGAGGGGGAGTAGTCGACGTCCACGTCGATCTGTGGCACGCCGTGGACGGTCAGGGTGGTGGTGCCGATGCCGTCCACCCGGACGCCGAGGGCCTCCAGGAAGAAGCAGAGGTCCTGGACCATGTAGTTGGACGAGGCGTTGCGGATGACGGTCACGCCGTTGTGCCGGGCGGCGGCGAGCAGCGCGTTCTCGGTGACCGTGTCGCCGCGTTCGGTCAGGACGATCGGGCGGCCGGGGGAGACCGAGCGCTCGACCTGGGCGTGGTAGATGCCCTCGGTGGCCGTGACCTCCAGGCCGAAGCGGCGCAGCGCGATCATGTGCGGCTCGATCGTGCGGGTGCCGAGGTCGCAGCCGCCGGCGTACGGCAGCCGGAAGCGGTCCATGCGGTGCAGCAGCGGGCCGAGGAACATGATGATCGAGCGGGTGCGGATGGCGGCCTCGGAGTCGATCGACTCCATGTCCAGCTCGGTCGGCGGCACGATCTCCAGGTCCACGCCCTCGTTGATCCAGCGGGTGCGCACGCCGATGGAGTGGAGGACCTCCAGGAGCCGGAAGACCTCCTCGATGCGGGCGACCCGGCGCAGGACCGTGCGGCCCTTGTTGAGGAGCGAGGCGCAGAGCAGCGCGACGCAGGCGTTCTTGCTCGTCTTGACGTCGATGGCACCGGAGAGGCGGCGGCGGCCGACGACCCGGAGGTGCATGGGGCCCGCGTATCCCAGGGACACGATCTCGCTGTCCAGGGCTTCGCCGATCCGGGCGATCATCTCAAGGCTGATGTTCTGGTTGCCGCGTTCGATGCGGTTGACGGCGCTCTGGCTCGTGGCCAGCGCCTCGGCGAGCTGCGTCTGGGTCCAGCCACGGTGCTGCCGGGCGTCACGGATGAGCTTGCCGATGCGTACGAGGTAGTCGTCTGCCATGGCGTCACGTTATCTCAGATATGAGATGAAGATCGAAGCGGGGGTGGGCCGTCAGGGTGAAAGGCCGTGCGCGGTCGGGTGATGCGGTTCGTAGAGGGGGAGTTCGGTCCCGCTCGGCAGCCGGACGGCCGCGAGCAGCCCCCACCCCTGGTCGCTGATGGGCCGCGAGATCTCCGCGCCCCGGTCCTCCAGGACCGTCAGGGTGCGGGTGAGGTCGTCGCACATGAAGTACATCTCCTGCCGCGGCCCGTTCTCCGTGGGGAGCACCGCGATCTCGGCGGGCGGCAGTCCGAAGACGAGCCAGCCGCGCCCGGCGTCCACGTGCCCGAAGCCGAGGACGTCCCGGAGGAAGTCGCGGTCCGCCTCCGCGTCCCGGGTGTAGAGGGTCACATGCACGCCGCTGAACATGCCCCGATCCTCGGCGCCCCGCGCGGGGACGGCCACCGGGCCGCGCCCGTACGGGGCACGGCCGCGCCCCGTACGGGTCACGGCCGCGCGTGCGGGCCCGGGGCGGAGGGCCGGGGCGTGCCCGTGTGCGCGGCGCCGCGCGGCGGAGGGGTGATCCCCGCGCTTCGCGGGCCGCGATCTGTCGCGGTGGAGGCCGAGTGGCTCCCGTCGAAGGTTGAGCGGTCCTCGGGTACCCGCTCCGGCACCCCCCCCACATCCGATCGTCTGCGCCCATTCCGGGGACGCCGTCCGCCGGGTCCGGTCAGGGGTTCCAGTAGACGGTGCTGAAGGTGCGGTCGAAGCGACGGGCCTCCAGGTCTGCGCGCTGGATTCCCCACTGCACGTCCGCGCCTTCCCGGCCACTGATGTCCGGTTTCCAGTGGGCCAGCAGAACCCAGTCCCCGACGGCGCCCGACACCGGCTCGCCGCCGCCCCACAGCCCCCGGTTCGCCTGGCGGACGGCGCGGCTCGCGATGATTTCCAGCGGGTCCGGGTCGGAGTCCTCCTGGTCCGCGTATCCGCCGATCTGCAGATGTCCTCTTCTGTCAGAGGTGTCGCACCAGACAGTGACCAGCTCGTCGGCGTGCGGAAACCCGGGAAGCGAGTGATACGGCAGGTCCGGTTCGGTCCTGGCCCTCAACTCGCCCTGCGGGTAGGAATCGACGATCTCCCGGTAGTGGTCATCGCCGGGGTGGCCGTTCCAGGTGTTCTTGTCGCGCTCCTCCACCGGTGTGCCGGCCGGGACGTGAACGGCCTGGCCGCAGTTGCCGTCGCCGTCCGTTTCGTCGAGCGACGCGAAGAGCAGCAGGCGTCCGTCGGGCGGCAGGGGGAGGTCCGTCGCGTCCTTCGGCAGCGCGGCGAAGTCGACGGACGCGAGGTACGGGTGCGCGGGGTCCGGGGTCCCTGCGGGCAGCAGCAGCGGTCCGCCGAACCTGCCCGCGACCGGCCCGTCTCCGCCGCCGGTGAGGACCGCGCAGGGCCGGGCGTGGCCGATCCACCGGTCCACCTCTTCGGCCGGCAGCGGGTCTATGTCCTCCCATGGGTACCCCTCCTCAACCGCCCGCGTACGAAAGGGGGTCAGCATTTCCCGAAGCTCGTCATCCGTCACACCGGCGACTGTAGTTTCCGCCGCCGACAACCCCGTGGCCCCCGGGGCGGCGAAGGCCGTTCACCACCGGCGGCCGGGAGGGCTTGCGTCTGCTGACCGCGCTTCCGGGTGATCCGAAGCCTGGTCCGGTAGGCGCGCACAATCTGGTTGGCGGTGGCCGGGCCGCCCGGCTCGCGAAGGCGTCCCCCGAAGGGTCCGGCGATGCTCGTCCAAGTCCCTGCGGCGGGTCCGGGCCCGGGGCGGACGGGATCGGGAACGGCGTCTGTGGTGCGCCGTCTCCCCGGGCGGCCGGCCTGGAACGATCACTCGACCTTCCGTGAGAAAACCCGGAGGTCGCCGACCTTCGGTGACGATGCTCAACCTTCGCCGCGTGAGATCGCGGGCGTCCGGACATGACCGCGCGACGGGGATGCACTAGAGTTATCTCGACATCGAGATAACTGCTTACGGCGCACCGTGGCCGCCCGATTGGTAAGGGTTACCTAACTAAGTCTTACCTCAACGGATTCACGAGGAGTCGTGGCGGCAGTATGACGGTAGTACGCGCACATTGATGAAGGAGACTGTCGTGTCGGCGAACAGCTTCGACGCCCGCAGCACGCTGCGCGTGGGCGACGAGTCGTACGAGATCTTCAAGCTGGACAAGGTCGAGGGCTCCGCGCGCCTCCCTTACAGCCTGAAGGTCCTCCTGGAGAACCTGCTCCGCACCGAGGACGGCGCGAACATCACCGCCGACCACATCCGGGCCCTCGGCGGCTGGGACTCGCAGGCTCAGCCGAGCCAGGAGATCCAGTTCACGCCGGCCCGCGTGATCATGCAGGACTTCACCGGTGTGCCCTGCGTCGTCGACCTCGCCACCATGCGCGAGGCCGTCAAGGAGCTCGGCGGCAACCCGGCGAAGGTCAACCCGCTCTCCCCGGCCGAGCTGGTCATCGACCACTCGGTCATCGCCGACAAGTTCGGCACCAAGGAGGCGTTCGGCCAGAACGTCGAGCTGGAGTACGGCCGCAACAAGGAGCGCTACCAGTTCCTGCGCTGGGGCCAGACCGCCTTCGACGACTTCAAGGTCGTCCCGCCCGGCACCGGCATCGTCCACCAGGTGAACATCGAGCACCTGGCCCGCACGGTCATGGTCCGCAACGGCCAGGCGTACCCCGACACCCTCGTCGGCACCGACTCGCACACCACCATGGTCAACGGCCTCGGCGTGCTCGGCTGGGGCGTCGGCGGCATCGAGGCCGAGGCCGCGATGCTCGGCCAGCCGGTCTCCATGCTCATCCCGCGCGTCGTCGGCTTCAAGCTGACCGGCGAGCTGCCGGCCGGCACCACCGCCACCGACCTGGTCCTCACGATCACCGAGATGCTGCGCAAGCACGGCGTCGTCGGCAAGTTCGTCGAGTTCTACGGCGAGGGCGTCGCCGCCACCTCCCTCGCGAACCGCGCCACCATCGGCAACATGTCGCCGGAGTTCGGCTCCACCGCCGCGATCTTCCCGATCGACGACGAGACGCTGAAGTACCTGCGCCTCACCGGCCGTGACGAGCAGCAGGTCGCGCTCGTCGAGGCGTACGCCAAGGAGCAGGGCCTCTGGCTCGACCCGGCCGCCGAGCCCGACTTCTCCGAGAAGCTGGAGCTCGACCTCTCCACGGTCGTCCCCTCCATCGCCGGCCCGAAGCGTCCGCAGGACCGCATCGTCCTCGCCAACGCCGCCGAGCAGTTCAAGCAGGACGTCCGCAACTACGTGGACTGCGTCGACGAGGCGGGCAAGGAGTCCTTCCCGGCCTCCGACTCCCCGGCCATCGCCAGCACCGCCCCGTCGAACCCGGTCGAGGTGACCGCCCCCGACGGCACCACCTACACGATCGACCACGGCGCCGTCACCGTCGCCGCGATCACCTCCTGCACCAACACCTCGAACCCGTACGTCATGGTCGCCGCCGCCCTCGTGGCGAAGAAGGCCGTGGAGAAGGGTCTGACCCGCAAGCCGTGGGTCAAGACCACCCTCGCCCCGGGCTCGAAGGTCGTCACCGACTACTTCGACAAGGCGGGCCTCACCCCGTACCTCGACAAGGTCGGCTTCAACCTCGTCGGCTACGGCTGCACCACCTGCATCGGCAACTCCGGCCCGCTGCCGGAGGAGGTCTCCAAGGCCGTCAACGAGCACGACCTCGCGGTCACCTCGGTCCTCTCCGGCAACCGGAACTTCGAGGGCCGCATCAACCCCGACGTCAAGATGAACTACCTGGCCTCCCCGCCGCTGGTCGTCGCGTACGCCATCGCGGGCTCCATGAAGGTGGACATCACCAAGGACGCGCTCGGCACCGACACCGAGGGCAACCCGGTCTTCCTCAAGGACATCTGGCCGTCCGAGGCCGAGGTCAACGACGTCGTCGCCAACGCCATCGGCGAGGACATGTTCAACAAGTCCTACCAGGACGTCTTCGCGGGCGACGCCCAGTGGCAGGCGCTGTCGATCCCGACCGGCAACACCTTCGAGTGGGACCCCGAGTCCACCTACGTCCGCAAGCCCCCGTACTTCGAGGGCATGACGATGGAGACCACCCCGGTCACCGACATCACGGGCGCCCGCGTGCTCGCGAAGCTCGGCGACTCGGTCACCACCGACCACATCTCCCCGGCCGGTGCCATCAAGGCCGACACCCCGGCCGGCCAGTACCTCACCGAGCACGGTGTGGAGCGTCGTGACTTCAACTCCTACGGCTCGCGCCGGGGCAACCACGAGGTCATGATCCGCGGCACCTTCGCCAACATCCGCCTGCGCAACCAGATCGCGCCGGGCACCGAGGGCGGCTACACCCGCGACTTCACCCGGGACGGCGGACCGGTGTCGTTCATCTACGACGCCTCCCGCAACTACATCGAGCAGGGCATCCCGCTCACGATCCTCGCGGGCAAGGAGTACGGCTCCGGCTCGTCCCGCGACTGGGCCGCCAAGGGCACCGCGCTCCTGGGCGTCAAGGTCGTCATCGCCGAGTCGTACGAGCGCATCCACCGCTCGAACCTCATCGGCATGGGCGTCCTGCCGCTCCAGTTCCCGGAGGGCCGGTCCGCCGAGAGCCTCGGCCTGACCGGCGAGGAGACCTTCTCCTTCACCGGCGTCGAGGAGCTGAACAACGGCACCACGCCGCGCACGGTCAAGGTCACCACCGACACCGGTGTCGAGTTCGACGCGGTCGTCCGCATCGACACGCCCGGCGAGGCGGACTACTACCGCAACGGCGGCATCATGCAGTACGTGCTGCGCAACCTGATCCGCGGCTGACGCCCGGAACCCGGCGGTACGAAGCGGGCCCCGCTCCTCGGAGGAGGAGCGGGGCCCTTTCGTGACCGCGGACGGCCGGAAGGATCAGAACAGGAAGCGGTAGGTGTTCCAGCCGCCGTTGCCGATCAGGGCACGCGTCTTGAAGGGCACGGTCGCGTTGCCGGTGCCGGAGTAGCGGTAGAGCTTGCCGTCCTTGTCGCGCGCGACCAGGTCGTTGAGGCCGTCCCAGTCGAGGTCGCCCACGCCCAGGACGGTGTTGTAGACGCCCCAGCTGCTGCCGATCTTGGTGCGGCCGTTGAACGGCTTCCGGTAGTCGCCCGTGCCCTTGTGCAGCCACAGGTCACCGCGGCTGTCGATGCCGAGGATGTCGGTCTTGCCGTCACCGCTCAGGTCGCCGACGCCGGCGATCTGGCTGTAGGCGTTCCAGCCGCCGCCGATGCTGTAGCGGGTGGCGAGCTTGCCGTTGCCGTAGCCGAGGTACGCCCACATGGTG
This sequence comes from Streptomyces sp. NPDC001744, assembly GCF_042892575.1. NCBI lineage: Bacteria > Bacillati > Actinomycetota > Actinomycetes > Kitasatosporales > Streptomycetaceae > Streptomyces > Streptomyces sp. NPDC001744. The sequence goes on from NZ_JBIAUG010000019.1 coordinate 9,092, forward strand.
CCGGACGCGTCGCGGGCGAGGATGTCCGCCGCCGCGGCGCCGCCGATCTGGCCGGGCGAGATCACCTTGTTGTACATGTTCCAGCCGCCGCCGATGCGGACGAGCTCGTTCGAGGTCGACTCGCCCGCGCCGTACGCGAGGGTGCCGTCGGTGCCCCAGGCCCAGAGGTCGTCGGCGATGCCGTCGCCGTCGTTGTCGGCCTGCTGGGCGGCCTTGACGTTGCTCCAGGTGCTGTTGCCGTACTGGCGGGTCTCGTAGCCGCCGGAGCCGTTGGGCTCGTACCAGTAGAGGGACGAGCCGGAGACGGCCTGCAGCGCGCGCAGTTCGCCTTCGGCGGACGCCGCCGCGGCGTTCGCGGCGGAGGCGGTCGGGGCGGTGACGGCCGGCTTCGCCGACTTGACCGGGAGGGTCGTCTGCGGCGCGTCGGCCGCGACCGCGGCCGTGGTGGTGCCGACGAGAGCGGCGGTTATCGCCGCGACCGTGATGCGGGACAGCGCGCCCGCACGGTTCAGGCCAGAAAAGTTGGCCACGTAGTACTCCAGATCCGAGTGGAAAAAGACGGTCTCCGCCGCGCGTCCGTCACGAGGAGGAGCGGGCGGAACCCCTATGATCTCGTATCTTCCTCACGAGATCTTCACCGGTCCACAGGTTTGTGACACAGCTGTTTCCATCCCGGTCATATATCCCGTTCGTCCTTTTGGCCGCTCGGGCGGTCGTCCCGTTATGTCCGGACGTGGTGCGTCCCGGCGCCGCCGGTTTCGCGTATGGCCTCCAGTACGGGTGGAAGTGGTGCGGTGTCAAGAGTGTCCGCCGACGAGTGGTTGGACGAAACGCCGCAGATCCGGCCTGGTCATCCCGCAGGTCTCAACTCGGGAAAGATGGCTGCCGAAACCTGCTTTCGATCTTGCTCAGGTGAAGGGAAGTGGACTATACCTGTCGCGTCCAGCCCGTCGTATTCACCAACGACGGCCCGACGCGTGCACGACCCGGCTGCAAATGACCGCGGTGGCGGGGCCCTTCGCCTGAGGCGAGTGAGAACGGGCGACCGGTACACCGCCTGAGTCCTGAATGAAGGCGAGGACTTGAGCATGGGATCCACCTCCGCACAGACCAATGAGGGCCTTGGCCGTCGCGATCTGATCAAGCGTTCCGTCGCTGTCGGTCTGATCTCCGTACCGACCATGGGGTTCCTCTCCGCCTGTGCGAGCAGTGACGGCGGCGGCAACGGAAAGGTCGAGAAGGGGACGAAGTCCGACAAGAACCCCCTCGGCGTGAACGACTCGGCCCCGCTCGACTTCGTCCTCTTCGACGGCGGTTTCGGGCAGCAGTACGCCAAGGACGCGATCAAGGTCTACGAGACCAACTACCCCAAGGCGAAGGTCAAGTTCACCCCGACCCAGAAGATCACCACCACCCTGCAGCCGCGCTTCAACGGCGGCACCCCGCCGGACCTCATCGACAACTCCGGCGCCGAGCAGATGGACATGGGCGTCCTCGTCGGCCAGAAGCAGCTCGCGGACCTCACCCCGCTCCTCGACGCGCCCTCCGTCGACGACCCGAAGAAGAAGGTCCGCGACACCCTGCGGCCCGGCATCGTCGAGATGGGCCGGTTCGACGGCGAGCAGGTGTGGATCCTGTACTACGCCTACACGGTCTACGGCGTCTGGTACTCGCAGAAGCTGCTCGACTCGCTCGACGCCAAGTACCCGGAGACCTGGGACGAGATGCTGGCCGTCTGCGAGAAGGCCAAGAAGAAGGGCATCGCCGGCTGGACGTACGCGGGCAAGCACCCGTACTACGTGCCCTTCTCGCTCTACCCGATGATCGGCAAGGTCGGCGGCCGCGAGGTCCTGGACGCCATCGACAACCTGGAGCCGAAGGCGTGGGAGCACCCCGCCGTCAAGGCGTGCTTCGAGGCGTACTACGAGCTGGTCCGGAAGGGCTACATCCTCAAGGGCACCCCCGGCCTCGACCACATCCAGTCGCAGACCGCCTGGACCGAGGGCAAGGCGCTGTTCATCCCGAACGGCTCCTGGGTCGAGAACGAGGCCGCCAAGACCATGCCGGCCGACTTCAACCTGGCCGTCTCCGCCCCGACCGGCCTCGACGCCTCCGACAAGATGCCCTTCGGCACCATCTGGGCGTCCGGCGGCGAGCCCTTCGTCGTCCCGGCCAAGGCGAAGAACGCCGAGGGCGGCATGGAGCAGCTGCGCATCATGCTCAGCGAGGCGTCCTCCAAGAACTTCACCCAGTCGGTGAAGTCCCTGTCGGCCTTCAACGGCGGCACCGAGGGCATCGAGCTGACCCCGGGCCTGAAGTCCGGTGTCGTCGCTCTGGAGAAGGCGGGCCAGAACGTCGTCAACCCGCGCCTCCAGGACTGGTACGTCGCCCTCCAGAAGGAGAAGATCGGCGTCGCCGGCATCGGCGAGATGATGGCCGGGCGCGCCACCCCCGCCGAGACGATCAAGAAGATCCAGAAGTTCGCCGACGAGGCGGCCAAGGACTCGAGCATCAAGCACTACAAGCACCAGTGACCACTGCCGGGGCCCCTTCCCGCCGACCGGGAGCGGGCCCCGGGCCCTTCGCGTGCCACAGCAGCGGCGCGCTTCCGCGGGAAGATCGGGGTCGGTAGGAAATGCAACACGGCAAGTACCGTTTCATCGTGGGGTTCCTGGCGGCCCCCCTCGCGCTCTACGCGCTGTTCGTCGTCTGGCCGTTCATCCAGTCCATCTATTACTCCTTCACGGACTGGACCGGGCTGAGCCCCGAATTCGGAATGATCGGGTTCGGAAACTACAGCAGGATGCTGGACGACGAGGTCTTCTGGAAATCGCTCCAGCACAGCCTGACCTTCGCGGTGGTACTGCCGCTGGTGACGGTCGGTCTCGCGCTGTTCTTCGCGTTCATGCTCAATGTCGGCGGTCGGCGCCGCAAGGGCGCGGCCATCGCGGGTGTGCGCGGTTCCTCCTTCTACAAGATCGTCTATTTCTTCCCGCAGGTGCTGTCGATCGCGATCGTCGCGCTGCTCTTCCAGTTCGCGTACAACCCGAACAGCGGAGCCATCAACTCCTTCCTGAAGGGCATCGGGCTCGGCGGCGTCCAGCCGGACTGGCTCGGCGACCCGGACCTCGCCCTCATCTGCGTGATGGTCGTCCTCGTCTGGTCCACCGTCGGATTCTTCGTCGTCCTCTTCTCGGCCGGCATGGCGTCCATCCCGAGGGACTTCTACGAGGCGGCGCTGCTCGACGGCGCGAACCGCTTCACCACCTTCTTCAGGATCACCCTGCCGCTGCTCTGGGACACCGTGCAGTCCGGGTGGATCTACATGGGCATCCTGGCGCTCGGCGCGGAGTCCTTCGCCGTCGTCCAGATCATGACGGTCGGCCCCAGCGGCGGCGGTCCCGACTACTCGACCATCGTCCTTCCGTTGTACGTGTACCAGAAGGCGTTCCGGGACGGTCAGGCCGCCTACGCCACGACCATCGGCGTCGCCCTCCTCGTCGTCACGCTGGCCTTCGCGGCCGTCGTGATGAAGCTGGGCCGGCGCGAGCGGCTGGAGTTCTGATGAAGACGACCGACACTGCCACCACCGGCCCCGACCGGGCCCCCGGCCCCCCGGCGGGCTCCGGGACCACCGTCACCAAGACCACCGCCAGTGGTCCCCGGGCGAAGTCCCGGGGCGAGGGCGGGGTGCTCAACGTCTTCTCGCACGGCGTCCTGATCATCTGGGCGATCATGGTCGTCATGCCGCTGCTCTGGGCGGTCATGACCTCCTTCAAGACCGACAAGGCGATCTTCACCTCGCCCTGGTCGCTGCCCGACGGGCTGCACTTCGAGAACTGGTCGCGCGCCTGGACCGAGGCGCACATGAGCGACTACTTCCTGAACACCCTGCTGGTGGTCGGCGGTTCGCTCATCGGCACGCTCCTCCTCGGCTCGATGGCGGCCTACGTCCTGGCCCGCTTCGATTTCCCGGGCAACCGCTTCATCTACTTCCTCTTCATCGGAGGAATGAGCTTCCCGATCATCCTGGCGCTCGTGCCGCTGTTCTACGTGATGCAGAACATGGCCCTGCTCAACACGCTGCACGGCCTCATCCTCGTCTACATCGCGTACTCGCTGCCCTTCACCGTCTTCTTCCTCACCGCCTTCTTCCGCACCCTGCCCACCTCGGTGGCGGAGGCGGCGTTCGTGGACGGCGCCTCGCACACCCGCACCTTCTTCCAGGTGATGCTGCCGATGGCCCGGCCGGGCCTCATCAGCGTCGGCATCTTCAACTTCCTCGGGCAGTGGAACCAGTACCTGCTGCCCACCGTGCTCAACACGGAGCCGGAACAGAAGGTGCTCTCGCAGGGCCTGGTGCAGCTCGCGGTCAGCCAGGGCTACAAGGGCGACTGGTCCGGCCTCTTCGCCGGTCTGGTGATGGCGATGCTCCCGGTCCTCGCCGCCTACATCATCTTCCAGCGACAGGTGGTGGCCGGTCTGACCGCCGGCGCCGTGAAGTGACCCGGGGGCCGTCGCGGCCCCGACAGCGCCTTCCGAGGGGCCCCCGGCACGCCGCCGGGGGCCCCTCCCGTCGTGCGGCGCGCGGGGAAACCGGCCGGCAGGACGGCGCGAACCGCACCTCCGAGACTCAAGGTCTTGACGGGGGGCGAGCCGAAAGCGTCCCCTTAGAGTTCACATGTTGGAGAAAACGGTGGGAGTGAGTGAGTCGATGGAGACTCCGGGGTCGCAGACTTCTCTGCACAGGGCCAATCTCGAACGGGTCGTCCGGGCGGTGCGCATGGCCGGCTCGCTCACCCAGGCGGAGATCGCCCGGGCGACGGGCCTCTCCGCCGCCACGGTCTCCAACATCGTGCGGGAGCTGAAGGACGGCGGCACCGTCGAGGTCACGCCCACCTCCGCGGGGGGCCGCCGGGCCCGCAGCGTCTCGCTCTCCGGTGACGCCGGCATCGTGATAGGGGTCGACTTCGGCCACACCCACCTCCGGGTCGCCGTCGGCAACCTGGCCCACCAGGTGCTCGCCGAGGAGGCCGAGCCGCTCGACGTCGACGCCTCCGCCGCCGAGGGCTTCGACCGGGCGGAGCAGCTGGTCAAACGGCTCATCGGGGCCACCGGGATCGGCACGGACAAGGTGATCGGCGTCGGCCTCGGCGTGCCGGGCCCCATCGACGTCTCCTCCGGGACCCTCGGCTCGACCTCGATCCTGCCGGGGTGGAGCGGCATCAACCCCGCCGAGGAGCTCTCCGGCCGTCTCGGCGTGCCCGTGCACGTCGACAACGACGCCAACCTCGGCGCCCTCGGCGAGCTGGTCTGGGGCGGCGGGCGGGGCGTCAAGGACCTGGCGTACATCAAGGTGGCCAGCGGCGTCGGCGCGGGCCTTGTGATAGACGGCCGGGTCTACCGGGGACCGGGCGGCACCGCCGGCGAGATCGGGCACATCACCCTGGACGAGTCGGGGCCGGTCTGCCGCTGCGGCAACCGCGGCTGCCTGGAGACCTTCACTGCCGCCCGCTACGTCCTGCCGCTGCTCCGGCCGAGCCACGGGCCCGACCTGACGATGGAGCGGGTCGTCCGGCTCGCCCGGGAGGGAGACCCCGGCTGCCGCCGGGTGATCGCGGACGTCGGGCGGCACATCGGCAGCGGCATCGCCAACCTCTGCAACCTCCTCAACCCCAGCAGGGTGGTGCTCGGCGGCGACCTCGCCGAGGCGGGCGAGCTGGTCCTCGCGCCCATCAGGGACTCCGTCTCGCGCTACGCGATCCCCAGCGCGGCCCGCCAGCTCTCGCTGGCCCAGGGCGCGCTCGGAGGGCGTGCCGAGGTGCTCGGCGCACTCGCCCTCGTCCTGAGCGAGATGGGCGATTCGACCCTGTTGGAGAGCACGCTGCCCGCGACGGCCCCGGCCTCCCGTCTTGCCTTCACTTAGATAACGGACACCACCGTTGTCATCTCGTTAAGAATTTACTTCTTGACGTCAACGTTGCGGCCGAGTTGACTTCGTGCAACCTCGGCCGCAACGTCGCGGCCTCGTCAGGGAGGCAACCCCACATGAACGCAGTGACGCGTCGCGCCGTCATAGCCACGGCCGCGGTCTCGATGGCCCTCTCGCTCGCCGCCTGCGGGCAGGCCGGTGGCGGCGACAGCGGAGACAAGGGCAGCACGACCAAGATCGGCCTGCTCCTTCCCGAGAACAAGACCTCGCGCTACGAGGCCCTGGACAAGCCCCAGTTCGAGAAGGCCGTCAAGGCGGCGTGCGACGACTGCGAGGTCGTCTACAACAACGCGGTCTCCGACGTCGTCAAGCAGAAGCAGCAGTTCGACCAGTTCATCGCCGACGGCATCAAGGTCATCGCCCTGGACCCGGTGGACGCCGCCAAGGCCGAGGGGTGGGTCAAGGACGCGAAGGCCAAGGGCGTCAAGGTCGTCGCGTACGACCGCGCGATCCCGGGCGCCGACGCCTACGTCAGCCACGACAACAACAAGGTCGGCGAGCTCCAGGGCCAGGCCCTCCTCACCGCGCTCGGCGCGAAGGCCGCCACCGCCAACGTCGTGATGATCAACGGCGACGAGAAGGACCCGAACGCCGCCCTGTTCAAGAAGGGCGCGCACACCGCCCTCGACGGCAAGGTCGGCAAGATCGCCTACGAGGCGTCCGGCGAGTGGGACCCGAAGATCGCGGGCGAGAAGATGTCCGCCGCGATCTCCTCGGTCGGCAAGGACAAGATCGGCGCCGTCTACTCCGCCAACGACGGCATGGCCGGCGGCATCATCACCTCCCTGGAGAACGCCGGCGTCAAGGGCGTCCCGGTCGGCGGCCAGGACGCCGAGGTCGCGGGCGTCCAGCGCATCATCGCCGGCTCGCAGACCTTCACCATCTACAAGTCGCCGCTCCAGCTCGCGCCCGAGGCCGCCAAGTTCGCGGTGAACCTGCTCAAGGGCAAGGACCTCGGCGCCCAGGGCGCGACCGACGGCGTGCCGTCCACGCTCTTCCCGCCGGTCGTGGTGGACAAGTCCAACATCCAGTCCACGGTCGTCAAGGACGGCATCTACAAGGCCGCCGACCTCTGCACCGCGGACCTCGCCGCGAAGTGCGCCGAGCTGGGCGTCAAGTAGGCCCCGGCACGCATCCGCCGGGCCCGGGGGCCCGGCGTCACGGACTCCGGACCCGGCCGCCCCTCCCGCACGGGGGCGCCGGACCGCCCGCCGGCCGCGTACAGAGGGTGAAGCCCGCGTACGACCGGCCGGCGCGCCCGTCCGCGTCCGTCCCCTTCCGGCCCGCCCGGTCCCCGGCCGACCCAGACCCCGCTGTCGGCCCGGGACCGGACGGGCTCACCCCCCCTCCCGATACTTTGGCGCTGCACCGGCGGCGCGACATGCCGCCGCCCGCGGGCGGCGAAGGAGTTGGTTCACGTGTCCCAGACGCCCGTGCTGGCGTTGCGCGGGATCTTCAAGCGGTTCGGAGCGGTTCAGGTCCTCTCCGGTGTCGATCTCGAAGTCCACGCAGGTGAGGTCGTCGCGCTCGTCGGCGACAACGGAGCGGGAAAGTCCACGCTGGTCAAGACGATCGCCGGGGTGCACCCCATCGACGAGGGCGTCATCGAGTGGGAGGGCCGTCAGGTCGAGATCTCCCGCCCGCAGGACTCCCAGAGCCTCGGCGTCGCGACCGTCTACCAGGACCTCGCGCTCTGCGACAACCTCGACGTCGTCGCCAACCTGTTCCTCGGCCGCGAGATCAAGAAGGGCGGCGTCCTCGACGAGGTCGCCATGGAGAAGCGCGCGAAGGACCTCCTCTCCACCCTCTCCATCCGCATCCCCAGCGTCCGCATCCCCGTCGCCGCCCTCTCCGGCGGTCAGCGGCAGGTGGTCGCCATCGCCCGCGCCCTGGTCGGCGACCCCAAGATCGTGATCCTCGACGAGCCGACCGCCGCCCTCGGCGTCGAGCAGACCGCCCAGGTCCTCGACCTGGTCGAGCGGCTGCGCGAGCAGGGCCTCGGCGTCATCCTCATCAGCCACAACATGGCCGACGTGAAGGCCGTCGCGGACACCGTGGCCGTCCTGCGCCTGGGCCGCAACAACGGCACCTTCCCGGTCGCCACCACCACCCACGAAGAGATCATCGCCGCGATCACCGGTGCCACGGACAACGCCGTGACCCGTCGCCAGGCCCGCAACGCGGAGGTAGCGAAGTGAGCACGTCCCCGCAGCCCGCGAGCGGCCCGGCCGCGGTGCCCGACCCCCGCGCCCCCGAGGGCGACGCGCCGGTCACCGAGACCCCGGCCGCCGCCGCGGTCCCCGCCGTCGACCCGCGCCTCCTCGTCCGCGAGCAGGGCTTCAAGGGGTACGTCGACGAGTTCCGGCGCAAGATCCGCTCCGGCGAGATCGGCTCGCTGCCCGTCGTCGTCGGCCTCATCGTCATCGGCGTCGTCTTCCAGGCCCTCACCGGCAACTTCATCACCCCGTACAACCTCGACCAGATCACGCTGTACGCGGTCGGCCCCGGCATCATGGCCGTCGGCATCGTCTTCGTCCTGCTGCTCGGCGAGATCGACCTCGCCGTCGGCTCCGTGGCCGGTCTCGCCGGCTCCGTCTGGGGCGTCCTCGGCACCGACATGCCCGACGGGCTCGCCATCCTCCTCGGCATCCTGTCCGGCACCCTGATCGGCGCCTTCCACGGCATCGTGTTCGCCAAGATCGGCGTGCCCGCCTTCGTCGTCACCCTCGCCGGCTTCCTCGGCTGGGCCGGCCTCCAGACCTGGGTGATGGGGGAGCGCTCCACCATCTCCACCCCGATCGGCAGCTTCGTCGGCGACCTCACCAAGTACTACTTCTCCGACGTCGCCGCCGCCTACGGCCTCGCCGCCGTCGTGATCGCCGCCTTCTACCTGGCCCAGTTCCGCGACGCGCGCCGCCGCGGGGCCGCCGGCCTCCCGCACCGCCCGCAGAGCGAGATCGCCCTGCGCACCGCCGTCCTCGCGGTCCTGGTCCTCGTCGCCGCGTACGGCTTCAACCAGCAGCAGGGCCTGCCGCTCTCCCTGGTGATCTTCCTGGTCATCCTGCTCGTCACCGACTTCGTGCTCCGCCGCACCACCTACGGCCGCCAGGTCTTCGCCGTCGGCGGCGGCATCGAGGCGGCCCGCCGGGCCGGCATCAACGTGGCGTGGATCCGCGTCTCGGTCTTCATGGTCTCCGGCACCCTGGGCGCCGTCGGCGGCCTCTTCCTCGCCTCCGCGACCGGCGGCGCGGACCGCTCCCTCGGCGGCGGCAACCAGCTCATGATGTGCATCGCCGCCGCGGTCATCGGCGGCACGTCCCTGTTCGGCGGACGCGGCAAGGTCTGGTCGGCGCTCCTGGGCATCCTGGTCATCCAGTCGATCGTCCAGGGCCTCAACCAGCTGAACCTGTCCTCCAACGCGATCCAGTACATGATCACCGGCGCGGTCCTGCTCATCGCCGTGATCATCGACTCGGTCTCCCGCCGCACGCAGAAGACGGCGGGACGGGCCTGACGCCCGGAAGCCACGCGCGCGTAACGCTCGCCACACCGCCCGGCGCCGTGAAACCGGCGCCGGGCGGTGCGGCGTCCGGAGCAGTACGCGGTGTCCCGCCCCGAGCGGGTACGGACGGCCGGGTTCCGGCCCGGGGAACGACGCTCCGCCGCCCGGCCGGATGCCCGCGATCCGGGACGGAACATTAGACTCGACGAATCGGCAAGCTCGACCAGCTCAAACGCAAGGAGGAACGGGTGGCTCTGCTGACCCGTATCAGGGGACCGCGAGACCTGGACCGGCTCTCCCCGGAGCAGCTGGACCAGCTGGCCGACGAGATCCGGACGTTCCTCGTGGACGCCGTCTCCAAGACCGGCGGCCACCTCGGGCCCAACCTCGGCGTGGTCGAGCTGACCATCGCCCTGCACCGGGTGTTCGACTCCCCGAAGGACAAGGTCCTCTGGGACACCGGCCACCAGAGCTACGTCCACAAGCTCCTCACCGGGCGTCAGGACTTCTCGAAGCTCAAGATGAAGGGCGGCCTCTCCGGCTATCCCTCGCAGGCCGAGTCCGAGCACGACGTCATCGAGAACTCGCACGCCTCCACGGTCCTCGGCTGGGCCGACGGCCTGGCCAAGGCGAACGAGGTCCTGAAGAAGGACGACCACGTCGTGGCCGTCATCGGCGACGGCGCCCTCACCGGCGGCATGGCCTGGGAGGCGCTGAACAACATCGCCGCCGCCAAGGACCGCCCGCTGGTCATCGTCGTCAACGACAACGAGCGCTCCTACGCCCCGACCATCGGCGGCCTCGCCAACCACCTGGCGACCCTGCGCACCACCGACGGCTACGAGCGCTTCCTCGCCCGTGGCAAGGACATCCTGGAGCGCACCCCGGTCGTCGGGAAGCCGCTCTACGAGACGCTGCACGGCGCGAAGAAGGGCCTCAAGGACTTCATCGCCCCCCAGGGCATGTTCGAGGACCTCGGCCTCAAGTACGTCGGTCCCATCGACGGCCACGACATCGAGGCCCTGGAGTCCGCCCTGACGCGCGCCAAGCGCTTCGGCGGCCCCGTCATCGTCCACTGCCTCACCGAGAAGGGCCGCGGCTACCAGCCCGCCCTCCAGGACGAGGCCGACCGCTTCCACGCCGTCGGGAAGATCCACCCCGACACCGGTCTCCCGATCGCCACCTCCGGCGCCGACTGGACCGGCGTCTTCGCCGACGAGATGGTCGCCCTCGGCAAGGAGCGCGAGGACGTCGTCGCCATCACCGCGGCCATGCTCCAGCCCGTCGGCCTCGACAAGTTCGCCAAGGCGTTCCCCGAACGGGTCTTCGACGTCGGCATCGCCGAGCAGCACGCCGCGGTCTCCGCGGCCGGCCTCGCCACCGGCGGCCTCCACCCGGTCTTCGCGGTCTACGCCACCTTCCTCAACCGCGCCTTCGACCAGGTCCTGATGGACGTGGCCCTGCACAAGTGCGGCGTCACCTTCGTCCTCGACCGGGCCGGCGTCACCGGCACCGACGGCGCCTCCCACAACGGCATGTGGGACATGTCGATCCTCCAGGTCGTGCCCGGCCTGCGGCTCGCCGCCCCGCGCGACGCCGACCAGGTCCGCGCCCAGCTCCGCGAGGCCGTCGAGGTCACCGACGCCCCGACCGTGGTCCGCTTCTCCAAGGGCGCGGTCGGCCCGGCCGTCCCCGCGCTGCGCCGCGTCGGCGGCATGGACGTCCTCCGCGAGCCCGGCACCGACCGGCCCGACGTGCTCCTGGTCTCCGTGGGCGCCCTCGCGCCCATGTGCCTGGAGATCGCCGGCCTCCTCGACCGGCAGGGCATCTCCACCACCGTGATCGACCCCCGCTGGGTCAAGCCCGTCGACGAGGCCCTCGCCCCGCTCGCCGAGCGCCACCGGGTCGTCGTCACCGTCGAGGACAACAGCCGCGTCGGCGGCGTCGGCTCGGCCGTGGCCCAGGCGCTCCGCGACGCCGGGGTGGACGTGCCGCTGCGCGACTTCGGCATCCCGCCCCGCTTCCTCGACCACGCCTCGCGCGGCGAGATCCTGGCGGAGATCGGCCTGACCGCCCCGGACATCGCCCGGCAGGTCACCGGCCTCGTCTCGCGGTTCGACGGCCGCTACGACGACAGCGCCAAGACCGCGGAGCCCGTCCGCGACTGACGCCCCGGCACGCTCCGGAGACCGTCCTTTGGGCCGGTCGGTTCACCCTCCCGGGTGCCGACCGGCCCGTTCGCGTGCATTCTGGCTCTGTTCGGGGAGACGTATCCCAGCCCCCGGCCCGCAGGGGCGCCGAGACCGACGTCGGGCAGAGCGCGGAGGTACCACGGTGAGTACGGACCAGCGGCCACGGGCCACTTCCGGCATGTTCCGGACCAAGTCGGTCGAGCAGTCGATCCGCGACACGGAGGAGCCGGAGCACGCCCTCCGGAAGTCCCTCTCCGCCTGGGACCTCACGGTCTTCGGCGTCGGCGTCATCATCGGCACCGGCATCTTCGTCCTCACGGGCAAGGTCGCCAAGGAGAACGCCGGTCCGGCGACGGCCCTCGCCTTCGTCGCCGCCGGCATCGTCTGCGCCCTCGCCGCCCTCTGCTACGCCGAGTTCGCCTCGACGGTGCCGGTGGCGGGTTCGGCGTACACCTTCGCGTACGCCTCCATCGGCGAGCTGCCCGCCTGGATCATCGGCTGGGACCTCGTCCTGGAGTTCGCCCTCGGCACGGCGGTGGTGGCCGTCGGCTGGTCGGGCTACGTCCGTTCGCTCATGGACAACATCGGCTGGCACCTGCCGGCCTCGCTCGAAGGCCCGGACGTGGCGGGCGGGACCTTCGACATCCTGGCGTTCGTGCTCGTCCTGGTCCTCACCGTCGTCCTCGTCCTCGGGATGAAGCTCTCCGCCCGGATCACCTCGGTCGTCGTGGCGATCAAGGTGGCCGTGGTGATGATCGTGATCGTCGCCGGCCTGTTCTTCGTCGTCGGCGACAACTACAAGCCCTTCGTCCCGCCCGCCGTCACCCCGGAGGGCGGCGGCTCCAACTGGACCTCCCCGCTGGTCCAGCTGCTCTTCGGCTACGAACCGACGAACTTCGGCGTCATGGGCATCTTCACCGCCGCCTCCGTCGTCTTCTTCGCCTTCATCGGCTTCGACGTGGTGGCCACCGCCGCCGAGGAGACCAAGCTGCCGCAGCGGGACATGCCCCGGGGCATCCTCGGCTCGCTCCTCATCTGCACCGTGCTCTACGTGGCCGTCTCGCTCGTCGTCACCGGCATGCAGAACTACAAGGAGCTGTCGGTGAGCGCCCCGCTCGCCGACGCCTTCAAGGCCGCCGGACACCCCTTCTACGCGGGCGTGATCAGCTTCGGCGCCGCCATCGGCCTCATCACGGTCTGTCTGATCCTGCTGCTGGGCCAGACCCGCGTCTTCTTCGCGATGAGCCGCGACGGCCTGCTGCCGCGCTTCTTCTCCGTCACCCACCCCCGCTTCAGGACCCCGTACCGGCCGACGATCCTGCTCGGCGTGATCATCGCGGTCGTCGCCGGCTTCACCAGCATCAACGAGCTGGCGACCCTGGTGAACATCGGCACCCTCTTCGCCTTCGTGGTGGTCGCGGTCGGCGTCGTCATGCTCCGCCGCACCCGGCCCGACCTGCCGCGCGCCTTCCGCACCCCCTGGGTGCCCGTGCTGCCGTTCCTGTCCGTCGCGGCCTCGGTCTGGCTGATGCTCAACCTGCCGGGCGAGACCTGGTTCCGGTTCGCCGTCTGGATGCTGATCGGCTTCGCCGTGTACTTCCTGTACGGGCGGAATCACAGTCGGCTCGCACGGGAGAACGGGGCCGTCCGGCGCTGAACGGGTGACGCCGGAGGCACGGGGAACGGGGTCCCGGAGGACGGCTACAGTCGGCTCGTACCCGACCTCCTCCCGATGACCGGAGTGCTGGATCCCCCATGGCGAACCACCCCCAGACCCCCCTCGCCCCCCGCCACGACACCGCCGGGGCCCTGCGGCTGAAAGGCCCCTGGCTGACCCGCGGCAAGGAGGGGAGGTTCAGCGCCTACCTGCCCCGGGACGGCGAGGTGGTCCGCTGGACCGAGGGTCCCGACGGCCGCTGGACCGGGCCCGTGTCGCTCGGCGGCGGCGGACTGGAGCCGGGCCTCTCGGTGGGACAGGGAGCCGACGGGTACGTCCACCTCGTGGCGGTGCGGCCGGTGGCCGGCGGTGAACCGGACCACGTCGAGCTGGTGCACACCGTCCAGTTCCAGACGGGCCGGCCCGCCCTCGAATGGCGCCCGCTCGCCCACCCCAACGGCAGGTCCTACGCGTGGACGGGGAGCCCGAGCGTGACCGTGGACGGCATCGGCCGCGCGTACGTCTTCTGCCGCAACGGCGGCGGGGGCGTCAGCGTGCGGGCCCAGAAGGACGCGGGCGGCTGGCACCCCTGGTGGGACCTGCTCGGCTCCAAGACCGATCCGTCGCCGGTCGCCGTCACCAACGGCCTCGGCTTCGTCGAGCTGTACAGCTCGCACGCCAAGGGCCTCGTCCGCTACGTCCAGCGCGAGTCCGGGGCCAAACCGCTCCGCGAGGAGCTGCTGCCCGCCTCGGTGACCATGGGCACGCTCGCGGCCGTGACCGGCCCCTCCGGACACGTCACCCTCTTCTACGTCGACCAGGAGGGCGGACTCCGCGCCTGGTCCCCGGAGCGCGGTCTCGAACCGACGCGCCTCGGCCGGGCGGCCGGTACGGGCCCGCTGTACGCGACCCGCTGTCTCGTCGACGGCTCCGACCGCACGGTCCTCGCCCGGCGGACCGCCGACGGCCGGCTCGCCCTCACCGGCCACCCGAGCGAGCGGGAGGAGGAGGCGGAGGAGCTGGACTGGACGGAGACCGGGGACCCGCAGGACGGGCCGGACACCGTCCTCACCCAGGACCCCGACGGCGGCCTCGTCGTGATGACCGCGGCCCCCGGACGCCCGCCGGCCGTCGCCCGCCGGGAGGCGGGGGCGGAAGGGCTCCGCCTCGGCGACCGGCGCTCCATAGGGTGAGACCGGCCGCACGCGGACGGCCCCGGCACCCGGGAAGGGGTGCCGGGGCCGTCCGCGTGCGGGGCCCGGTGCGTTACGCCGGGACGCTCGCCACGCCCTGCGCCAGGAAACGCTTGCCGTTGACGCGCTCGGAGACGCCCTCGCGGTCCAGGTACGGCGTGATGCCGCCCAGGTGGAAGGGCCAGCCCGCGCCCGTGATCAGGCAGAGGTCGATGTCCTGCGCCTCGGCGACGACACCCTCCTCCAGCATCAGGCCGATCTCCTGCGCCACCGCGTCCAGGACGCGGTCGCGGACCTGCTCCTCGGTCAGGACGGTGTCGCCCTGCTTGAGGAGGGCGGCGACCTCCGGGTCGAGCTCCGGCTTGAAGCCGTTCTCGGCGTTGTAGACGTAGAAGCCGCGCTTGCCGGCCTCGACGACCGCCTTCAGGTTGGGGGAGACCTTGAAGCGCTCGGGGAAGGAGCGGTTCAGGGTCTCGGAGACGTGCAGGCCGATGGCCGGGCCGACGAGCTCCAGGAGCACCAGCGGGGACATCGGCAGGCCGAGCGGCTCGATGGCCTTCTCGGCCGTCTCGACCGGGGTGCCCTCGTCGATGACGTTCTGGATCTCGCCCATGAAGCGGGTCAGGATGCGGTTCACGACGAACGCCGGGGCGTCCTTGGTGAGGACCGCGGTCTTCTTCAGCTTCTTGGCCACGCCGAAGGCGGTGGCGAGGGAGGCGTCGTCCGTCTTCTCGCCGCGGACGATCTCCAGGAGCGGGAGGATCGCGACCGGGTTGAAGAAGTGGAAGCCGACCACGCGCTCGGGGTGCTTGAGCTTGGAGGCCATCTCCGAGACGGACAGCGAGGAGGTGTTGGTGGCGAGGATCGCGTGCGCCGGGGCGACCGCCTCGACCTCCGCGAACACCTTCTGCTTGACGCCCATCTCCTCGAACACGGCCTCGATGATGAAGTCCGCGTCCGCGAAGCCCTCGGCCTTGTCGAGGACGCCGGAGACCAGGCCCTTGAGACGGTTGGCCTTGTCCTGGTTGATGCGGCCCTTGCCGAGCAGCTTCTCGATCTCGGCGTGGACGTAGCCCACGCCCTTGTCGACGCGCTCCTGGTCGATGTCGGTCAGGACGACCGGCACCTCCAGGCGGCGCAGGAAGAGCAGGGCGAGCTGGGAGGCCATCAGACCGGCGCCGACGACGCCGACCTTGGTGACCGGGCGGGCCAGCGACTTGTCCGGGGCGCCGGCGGGGCGCTTGCCGCGCTTCTGCACCAGGTTGAAGGCGTAGATGCCGGAACGCAGCTCGCCGCCCATGATCAGGTCCGCGAGGGCCAGGTCCTCGGCGTCGAAGCCCTTCTGCAGGTCCCCGTCCTTGGCGGCCTCGATGATGTCGAGGGCGCGGTAGGCGGCCGGGGCGGCGCCGTGCACCTTGGAGTCGGCGACCAGGCGGCCCTTGGCGACGGCCTGGTCCCACGCCTCGCCGCGGTCCACCTCGGGACGCTCGACGGTCACGGAGCCGTTCAGCACGCCGGCGGTCCAGACGAGCGACTGCTCCAGGAAGTCCGCGCCTTCGAAGAGCGCGTCGGCGATGCCGAGTTCGAAGACCTGCGCGCCCTTGAGCTGACGGTTCTGGTTCAGCGAGTTCTCGATGATGACCGAGACGGCCTTCTCGGCGCCGATCAGGTTCGGCAGGAGGACGCAGCCGCCCCAGCCGGGCACCAGGCCGAGGAACACCTCGGGCAGCGAGAAGGCCGGCAGGGCCTTCGACACGGTGCGGTAGGTGCAGTGCAGACCGACCTCGACGCCGCCGCCCATGGCCGCGCCGTTGTAGTACGCGAAGGTCGGCACGGCGAGGGAGGACAGACGCTTGAAGACGTCGTGGCCGCCCTTGCCGATGGCGAGGGCCTCGTCGTGCTTCTTCAGCAGCTCGACGCCCTTGAGGTCGGCGCCGACGGCGAAGATGAACGGCTTGCCGGTGACGCCGACGCCGACGATCTCACCGTTCGCGGCCTCGGCCTCGACCTGGTCGATCGCCGTGTTCAGGCGGGCGAGGGACTGCGGCCCGAAGGTGGTCGGCTTGGTGTGGTCGAAGCCGTTGTCCAGGGTGATCAGCGCGAACCGACCGGCGTTCGCCGGGAGTTCGAAGTGCCGTACGTGGGCCGAGGTCACGACCTCGTCCGGGAAGAGCTCGGCGGCGCCCTTCAGAAGCTCGGCGGTGGTGCTCACTTGCCCTCCCAGTGGGGGTTTTCCCAGATGACCGTGGCGCCCATGCCGAAGCCGACGCACATCGTGTTGAGGCCGTAGCGGACCTCCGGGTGCTCCTCGAACTGGCGGGCCAGCTGCGTCATCAGACGGACGCCGGAGGAGGCGAGCGGGTGACCGTAGGCGATCGCGCCGCCGTACTGGTTGACGCGGGCGTCGTCGTCGGCGATGCCGTAGTGCTCCAGGAAGGCGAGGACCTGGACCGCGAACGCCTCGTTGATCTCGAAGAGGCCGATGTCCCCGATCGAGAGGCCCGCCTTGGCGAGGGCCTTCTCGGTGGCCGGGATCGGGCCGTAGCCCATGACCTCGGGCTCGACGCCGGCGAAGGCGTACGAGACCAGGCGCATCTTGACCGGGAGGCCGTTCTCGCGGGCGAAGTCCTCGGAGGCGATGACCGAGGCGGTGGCGCCGTCGTTCAGACCGGCCGCGTTGCCCGCCGTCACGTTGCCGTGGACGCGGAACGGCGTCTTCAGGCTGGCCAGCGACTCCAGGGTGGTGCCCGGGCGCATCGGCTCGTCGGCGGTGACCAGGCCCCAGCCGGTCTCGCCGGTGGAGGGGTCGGTGCGGCGGACCGAGATCGGCACCAGGTCCTGCTGGATCTTGCCGTCGGCGTACGCCTTGGCGGCCTTCTCCTGCGAGCGCACGGCGTACTCGTCGGCGCGCCGCTTGGTGATGCTCGGGTAGCGGTCGTGCAGGTTCTCGGCGGTCATGCCCATGAAGAGGGCGGACTCGTCGACGAGCTTCTCCGACACGAAGCGCGGGTTCGGGTCGACGCCCTCGCCCATGGGGTGGCGGCCCATGTGCTCGACACCGCCGGCGATGACGGCGTCGTAGGCGCCGAAGGCGATCGAACCGGCGACGCTCGTCACGGCCGTGAGGGCGCCGGCGCACATGCGGTCGATGGAGTAGCCCGGCACCGACTGCGGCAGCCCGGCGAGGATGCCCGCCGTGCGGCCGAGCGTCAGACCCTGGTCGCCGATCTGCGTGGTCGCGGCGATGGCGACCTCGTCGATCTTCTGGGGGTCGAGGCCCGGGTTGCGACGCAGCAGCTCCCGGATGGCCTTGACGACGAGGTCGTCGGCGCGGGTCTCGTGGTAGATGCCCTTCGGGCCCGCCTTGCCGAACGGGGTGCGGACGCCGTCGACGAAGACGACGTCCCTGACGGTACGAGGCACGATGGCTCTCCTCCAGGGTGCGGAACGGCCTGCTGCGACGCGCCTGAGCGCGCGCTTGGTTCCCCATGCTACTTGCGGGTAACCACGCTGCCCACCCCCTGGGGGCCAAGCGGCGAAGGTCACACCGGGAACTCTGCCGGACACGCCGGGAAACGGCCGGGCACGACGGAGCCCCCGTCACCCTTCCGGGTGGCGGGGGCTCCGCGGGCGGGGCCGCCGGACGGCGTTACGCGCTCGCCGCCAGCGCCTTCACCAGCAGCGGCGTCACCAGCTCGACCTGCCAGGGGCGCGCGCCGTGGGCCGTCAGCGCGGCGGCGACGCCCTCCGCGTCCGCCCGGGACGGCGGCTCCCAGCAGACCCGGCGCACGGTGTCCGGGGTGATCAGGTTCTCCTGCGGCAGGTTCAGCTCCTCGGCGAGCGCCGAGACCGCCGCGCGCGCGGCCGACAGGCGGGCCGCCGCGACCGGGTCCTTGTCGGCCCAGGCGCGCGGCGGGGGCGGCCCCGCGACCTGCTGGCCCGGCTGGGGCAGCTCGCTCTCCGGCAGCGCCCTGGCCCGGTCCACCGCGGCCTGCCACTGCTCCAGCTGACGGCGGCCCATGCGGTGGCCGAAACCGGGCAGGGCCGTGAGCGCGGCCAGGTTCACCGGCACCGCGAGCGCCGCCTCCACGATCGCCGCGTCGCTCAGCACCTTGCCGGGGGAGACGTCGCGCCGCTGGGCCACCCGGTCGCGGGCCGTCCACAGCTCCCGCACGACCGCCATCTGGCGCCGGCGGCGCACCTTGTGCATGCCGGAGGTCCGCCGCCACGGGTCCTTGCGCGGCGGGGCGGGCGGGGCCGAGGCGATCGCGTCGAACTCCTGGCGCGCCCACTCCAGCTTCCCCTGGCGGTCGAGCTCCTCCTCCAGGGCGTCCCGCAGGTCCACGAGGAGTTCCACGTCGAGCGCCGCGTACCGCAGCCAGGGCTCGGGGAGCGGCCGGGTCGACCAGTCCACGGCGGAGTGGCCCTTCTCCAGCGCGTAGCCGAGGACGGACTCGACCATCGCGCCGAGGCCGACGCGGGGGAAGCCCGCGAGCCGGCCGGCCAGCTCGGTGTCGAAGAGCGAGGTGGGGACCATGCCTATGTCACGCAGGCAGGGAAGGTCCTGGGTGGCCGCGTGCAGAATCCATTCGGTGCCGGTCAGCGCCTCGCCGAGCCCCGAGAGGTCGGGGCAGCCCACCGGGTCGATCAGCGCGGTGCCCGCTCCCTCGCGCCGGAGCTGGACGAGGTAGGCGCGCTGCCCGTAGCGGTAGCCGGAAGCGCGCTCGGCGTCCACGGCCACGGGGCCGGTGCCGGCCGCGAAGGCGGCGATCACCCCGGCGAGGGCCTCCTCGGTCTCGACGACGGGCGGCACCCCTTCGCGGGGCGCCAGCAACGGGGTCGGAAGCCCGTGCGCAGGGACGTCGTCGTCCGGGGGGCCGCCCCCGGTGGTGCGCAGTGCTGTGTCTGCTGCGGTCTCTCGGGCGTCGGTCACCCGTCAAGGGTATCGGTGAACGGCGGGCGCCTGTCGACGGAACGTTCCCTCGACAGGCGCCCGCCGGTTGTCCACCGCCCGTCAGTGGATGATCCCCGTCCGCAGGGCCACCGCGACCATCCCGGCGCGGTCGCCGGTGCCCAGCTTGCGGGCGATGCGGGCGAGGTGGCTCTTCACGGTCAGGGCGGACAGGCCCATGGAGACGCCGATCGCCTTGTTCGACTGGCCCTCCGCGACGAGCCGCAGCACCTCGACCTCACGGCCGGAGAGCTCGCGGTAGCCGCCCGGGTGGCTCGGGGCTCCCGGGGGGCGGCGGTGGCCCAGACGGGCCGCCGCGGCGCCGATGGGGGCGGCGCCGGGGCGGGTGGGGTGACCGATGTTGGTCCGGGTGCCGGTGACGACGTAGCCCTTCACTCCTCCGGCCAGGGCGTTGCGCACGGCGCCGATGTCGTCGGCGGCCGAGAGGGCGAGGCCGTTGGGCCAGCCGGCCGCGCGGGTTTCGGACAGCAGCGTCAGGCCGCTGCCGTCGGGCAGATGGACGTCGGCAACGCAGATGTCGCGCGGGTTGCCGACGCGGGGACGGGCCTCCGCGATGGACGACGCCTCGATCACGTCACGTACTCCGAGGGCCCACAGGTGTCGGGTCACGGTGGAACGGACGCGAGGGTCGGCCACGACGACCATGGCCGTCGGCTTGTTCGGGCGGTAGGCGACCAGGCTTGCGGGCTGCTCGAGGAGAACGGACACCAGGCCTCCTGGGGGGAAGGTGGGGGACGGAGCCGGCTCGGGGAAGAAGCCGGGGGCGGACCCGTGCTGTGAAGGGGTCACTGACTCCTTCGGCACCGGGGCCGCCCGCCTTTAGGGAAAGATCACGATTTGGTGAGTAACAATTAGGGCAATTCGGACGCCTGATCGATCATCCTACGAGTAACCCCCTTGGCTTCACCCTCACGAGGGAGCCCCGGCGCACCTTTCCGAACGCCCCGGAGGGCGCCGGGGGTCTCCCGGAGCGCCCGGGGGACCGCCCGTCAGACCTGTTGCGGCCCCCGCCGCTGGGGCAGCGATACGACCCCCGCGCCCGTGGTCGTGCCCGCCCCCGGGTCGAGCGGCGCCGGCGGGAGCCCCGCGACCTGGCAGAGCAGGTCGCACCAGGCCGCCAGGTGCGCCCCCGTGTCCGGCACCCCGGCCGGGCCCTCGCGCGGCGTCCAGGACGCCCGGATCTCGATCTGGGTCGCCGGCCGCCGGTCCGCGAGCCCGCCGAAGTAGTGCGAGCCCGCCATCGTGACGGTCCCGCCCGCCTCCCCGTACGCCAGCCCCCGCGCCTCCAGGGCCCCGGTCAGCCAGGACCAGCACACCTCCGGCAGCAGCGGGTCCGACGCCATCTCCGGCTCCAGCTCCGCCCGGACCAGCGTCACCAGGCGGAACGTTCCCTTCCAGGCGTCGTGCCCGTCCGGGTCGTGCAGCAGGACGAGCCGCCCGTCCGCCAGGTCGTCCTCGCCGTCCACGACGGCCGCCTCCACCGCGTACGCGTACGGGGCCAGCCGCTGCGGCGGCCTGGTCGGTTCGACCTCGACCTCGGGCCGCAACCGCGCCCCGCGCAAGGCGTCCACCGCCCGCCGGAACGAGGATGGCGCCGGGTTCGTCTCCGTGCTGTCCGCCGTTTCGTCCGTCCCTCGATCGCCGTCGGAATGATCGGAAAAATGTCCCTGAGCCGCAGCCATGCGGGGAAGAGTAGGCGGAACGGACCCTCCGCGCAGGGAGGGACACCCGGCCCGGACGAGCGGCTTCCCGCCACATGCGAAGATTCTGGGCGTGAGTGCCAACGATCGCCCGCAGGGCCAGCAGACGAAGCACCAGTCGCGGACGTACGACTCCGCGTTCCTCAAGGCGTGCCGGCGCGAGCCGGTGCCACACACCCCCGTCTGGTTCATGCGGCAGGCCGGGCGCTCCCTCCCCGAGTACCTGAAGGTCCGCGAGGGCATCCCCATGCTGGAGTCGTGCATGCGGCCCGAGCTGGTCACCGAGATCACGCTCCAGCCCGTGAGGCGCCACAAGGTGGACGCCGCCATCTACTTCAGCGACATCGTGGTCCCCCTCAAGGCCATCGGCATCGACCTCGACATCAAGCCCGGCGTCGGCCCGGTCGTCGCCGACCCGATCCGCACCCGCGCCGACCTGGACCGGCTGCGCGACCTGACCCCCGAGGACGTCCACTACGTCACCGAGGCCATGGGGATGCTCACCGAGGAGCTGGGCGACATCCCGCTCATCGGCTTCGCCGGCGCGCCCTTCACCCTCGCGAGCTATCTCGTCGAGGGCGGTCCGTCGCGCAACCACGAGCACACCAAGGCGCTCATGTACGGCGACCCGCAGCTCTGGGCCGACCTCCTCGACCGCCTCGCCGGGATCACCTCGGCCTTCCTCAAGGTCCAGATCGAGGCCGGCGCCTCCGCCGTGCAGCTCTTCGACTCCTGGGTCGGCGCCCTCTCCCCGGCCGACTACCGTCGCTCCGTGATGCCCGCCTCCGTGAAGGTGTTCGACGCGGTCGCCGGGTACGGCGTCCCGCGCGTCCACTTCGGCGTCGGCACGGGCGAACTGCTCGGCCTCATGGGCGAGGCCGGCGCGGACGTCGTCGGCGTCGACTGGCGCGTCCCGCTGGACGAGGCCGCCCGCCGCGTCGGCCCCGGCAAGGCGCTCCAGGGCAACCTGGACCCCGCCGTCCTCTTCTCCACCCGCGAGGCCGTCGAGGCCAGGACGGACGAGGTCCTGGCCGCCGCGAAGGGCCTGGAGGGGCACGTCTTCAACCTGGGCCACGGCGTGCTGCCCACCACCGACCCGGACGCGCTCTCCCGTCTCGTGGAGTACGTCCACACCCGCACGGCCGTCTGACCCCGCGGGCACCGCGCCCGCGCACGACGGCGGCCGCCGGGACATCCCCCCGGCCGCCGCCGTCCGGCCCGTCCCCGGGCCCTCAGCCCGCCTCGCGGACCGCCACGGTCGCCTTGCGGGCCGCGATCAGCACCGGGTCCCACACCGGCGAGAACGGCGGCGCGTACCCCAGGTCCAGGGCCGTCATCCGCTCCACCGTCATCCCCGCCGTCAGCGCCACCGCCGCGACGTCCACCCGCTTCGCCGCGCCCTCCCGGCCCACGATCTGCGTCCCGAGCAGCCGCCCGGTCCGCCGCTCGGCCAGCATCTTCACCGTCATCGGGGCGGCCCCGGGGTAGTAGCCCGCGCGGCTGGTCGACCCGACCGTCACCGTCACGAACCGCAGCCCCACCTCCAGGGCCTCCTTCTCCCGCAGGCCCGTCCGCGCGATCTCCAGGTCGCACACCTTCGACACCGCCGTGCCCACCACGCCCGGGAAGGTCGCGTAGCCGCCGCCGGCGTTCGAGCCGATGACCTGGCCCTGCTTGTTGGCGTGCGTCCCCAGGGCGACGTGCCGCTCCCGGCCCGACACCAGGTCCAGGACCTCCACGCAGTCGCCGCCCGCCCAGATGTTCTCGTGGCCCCGGACCCGCATCGCCAGGTCGGTGAGCAGTCCGCCGTACGCCCCCAGCGGCAGTCCCGCCGCGCGGGCGAGCGAGGTCTCCGGCGCCACGCCCGTGCCCAGGACCACCACGTCCGCCGGGTACTCCTCGTCGTCCGTCGCCACCGCGCGGACCCGGCCGTCCGCCCCGGTCAGCACCTTCGTGACCGCCGCCGAGTTGACCGTCCTGATCCCGAGCCCGTCCATCGCCTCGTGCACGAGACGGCCCATGTCCGGGTCCAGGGTCGCCATCGGCTGCTCGCTCCGGTTGAGGACGGTGACCTCGTGGCCCCGCTTCAGCAGGGCCTCGGCCATCTCCACCCCGATGTACCCGGCGCCGACCACGACCGCCCGCCGGCCCTCCGTGCCGGAGAGCGTGTCGAGCAGCGCCTGCCCGTCGCCCAGGTTCTGCACCCCGTGCACCCCGGGCGCGTCGATCCCCGGCACCGGCGGACGCAGCGGCGTGGCGCCCGTCGCGATCACCAGCTTGTCGAAGCCGGTCCACTCCTCCGTCCCCGTCTCCAGGTCCCGGGAGCGGACCCGCTGCCCCTCGACGTCGATCTCCGTCACCTCGGTCCGCGTCCGCAGGTCGATGTCACGGGCCCGGTGCTCCTCGGGGGAGCGGGCGATCAGGTCGTCGCGCGATCCGACGTCCCCGCCGACCCAGTACGGGATGCCGCAGGCCGAGTACGAGGAGAAGTGCCCGCGCTCGAAGGCGACGATCTCCAGCTCCCCGGGGGACCTGAGCCTGCGCGCCTGTGACGCGGCGGCCATGCCCGCCGCGTCCCCACCGATGACCACCAGTCGTTCGCTCATGGGGAGACGCTACTTCGCGGGCGCCTCCGGCGGCTCCGGGGACTCCGGCGGTTCCGGTGCCGTGGACACGCCGGCGGCGTTCCGCCCGGCCCGGGGCCGTCCGGGGCGCGGTGCCGGGACCCGGAGGGGGCGGCGGGCCGCAAGGCGGGGGCGGACCAGGCGGCGCCAGAGGACGAAGACGGCCAGGGCGACCGCCAGCCACGGGGCCAGGGCGGCGAGCACGACCACGATCCAGGACACCACGCCGACCAGGGCGCTCCAGCCACCGCCCAGGGCGTCCAGGACGCCGGGACGGCCCTCCTCCGGGGCCGGCGGCTTCTCCTCCGCCTTCTTCGCCTTCCTCTTCTCGGAGAGCTGGAGGGTGATGGTGGCCAGCGACGTCCGGTCCGCCAGTGAGGACTGCTGGGCGAGCAGCGACTCCAGGTCGGCCTGCCGCCGGCTCAGCTCGGCCTCCAGGGTCACCACGTCGGACAACCGCTCGGCCCGGTCCATCAGCGCCCGCACCCGCGCCACGCTCGCCCGCTGGCTGGCGATCCGGCTCTGCACGTCCACCACCTGGTCGGTGACGTCCTTGGCGTCCGCCTTGCGGCTCAGCAGCCTCCCCGCGCCCGCCAGCTCGGTGAGGACGGAGTCGTACCGCTCCTGCGGCACCCGCAGCACGACGTGCGAGGCGAGGTACGCGTCGTCGACCCGCTCCGTGGACTCGTTCTCCACCCGGCCCCCCGCCTCCGCCGTCACCCGGCGGGCCGCGGCCAGCGCCTTCGCCGCGTCCGCGACCTCCACGGAGAGCGTGGCGGTACGGATGACGTGCTGCCCGGCCGGCGCCTTCGGCGCGGCCTTCCCGGGAGCGGCGCCGGGGGAGGCGTCCGCCGCGCCCTCGGCCGCGCCGCCCGGGGCCCGTTCGGCGGGCCGCGCCGCCCGCGCGTCCGCCGCCTTGCCGCCCGCGTCCGTTCCGCCCGCTCCGCAGCCCGTCAGGACCAGTGACGCCGTCAGCAGGGCGGCGGCCGTCGTACTCGCTCTCCGCATGGAGACCCCCAGGATGGTGATGAGTGATGCCCTTTGGACGTACGGGCCGGTGGCGGGGGTTGCCGTCCGGCGGTAGCGATGCGGTCACGGTCCGGCCTCGGAACGGGAGCGCGGGGGCGGTTTGAGAGAGTGGCCCCATGAACGCGGACACCACGGCCCCCCACGTCGTCGTCGCCGGAGGCGGGATCACCGGCCTCGCGGCCGCCCACCGGCTGGCCCTCGCCGGCCACCGGGTGACCCTCCTCGAAGCGGACGGCCGGCTCGGCGGCAAGCTCCTCGCCGGGGAGGTCGCGGGCGCCCCCGTGGACCTCGGGGCCGAGTCGCTGCTCGCCCGCCGCCCCGAGGCCGTCGCCCTGGCCCGCGCGGTCGGCCTCGGCGACCGGCTCCGGCCCCCCGCCACCACCACCGCGTCCGTCTGGTCCCGGGGCGGGCTGGTCCCCATGCCGAAGGGGCACGTCATGGGCGTGCCCGGCGACGCCGACGCGGTCCGGGGCCTCCTCTCCGAGGAGGGCGTGCGCCGGATCGCCGGCGACCTCGGCCTGCCGCCCACGGAGATCGGCGAGGACGTCGCCATCGGGGAGTACGTCGCCGCCCGCATGGGCCACGAGGTCGTGGACCGGCTCGTCGAACCCCTCCTCGGCGGGGTGTACGCCGGGAACGCCTATCGCATCTCCATGAGGGCCGCCGTCCCCGCGCTCTTCGAGGCCGCCCGCTCCCATCCCACGCTCACCGCCGCCGTCCGCGCCGTCCAGCGGGCCGGCGCCGCCGTCCCGGCCGACGCGGCGGGCGCCGCCACCGGCCTGGGCGGCTCCGTCTTCGCCGGCATCGAGGGCGGCGTCGGCACCCTGCCCGGCGCGGTCGCCGACGCGGTCCGCGCCGCGGGCGGCGAGATCCTCCTGAACGCCCCCGTCACGGAACTGCGCCGGACCGGGACCACCGGCTGGCAGGTGGTCGGCGGCGACCGGGTCCTCGCCGCCGACGCCGTCGTCCTGGCCACCCCCGCCGGGCCCGCCGCCGCGCTCCTGGCCGCGCACGCCCCCGCCGCCGCGAACGAGCTGAACGCGATCGAGTACGCCTCCATGGCCCTGGTCACCCTCGCGTTCCGCCGTTCCGACGTGCCCGGCCCGGCGGGCTCCGGCTTCCTCGTGCCGCCCGTCGACGGCCACACGATCAAGGCGTCCACGTTCTCCTCCCGGAAGTGGGGCTGGGTCGCCGACGCGGCCCCCGACCTGTTCGTGCTGCGCACCTCGGTCGGCCGCCACGGCGAGGCGGAGCAGGTCCACCGCGAGGACGCCGACCTGGTGGACGCCTCCCTCGGGGACCTGGCCGCCGCCACCGGCCTCGGCGCCCGCCCCGTCGCCGCCGCGGTCACCCGCTGGCTCGGCGGCCTGCCCCAGTACCCGGTCGGCCACCTCGACCGCGTCGCCCGCGTCCGCGCGGCCGTCGCCGCCCTCCCCGGCCTGCGGGTCGCGGGGGCCGCGTACGACGGCGTCGGCGTCCCCGCCTGCGTCGCCTCGGCACTGCGCGCGGCCGACGAGATCACCGACGGGTTCGGGGCCGGAACCGGGGACGAGAGCACCGCCACGCGGGAAACGGCCGACCCGGGTACGGGGCACTCCTCGTGAAGGGCGAGAATGGACCCATGAGTGCGCCCGAAAAGATCCCGAACGCCGGTAAGAAGGCGAAGGACCTCAACGAGGTCATCCGCTACACCCTGTGGTCCGTCTTCAAGCTGCGCGACGTCCTGCCCGAGGACCGGAGCGGCTACGCCGACGAGGTCCAGGAGCTGTTCGACCGGCTCGCGGCCGAGGACGTCACGATCCGCGGCACGTACGACCTGTCGGGTCTGCGCGCCGACGCCGACGTCATGATCTGGTGGCACGCCGAGACGAGCGACGAGCTCCAGGAGGCGTACAACCTCTTCCGCCGCACCCGCCTGGGCCGCGCCCTGGAGCCGGTCTGGTCGAACATGGCGCTGCACCGCCCCGCCGAGTTCAACAAGTCGCACATCCCGGCCTTCCTGGCCGACGAGAACCCGCGCGACTACGTCTCGGTCTACCCCTTCGTGCGCTCCTACGACTGGTACCTGCTGCCGGACGAGGACCGCCGCCGCATGCTCGCCGACCACGGCAGGATGGCCCGCGGCTACCCCGACGTCCGCGCCAACACGGTCGCCTCCTTCTCGCTCGGCGACTACGAGTGGCTCCTCGCCTTCGAGGCCGACGAGCTGCACCGCATCGTGGACCTCATGCGCCACCTGCGCGCCTCCGAGGCGCGGATGCACGTCCGCGAGGAGGTCCCGTTCTTCACCGGCCGGCGCAAGAGCGTCGCCGACCTGGTGGCGGGCCTGGCCTGACGGCCGTACGAAAACCTGGTGGCGGCCCGGCTCCCGGCCGGGTGCGCCACCCCTCGACCCGGAAGATCAGACGGCCGGCGGAACCCATCCGCCCGCCGCTCCAGCGACACCGGGTCCGGCACCGGGTGCGGCGCGCTTCGAGCGCGCCGCACCGGCGTCATTTCGGGGCTTCTCCCCGGCCGCGGGAGCGGCGCGGGGCGTACCGGCGGTCAGCCGGAGCTGGAACACGAGCTGGAGCTCGAACTCGAACACGAGCTGGAGCTGGAGCACGAGCTGGATCCGGAGCTCGAACACGAGCTGGAGCTCGAACACGAGCCGGAACCGCCGCCGCAGCCGCCGGAACT
The DNA here is from genome assembly GCF_042892575.1 of Streptomyces sp. NPDC001744. Classification (NCBI taxonomy): domain Bacteria; kingdom Bacillati; phylum Actinomycetota; class Actinomycetes; order Kitasatosporales; family Streptomycetaceae; genus Streptomyces; species Streptomyces sp. NPDC001744. Next base: position 36,632 of record NZ_JBIAUG010000019.1, read on the forward strand.
CCCTCCGCAGCCGCCGGAACCGCCCCCGGAGCACGAACCCCCGCCCCCTCCGCAGGAGTCGGCGCCCGCGCACCACACGGCGGCCACGGCGAGCGCGTCCGGCCCGGAGGACGCCGAGGAGGCAGAAGACGCAGGGTGCCGGTGCCCCGGCCCCGGACGCCCTCCCCGCCGGGGCCCGCCGAGACGGGCGGCGGCGAGGAGCCGCTCCCTGAGCACCGGGTCCGGCAGGGCCCGCGGCCCGTGCAGGGCCACGAGGAGACCGGCGTCCGCCGAGTGCCCGTGCGCGCGCCCGTACGAGGAGGACGCCTCCCGGCCGGCCGGGGTGACCCGCCCGGCGGAGACCGCCCCGCAGACGAGGGCGACGATCCCGGCGGCGAACAGCACCGGCAGCACCGTGACGACGAACGGCACGGCGGGTCCCGGGCCGGCGGCGAGGCCGACGACCGTGAGGAACGCCGAGACCGGGACGAGCAGGAGGGCCGTGAGGCCGAGCGCGAGGCACCACCGCCCCGTGGTGCGCCGCGTCCCCGGGTCCACGAGCAGCCCGCGCGCCGCGAGGCCGTCGCCGATCTCCTGCACCGCCGGGTGCCGCATCGCGGCGAGCCGCAGGTGGTGGAGGGCCCCGTGCGGAGCGGCGGCGTACTCCTGGAACACCGCGCGCTCCACCGGGTCGTGCGCGACGGGACGGACGACGGACACGACGCCGGGCCCGCCGACCGCGAGCCGGCCGTCCGCCCGGAGGGCGGCGAGGGCGCTGTCGACGACCCTGGCGGGACCGCCGTTGAGGAACGCGGCCTCGTAGCGGTCGTGGACGGGACCGCCGGGGCCCCGGCGGGTCCGGACGACCCGGGTGACGACCAGGGCGATGCCGGCGACGCCCCCGAGGTAGTGGAGGGCGATCAGGAAGCCCATGCTCATCTCCCCGCGAGGACGTGGCGGACGGTCCGGACGAGCCGTGCGACGGGGCCGGGCCGGCGGCTGCCGGAACGGTCCTGCCACCATGCGGTGAGCCGCTGCCGCGCCACGGGGTCCTCGGGGCGGCCTGCGGCCAGCAGGTGCTCGGTGAAGCCGAGCGCGTCCCTGCGGTAGTTCCCGGTCATCGGGCGGGACCTGGCGTACGCGAGGAACGCGGGCCGGAACCCGTCGCCCAGGATCTCCGGCAGCTCCGGCGCGACCTTGGCGACCACCCCGGCCCGCTTGGCCGCGAGCGCCCGGCTCTGCACTCCGAGCCGCCGGCTGTCGAACCCCTCGGGCGCGGGCGTCCCGGCGACCAGCGCCGAGAGCAGGGACGCCTGGGCGAGACCGACCCGCTGACGGACGTTCGCGCCGGGAACGACCTCCCGCACGGGGACGGCCTCCCGCGCGGACGCGGACGCGGGTACGGAGGCGGACGCGGTCCGGGGCGGGAGAACGGGCACGGGCGCGGGCGCCGGCACGGACACCGGAGGCGCCGCCGGGGCGGCTCCCGGCATCGGCCCGCCGGAGACGCGCGCGCCGGCCCCGATGAGCAGGGGCCGCGCGGTCGCCGGGGGCCTTCCGGCGCCCGCCTCCCGGCGGGCGGCCGCCTCGGCCACCGTCCGGCGGACCACCGCCAGCTCCCCGGCCAGTTCCCCGGCCGGCGGGAAGTCGTCGTCCCGCTCCAGGAGCACTCCCGGCGGCGAGACCCGGGACACGAGGTCGGCGAGCACGTCGAGGACCGGGCGCGGCACGGGATGGGCGTGGGTGTCGTGCCACACGCCGTCCCGTTCGACGCCGCCCGCCACGTGGACGTACGCGATGGCCTCGACGGGCAGTCCGGACAGGGCCCGCGCCGGGTCCTCGCCCCGGTTGACGCGGTTGGTGTGCAGGTTGGCGACGTCGACGAGGAGCCGTACCCCCGTGCGTTCCACCAGCTCCGCGAGGAACTGCCCCTCCGTCAGCTCCTCCCCGGGCCAGGACAGGAGGGCGGCGATGTTCTCCAGGGCGAGGGGCACGGGCAGCGCGTCCTGCGCGGCGCGCACGTTCTCGCAGAGCACGTCGAGCGCGTCCCACGTGCGGGGCACGGGCAGCAGGTGGCCCGCTTCGAGCGCCGGGGTCGCGGTGAGCGGCCCCCCGGCCCGTACGAACGCGATGTGCTCCGTGACCAGCGGCGCTCCCAGCGCCAGCGCCTTCTCCCCGAGCGCCGCGAGCCGTGCCGGGTCGGGCCGGTCCGCACCCCCGAGCCCGAGCGAGACGCCGTGCGGCACGACCGTGACGCCCCGCCGCCGCAGCCGGACCAGGGAGTCGGGCAGGTGGCCGGCGCAGATGTTCTCCGCGACGACCTCCACCCAGTCGAGACCGGGCAGTCCCTCCACCGTCTCCGCGATCTCGGGACGCCAGCCGATGCCGATGCCGAGTTCCGTCATGTCCCCCATGGCCCCCATGTCCCCTTCCTTCGGTCCTCAGTTCTCCGGTGATGGCCCACGCGGGAACGTCCGAACCCCCGGGGGGACACGTTCAGAGGTTCCCTTGAGGTTCCCGGACCCCCGGGCCGGGGAACGCCGACACCACGGTCGCCGACCCCGGCGCGATCTCCGTGAAGCCCGCGTCGCGGACCACCGGGAGGCCGCTCGTCGTGAGGGCGGCCCACTTCTCCGCCGGAGCGGTCCGCACGGCGAGCGGGAAGCCCGCCCTCCGCCACGCCTCGCGCTCGGCGTCCGCCATGGCCCACCAGAGGAGCTGGGCACCGTGCCCGGCCTGCGCCATCGACTTGCCGGCCGACATGCCGAGGTCCGGGTTGAACCACAGCACCGCCGCCCCCTCCGGCACGGGGCCGGGGGCGGCCGGGTCGTCGAGGTCGGTGCCCGAGACCTGGAGACGGGCCAGGTCCTTGGGCCAGCCGTCGAGCGGGACCGGCGGGAAGACCCGTACCTCCGCCTCCGCGCCGGTGACCGTGATCCCGGGGAGCGCGCACGCCCGGCGCCACTCCGCCCCGCGCGCCCGGCGCACCACCTTGCGGATCCGGGCGTCCTGCCAGTCGGTCATGGCCCGCGCCCACGCGCCCCCGCCGAGGGAGCGGTCGTCGGTCAGGATCTCCAGGACGGCCCGTGCCGCCGTCTCCAGGGCGTCGGTGCGGGCCGGGGGCGCGTCGCGCTCGATCCGGACGACCAGGGGGAGGACGAACTGGGGCTTCTCGTCGCGGAGGCCGGCACCGTCACCGGCATCGGTCCGGACGTCGGTGTCGGTACCGGAACCGGTACCGGAATCGGTGCGGAGATCGGTTTCGTCGCTGCTCACCCGGCAAGTCTGCCACCGGTGTGACGGCCTTCCTTGTGGGGAGCGGCACTCCGGGGCCAGGATGCCCTTCATGAAGAGCGATCTTTTCTCCGGCGAGCACCTCGCCGAGGCGGCCACCTTCCCCGGGATGACCCTGCAGAACGCCAAGTCGGTCAAGTACGCCGTGAACGGCGAGATGCTCGCCCGCCAGGGCTCCATGATCGCCTTCCGGGGCAACCTCCAGTTCGAGCGCAAGGGCCAGGGCATAGGCGGCCTGCTCAAGCGGGCCGTCACCGGTGAGGGCCTGCCGCTGATGGCCGTGCGCGGCCAGGGCGAGGCGTGGTTCGCCCACGAGGCGCAGAACTGCTTCGTCGTCGAGATCGAGCAGGGGGAGGCGTTCACGGTCAACGGCCGCAACGTCCTCTGCTTCGACGCCACCCTCCAGTACGAGATCAAGACCGTGAAGGGCGCCGGCATGACCGGCGGCGGCCTCTTCAACTCGGTCTTCTCCGGTTACGGCAAGATCGCCCTGATCTGCGAGGGCAGCCCGATCGTCATCCCCGTATCGCCGCAGGCCCCGGTGTACGTGGACACGGACGCCGTCGTCGGCTGGAGCGAGCAGCTGCACACCTCGCTGCACCGTTCGCAGTCCATCGGCTCGATGATCCGCGGCGGTTCGGGCGAGGCCGTGCAGCTCAAGCTGGAGGGCCAGGGCTTCGTCGTCGTCCGGCCCAGCGAGGCCACCCCGCAGAAGCCCACGGCCGGTTGAGGCTGGAGGGGGCCGGGCGCCGGCACGGCCCGCGGGGGCCGTGGGTGCTGCGCGGGGTCGATCTCGCCTTGCCCGCCGCCGCCCTCGTCCGGGTCACCGGCGCCAACGGCACCGGGAAGTCCACGCTCCTGCGCCTGCTCGCCGGCGTCGACGCGCCCACCGAGGGACGCGTCACCGGCCGCCCGGCCCGTACCGCGTACGTCCCCGAACGGTTCCCGGCCGCGCTGCCGTTCACGGCCCTCGACTACCTCGTCCGCCTCGGCCGCGTCCAGGGCCTCGGCCCGGCGGAGGCGCGGACCCGGGCGGGGGAGTGGCTGGAGCGGTTCGGGGCGGGCGAGCACGCCCGTACCGGACTCGCGGCGCTGTCGAAGGGGACCGCCCAGAAGGTCGCCGTCGCCCAGGCGTTCCTCGCCGGCCCCGCCCTCCTCGTCCTCGACGAGGCGTGGACCGGGCTGGACACCGGGGCCCGCGGCGCGCTCGACGCCGCCGTCCGCGAACGCCGCGCGGCGGGCGCGACGGTCGTCTTCGTCGACCACGACCCGCGCCGCCTGCGGGGCGAGGCGGACGTGGTGTACGGGGTGGCGGCGGGCCGGGTGGAGCCGGGCCGGGAGCCCGTGGGGGAGGACCCCGGTGACCCCGGTGACCTCGTGCGCGTCGTCGCCTCCGGCGGGCGGGCGCTTCCCGGTGGCCTCCCGGGCGGCCCGGCCGTCGCGGCCGGACCGGACGGCACCACCGTCCTCACCGTGGGGGCGTCCCACTCCGACGCGCTGCTCGGCGCGCTCCTCGCCGCCTCCTGGCACATCCACCGGCTGGACACCGGGGCGCGCGCGGAGACGTCCGGGGGAGGGGTCCGGGCATGACGGCGCTGCTGCGGTACCAGACGGGTCTGCTGTTCCGCTCCCAGCGGTGGCTCGGGCCGTTCCTCCTGTACGCGGCCTTCGTCGGCGCCGGTGTCCGGGCGGGCGAGCCCGTGCTCGACGCGCTCGGCTTCACCGCCGCCGCCCTGCTCCCGGTGACCGCCTGGACGGTGCGGACCTGCCTCACCCAGGAGCCGCCCGCCGCGCGGAGCGTGGTCGCGGCGGCCGCCGGCCGGAACCGCGCGCACCTGGCGGCGGTCCTCACCGGGACCGCCTGGCCGGTCCTTTACGGGGTGCTCGCCGTCCTGGGCGTGGCGGGCGCGGGCGACAGGGGTCGTCTCGCCCTTCCCGCCGTCGTCACCACCGGGCTCCTCGCGGCGCTGACCTGCGCCCTCACGGGCGCCGCCGTGGGCACGCTGGCCTCCCGCCCCTTCCTGCCGGCCGCCGGCCGGTCCCTCTCGGCCCTGCTCCTCGGCTCGCTCCTCGCCTTCGTGGTCACCGGGTCCCCGGCGAAGCACGCCATGACGGCCCTGGTCACGGGCGCCCGCACGGCGAGCGCCGATCCGCCCCGGCTCGCCTGCGCGGGCGCCCTGGTCCTGGCGGCGGCGACGGCGGCCCTCTCCTGCCGGGCCACGGCGCGCCTGGAGTGAGGGCGCCGGGGAACGGGGACGGACCGTCGTGTCCGCGCGGACGGCGGTCGCGCCGAGGACCGGGCGGTGTCCGGGCGAGGGGCGACCGCGTCGAGGGTCAGGCCGTGTCCGCGCGGGCGGCGACCGCGTCGAGGATCAGGCCGAGGGTCGTCTCGAACCGGTCGTCCTCGTCGGCCTCGGCCAGATACGGGGCGACCGCGGCCAGGTGGGGGTAGAGCGCCGGAGAGACGGCCAGGTACTCCCGCCGCCAGGCCATGCGGTCCCCCTCACGGGACCGGCTGTCGAGCGCGGCGACGGCCGCCTCGTGGGAGGAGAGCGCCAGGGCCGTGTCGACGAGCGAGCGGTAGTAGCGGGCCGCGTCCCGCTCGCCGAAGCCCGCCTCGCGGAGCGCGCCGATGACCACGTCCGCCCCCCGGAACTCCGCCGAGCGCCGGGAGACCCGGGTGGCGGCGGACAGGGCGACCTGGGGATGGGCGAGGCAGGCCGCGCGCACGCGCCGCGCCAGCGACTCCAGCGTCCGCCGCCAGTCTCCGGCGGGCGCGAAACCGTCCAGGGCCTCCTCGATCAGCCGCTCGGCGAGCCCGAGCAGGATCTCGTCCTTGCCGGTGAAGTGCCGGAGCACGGAGGTGTGGTTCGCCCCCAGCTCGCTCCCGAGCCGGCGCAGCGTCAGGGCGTCGGCCCCCTCGCGCTCCACCAGGGCGAGCGCGCCGTCCAGGATGCGCTTCCGGTTCAGCGTGGTGGACGGCGGGCGGCCACGGCGGGCTTTCTCCCGGGGCTCGCCCTGACCTGCGGATTCCGTCATGAACGCCATCCTATCGGCCGTCACCCGGGCTTCCCCGGCGCGCGCGGGGCGGCGAGGGGGTCCGCGCGCCGGGCCGTTCGCCCGCGGAGGCCCGTGACGTCGAGCCCGCCCGCGGGGCTCCGCGCCGGGCCGTTCAGCCGCGCGCGTCCAGCCAGGAGACGAGCGCGGTGAGGGCGGCCACGGTCTCGGCGTCCCGCTCCAGGTCGTCGGCGGTGGGCCAGGCGCTGGTCTTCACCACCACCGCGTCCGCCACGGGGTCGATCCAGAGGAACTGCCCGTGAATGCCCAGCCCCGTGAAGGCGCGGTGCTCGCCGCCCAGCGTCCACCACTGGTTCGCGTACCCGTAGTGGGCGGGGAGGCCGTCGCCCAGCGCTCCGACCTCCAGGTGCGGCAGCCCCGTTCCCCGGCCGCGTTCGACCCACGCCGCCGGGACGACCTGCCGCCCGTCCCGCTCCCCGCCGCGGGCCAGCAGCAGTCCGAGCCGTGCCAGGTCCCGGACCGTCGCGTTGAACGACCCGCCGCCGAGCGCCACGCGCGGACGTCCCCGGGTCAGGAAGTAGTAGGCGTCGCTCTCCGCCCCGGCCGGGTCCCACAGGCGCCGGGCCGCGCAACGGGCCAGCGGCTCGCCCGTCGCCGCTTCGAGCACCTGGCCCAGCACCTGGGTGTCGAGCGTGGAGTAGTTGAACGCGGTCCCCGGCGCGGCGGCGCGCGGCAGCGAGCGGATGACGTCCAGGACCGACCCGCCCCCGGTCACCGCCCGTTCGAAGCGGTTGACCGGCGCGTCGGGGTCCGCGTAGTCCTCGACGCCGCCGACGCCGCTGCACATGTCGAGGAGGTGGCCGACCGTCGTTCCGTCGTAGGCGGAACCGGCCAGCGCGGGGAGGTGGGAGACCACCTGGTCGTCCAGGCCGAGCGCGCCCTCCTCCCGCGCGATGCCCACCAGGACCGACGTCACCGACTTCGTCAGGGAGAACAGCTGGAACCGGGTGTCCGGCGAGGCGAAGACCCCCGGGTACGCCTCGTGGACCAGGGCGCCGCGGTGGACCACCGCGAACCCGGTCGTGTGCGTGCGGCGGTGCAGATCGTCCAGGGTCCGCCACCGTCCGCCGAACGCGTAGCCGAACCCCTCCAGGGCCCCTTCCCGCCGGGCGAGGGGCCGGGGGCGGGCGGAGCGCGGCACGGTGTCGACGGGCATCAGCACCGACATGTGCGTGAACGTCCACTCGTTGACGGGCCGGCTCGTCGCCACGGTCCCCTGGTTGCGCCACAGCCAGGCCGCCCCGGCGGCCAGGCCCGCGCCCGCGACCACCGCGCCTGTGAGTCCTCGCGCCCCGAGCGCCATGTCCGCCTCCGTCCTCTCGTGGTTCCTTTTTGTGAACCATTGGTGACAGCGATGGTGTCACCACTGGTTCACAAAGGCAACGCGCTGCCGGGTCCGCCCGGATCAGCCCCTCATCAGGTCCGACACCTTCACGAAGCGGTAGCCGCGGGCGCGCAGCTCCGGGACGATCCGGCGGACGGCCCGTTCGGTGGCGGGGGCGGCGCTGCGCGTGCAGTGCATGACCACGAGCGAACCGGGCCGCACCCCGTCGAGCACCTGCGCGGCCACGGCGTCCGCGTCCTCGGCGAAGGCGTCGCCGCTGACCACGTCCCACTGGACCGCCGTGACCCCGACGGGCCCCAGGGCGCGCAGGGCCGCGTCGTCGTAGCAGCCGCCGGGGAAGCGGAAGTACGGGACGACGTGGACGGCCCCGGCCTTCCGGAAGGCGTCGAACGCGCGCCGCACGTCGGCCGCCATGGCGGGCCCGGGGACGGTGGGCAGGCCGTAGCAGGGGGACGAGAAGGCGTGGTGGCTGTACGAGTGGTTGGCGATCTCGAAGCGGGGGTCGCCGCCGATCGACCTGGCCTGGTCCGGGTACTCCTCCGCCCAGCGGCCCGTCATGAAGACGGTCGCGTCCACCTTCAGGCGGCGCAGGGTGGCGATCAGCTCCGGGTTGTCGAACCGCTCGCCGCGCGCCGCCCGGGGACCCTGATCGGCCGTCATGTCGGCGTCGAAGGTGAGCGCCACGACCTTCTCGGCGCTCCTGGGGGAGTGCGCGGCCCGGCGCGTGTAGACGGGCGCGCGCCCGCCGGGGCCGGGCGCCATGGTGGGCGGGGCCGCGCGGTGGGCGGCCTCCGGCCCCGGCCCCGTCGCCGCCCCGGGACCCGGCTTGGGCCCGGCGGTGGCGCTCGCGGGGGAGGAAGGGGCCCCGGCCGCCGCCGGGGTGGTCGGAGCCTTCGGGGAGACGCCCTCCCCGCAGCCGACGAGAACGACCCCGAGGAGGCCAAGGATCGCCGCTTTTCGTACAGGAATGTTCACGATCGGAAGTTATCCGATCAAAGTGATAAACGCCTGCGACGCGACAGCGAGAACGCCCCGGTCCACCGGGAGGCGGAGAGGGGCGTCGGCCGGACGGCGCCGCTCACGAGGCCAGCAGGCGCCTCCGGCTCTCCTCCACGTCGAAGTCCCCCGGCGGATACTTCGGGTCCAGCTCCTCCAGGTGTTCGAGGAGCAGTTTGCTGATGGCCCAGTTCCGGTACCACTTGCGGTCCGCCGGGACGACGTACCAGGGGGCCGTGTCCGTCGAGCAGCGTTCCAGCGCCAGCTCGTAGGCCCTGCGGTACGCGGGCCACAGGGCCCTCTCCTCGATGTCGCCCGTGCTGAACTTCCAGTGCTTGTCGGGGTCGTCGAGCCGTTCGAGGAGACGGGCGCGCTGCTCCTCGTACGAGAGGTGCAGGAAGACCTTCACCACCGTGACCCCGTCGTCCGCGAGGGACTTCTCGAAGCGGTTGATCCGGCCGTAGCGCCGCTTGATCTCGGAGCGGGTCGCCAGGCCGTGCACGCGCGGGACGAGGACGTCCTCGTAGTGCGAGCGGTCGAAGATGCCGATCTCGCCCGGCCCGGGGAGGGCCTTCTCGATCCGCCAGAGGAAGGGATGCGCCCTCTCCTCCGGCGTCGGGGCCTTGAAGGCGCGGACCCGGCAGCCGGACGGGTTGAGGAAGCCGATCACGTGCTTGACCGTGCCGCCCTTGCCGCTGGTGTCCATGCCCTGCAGGACCAGGAGCACGCGGCGCCGGTCCCCGGCGGTGCTCGACGCGTACAGGCGCTCCTGGAGGCCGGCCAGGCGCGGGCCGAGGTCCGCGGTGGCCGCCGTGCCGTCCGCCTTGCGGGCGGGACCGGCCGGGATGCCGCGGGGGTCGTACGAGGAGAGGTCGATCCGCTCGCCCCCGGGGACGCGCAGGACCTCGCGCAGGACCGGCTCCCGCTCCCCGCCCGCGCGCTCCTTCCCGGTGGCCCCCTTCCGGGACTCCTTCTTCCGGGACTCCTTCTTCCCGGTGTCCTTCCCGCCGTTCTTCTTCGTCATCGGGCTCCCCTTCCGTGGCGCCGGTCGCCTTCCCCCGATCCTGCGCCGCAACCGGACCGCCCGCGAGCGGGGTCCGGGCGGGCTCCGGGGGAGGCCGGGCCGTCTCCGGGAAGGGCGGGCGCCCCGCGCACGCGGGGCGCCCGCCCGATGCGGAAACGATTCAGCGCCAGGGGCCCGTCACCGCGAACGTCGTTCCCGGCGTGTAGCAGTTGACGTACATCGTGCTCCGGTCCGGGGAGAAGGTGACCCCCGCGAACTCCCCCCACTCCGGCTCCTCGGCGGTGCCGATGTTCTGCCTCCCCCGGGCGACCGGGTAGACCTCGCCCCGTTCGCTCACCCCGTAGACGTGCTGCGCGCCCCCGCCGTCCTCGCAGACCATCAGGCCCCCGGACGGCGCCAGGCAGATGTTGTCCGGCGACTCGCCCGGCAGCTGGACGTCGGTGTCGGGGCCGAAGACCACGACCAGGGTCAGCCGCCGCCGGTGCGGCTCGTACTTCCACACCTGGCCGAAGTGCGTGGCCGCCGAGCCGTCCTTGGCCCGCGCGAAGGACGACACGAAGTAGACGGCCCGGCCGCCCCAGTAGCAGCCCTCCAGCTTCTGCGCGTGGGTGATGCCCTTCGGTCCGAAGTCCTGGAACCGGATGGGCGTTCCGGAGGCCAGCGGGTCCGGTACGGGGACCCACTCGACGCCCTCGAAGCGGGCGCCGGTCTCCTGGATCACGGAGAGGTCGGGGACGTCCGGGACCCGCATCGCCTCCAGGACGCCGCCCGCGCGCAGCGAGCCCGTGCCGCCGAGCGGCTTGTGGGGCAGGAAGCGGTAGAAGAGCCCGAAGGGGCGGTCGAAGGCGTCCTCCGTCTCGTACACGATGCCGCTGCGCGGATCGACGGCGATCGCCTCGTGCTGGAAGCGGCCCATGGCGGTGAGCGGGACGGCGCCCGTGCGGTGCGGGTCGGCGCCGTCCACCTCGAAGACGAAGCCGTGGTCCTTGGTGTAGCCCTTCGTGCCGGCCCGGTCCTCGGTCTCCTCGCAGGTCAGCCAGGTGTTCCAGGGCGTGGGTCCGCCCGCGCAGTTGACGGCCGTGCCCGCGATGGCGACCCGTTCGCCGAGGACGTTGTTCCGGCCGTCGAGTTCGAGGGCCGTGCAGCCGCCCTTGGCCGCCGGGTCGTACGTGAGCCCGGGGACGGTCGGGACGCCGAGCTTCGCGGTGGTCTTGTTCTCGTGGTTGCGGACCAGGTGCACCCGGCCCCGGCGCCCGGGGAGGGCGGCCATGCCGTCGTGGTTGCCGGGGACGGGGCCCTCGCCCGAGCGGAGCGGGTCGCCCTGCCGGGAGAGGACCTTGTAGCGGAAGCCGGCCGGCAGGTCGAGGAGACCGTCGGGGTCGGGGACGAGGGGGCCGTAGCCTCCCCGGGGCACGTGACCGCCGGGCACGGCCGGGGCGCCGTGGCCCCCGGGCGCGGCCGAGGCGCTTGCGGCGAAGAGTTCGGAGAGGGCGCCCGTGAAGGCGATCCCGGCGACGGACGCGCCGGTGCGGGACAGGATCTGACGTCGTGTTGCGGACATGTGGCAACAGCTCCCCTGCTGGCGGACAGGATGTGACGCTCCGCGCACGCCTCGTGGTGCTCGTGTGACGTGCGACCCGCATGTGTGTATCACGCACTGTGGTGGCGCGTGAACCATGCGGGCCGCAACGGCTCCGCGCGGCGCGGAACCCGTCCCCCGGCCGGGGAGGGATCAGGCCAGTTCGGCGGTGAGCGTGATGGTGGTGCCCGAGAGCGCCTGGCTGACCGGGCAGTTCTTCTTCGCGTCCTCCGCGACGGACCGGAACTCCTCCGCGCTCATGCCCGGGACCTCGCCGCGCACGGTCAGGTGGATGCCGGTGATGCCCTCGCCCGGCTGGAAGGTGACGTCCGCCTTGGTCTCCAGGCGGGTCGGCGCGTTGCCGGCCTTGGCCAGGCCGTTCGAGAAGGCCATCGAGAAGCAGGAGGAGTGCGCGGCGGCGATCAGCTCCTCGGGGCTGGTCTTCCCGTTCGGCTCCTCGGACCGGGCGGGCCAGGAGACGTCGTACGAGCCGAGGCCGGAGGAGTCGAGGGTGACGGTGCCGGAGCCCTTGAGGAGGTCGCCCTGCCAGACGGTGTGGGCGTGACGCACGGTGGCCATGGTGGATCCCTTTCGATCGGATACGGCCCCCAAGCTACTGCGCGACGAGCCCCTTCGCGTCGCGGGCGAGCGCGGTGAGCCGCGAGATCGCCCGGAAGTACTTCTTGCGGTACCCGCCGTTCAGCATCTCGTCGCTGAACAGCCGGTCGAACGGGAGGCCGGAGGCGAGGACGGGTATCTCGCGGTCGTAGAGCCGGTCGGCCAGGACGACGAGCCGCAGCGCGGTCGACTGGTCGGGCACGGGCCGCACGTCGGTGAGGCAGACGGCCGTCAGGTCGTCGGTCAGGGCGCCGTACCGGCTCGGGTGGACCCTGGCCAGGTGCGCCAGCAGGTGCGGGAAGTCGTCCAGGGAGGCGCCCGGCGTGGCGTACGCGGTCTCCGTGACGGTCTGGTCGGAGTACGGCGCCGGGGCCTCGGGCAGGCCCCGGTGGCGGTAGTCCTCGCCGTCGATCCGCAGCGGCCGGAAGTGGGCGGAGAGCCCCTGGATCTCGCGGAGGAAGTCGGCGGCGGCGAAACGGCCCTCGCCGAGCTTGCCGGGGAGCGTGTTGGAGGTGGCGGCGAGCGCCACGCCCGCCTCGACCAGCTTGCCGAGGAGGCTGGAGACGAGGACGGTGTCGCCCGGGTCGTCCAGCTCGAACTCGTCGATGCAGAGGAGCCGGTGCCCGCTCAGGGTCTTCACGGTCTGCTGGAAGCCGAGCGCGCCGACCAGGTTGGTCAGCTCCACGAAGGTGCCGAACGCCTTCAGGGCGGGCTCGGCGGGGGTCGCGTGCCAGAGCGAGGCCAGGAGGTGGGTCTTGCCGACGCCGTACCCGCCGTCCAGGTAGACCCCGCGCGGCCCGGTGGCGGCGGCGGGCTTCCGCGCGAACCAGCGGCGCTTCCCGGCGCCGGAGGCGTGCGCTCCGCCCAGCCCCTCCGCGAAGGCGCTCAGGACCTCGACGGCCCGCGTCTGACTGGGCTGGTTCGGGTCCGGGACGTACGTGTCGAAGCGCACGGAGTCGAAGCGCGGCGGCGGCACCATCTCCGCGACGAGGCGCTCGGCGGGGACGCGGGGCTCCCGGGAGCAGAGCGAGAGCGGGGCCGCTGCGGAGGAGACGGCTTCGGTGAGGGCACGGGTCGACACAGTTCCCCACTGTAAGCGCCGTGTCAGACTGCCTGACATGCGACGCCTGTTTCCTGTGACGGACACGACAGCCGGACCCGCCCGAGGGGCCGCGACGGACCCGGCGGCCGCGCCGGTCCGCGGGACCGCGGCGGACGGGACGGCCGCACCCGCCCGCGCGACCGTCCCGGAGGACGGCGACTGGTCCCTCGACGCGCTCGCCGACGCCTACGCCTACCCGGAGGGCGACGCCCCCTGGCTGCGGGCCAACATGGTCTCCTCGCTCGACGGCGCCGGCCAGCACGAGGGGCGTTCCCAGCCGCTCTCCTCCGAGACGGACATGAGGATCTTCGGCACCCTGCGCGGGCTCGCCGACGTGATCGTGGTGGGTGCGGAAACGGTACGCCTGGAGGGGTACCGCCCCGCCCGCGCGCGGGAGGCGTTCGCGGACCGCCGGGCCGCCGCAGGTCAGGGCCCGGCCCCGGTGATCGCCGTGGTCAGTGCCTCCCTCGACCTGGACTTCTCGCTGCCCCTCTTCACCGCCCCGTCGGTGCCGACCCTGGTCCTCACCGGGACCGGCGCGCCCGCCGACCGGGTGCGGGCGGCCCGGGAGGCGGGGGCGGAGGTGCTGTTCGCGGGCGACGGGACCCGGGTGGAGCCGGCCCGCGCGCTCGCCGCGCTCGCGGAGCGCGGGCTCCGGCGCCAGCTCACCGAGGGCGGGCCCCGGCTGCTCGGCCAGTTCGTGGCGGCGGGGGTCCTGGACGAGCTGTGCCTGACGATCTCCCCGACCATGACGGCGGGCGACGCCCAACGGATCGCCGGGGGGCCCTCGGTGGCCGTCCCGACACGCTTCCGGGTGGCTTCCGTACTGGAGCGGGACGGCTTCCTCTTCACCCGCTACCTTCGGATCTGACAATCAGCGGAATTTGCCGTTCCGCTTCCCGTCCGCTGGGCACACTTATGTCGCAGACCCCGTGCGAACACGGGGAAGGATGGTTTCCGCAGAAGGGCTCCCGAGGTGTTCACAAGCGTTCTGATGATCGAGAAACCGCTGACGTCCGTGGACGTGGAATTCGTCACCACCCTCCACGGCGACGAGGACGTCTCCTTCATCGTTCTGATGCAGCCGCGCGGTGACCAGGCCGATGTACTGCTGCGCGCCGTCGACGACGTCGCCCTGGGCGAACTGAAGGAGGCGACCCGCGAGGGCGACGAACCGGAGGGCGAGGAGGCCCGCCCTCCCGCGGAGCACGCCCTGGAGCTGTCGCTCCGGGCGCTGCGGGACGCCGGCTGCGAGGCGGTCGGCCAGGTCGTCGAGGCCCACCCGCTCGACAAGATGAAGGCGGTGGTCGAGGAGGCGGCGGCGGACGAGGTGATCGTCCTCACCGCCCCGCACTACGTGGAGGAGTTCTTCCACCGGGACTGGGCCTCCCGGGCCCGCCACAAGGTCGGCGTCCCGGTGCTGAAGCTCTTCGCCCACAGCGAGTAGCCGGCGGGCGGCCGGGCCCGCGCTCCGTGCGGGGCGCGGGTCCGTGCCCCGCCGGGCGGACCCGCCCCGAACCACTAGGCTGAAGGCTTCCACGTACGCCACCCACCCGGGGAGAGATCCGCATGGCACCCGCCATTCCCGCCGCCATGGAACGGCCGCACTTCATCGGCATCGGCGGTGCCGGGATGTCGGGCATCGCGAAGATCCTCGCCCAGCGCGGCGCCAAGGTCGCGGGCAGCGACTCCAGGGAGTCCCCGACCGCCGAGGCCCTGCGCGCCCTGGGCGTCACCGTGCACATCGGCCACGCCGCCGAGCACCTGGCCGACGACGCCTCCGCCGTGGTCGTCTCCAGCGCCATCCGCGCCGACAACCCCGAGCTGGCCCGCGCCGCCGAGCTGGGCATCCCCGTCGTCCACCGCTCCGACGCGCTCGCCTCCCTCATGGACGGCCTGCGCGCGGTCGCGGTCGCCGGCACGCACGGCAAGACCACCACCACGTCCATGCTGGCCGTCGCCCTCGGTCACCTCGGCCTCGACCCCTCGTACGCCATCGGCGGCGACCTGGCGGGCCCCGGGACCAACGCCCGGCACGGCGCCGGCGAGGTCTTCGTCGCGGAGGCCGACGAGAGCGACCGCAGCTTCCAGAAGTACGACCCCGAGGTCGCGATCGTCCTCAACGTCGAGCTGGACCACCACGCGAACTACGCCTCCCTGGACGAGATCTACGAGTCCTTCGAGGCGTTCGCCGCCAAGATCCGCCCCGGCGGCACCCTCGTCGTCGGCGAGCACGCGGGCGCCCGCGAGCTGGCCCGCCGGGTCGCGGACCGCGAGGGCCTGGAGATCGTCACGGTCGGCGAGTCCGAGGGCTCCGACGCCCGCATCCTGAGGATCGCCCCGAACGGCATGAAGAGCGAGGTGACCGTCGCCCTCGACGGCACCGAGCACACCTTCACCGTCTCCGTCCCCGGCCGCCACTACGCCCACAACGCCGCCGCCGCGCTCGCCGCCGGTGCCCGCGCCGGCGTCGACCCGGCCGAGCTCGCGCAGGCCCTCACCGCCTACACCGGCGTCGGCCGCCGCCTCCAGCTCAAGGGCGAGGCCCGGGGCGTCCAGGTCATCGACTCGTACGCGCACCACCCCACCGAGATGACCGCCGACCTGGAGGCCATGCGCGGCGCGGCCGGGGACTCCCGCCTGCTCGTCGTCTTCCAGCCGCACCTCTTCTCCCGCACCCAGGAGCTGGGCGTGGAGATGGGCCAGGCGCTGGCCCTCGCGGACGCCTCCGTCGTCCTCGACGTCTACCCGGCCCGCGAGGACCCGATCCCGGGCGTCACCAGCGAGCTGATCGTCGAGGCGGCCCGGAGGGCCGGCGCCGACGTGACGCCCGTCCACGACAAGGACGCCGTGCCGGAGATCGTCGGGGGAATGGCGGGCCCCGGCGATCTCGTTCTCACCATGGGCGCGGGCGACGTCACGGACCTCGGCCCGCGCATCCTGGACCACCTGTCGAAGTAGCGCGAAGCAGCAGAGGGAGCGAGCTCATGGCGTACGACGTCGAGAAGCCGGACGAGCAGTGGCGCGCGGAGCTGACCCCGGAGGAGTACCAGGTGCTGCGCCGGGCGGGCACCGAGCCCGCCTTCCGCGGTGAGTACACCGACACCACCACCAGGGGCGTCTACTCCTGCCGGGCGTGCGGCGCGGAGCTGTTCACGTCGAACGAGAAGTTCCCCTCGCACTGCGGGTGGCCGTCCTTCTACGACCCGAAGGACTCCGACGCGGTCGAACTGGTCGAGGACCGCTCCCACGGCATGGTCCGCACCGAGGTCCGCTGCGCCCGCTGCGGCTCGCACCTGGGCCACGTCTTCGAGGGCGAGGGCTACCCGACCCCCACGGACCAGCGGTACTGCATCAACTCGATCTCGCTGCGGCTGGAGCCGGCGGAGGGCTGAGAGGGCCCGGGAGCCCGGAGGGGCGGGGGCGG
Organism: Streptomyces sp. NPDC001744; assembly: GCF_042892575.1. NCBI lineage: Bacteria > Bacillati > Actinomycetota > Actinomycetes > Kitasatosporales > Streptomycetaceae > Streptomyces > Streptomyces sp. NPDC001744. Next base: position 53,074 of record NZ_JBIAUG010000019.1, read on the forward strand.
GGACGGTTCCGGCCGTCCCCGCCCCCGCCCCTCCGCCGTTTGCCGGTACGGCAACTTCACGTGCCCTTCCGGCACGGCTCCGGGCACCATCGTCGCAGCGGCCCGTGCACCGGGGCGGGCCGCACGGCCCGGGGTGCGGCACCGCGGGCACGGCACCACGAGCGACGGGAGGCGTCCGATGGCGGGACACCACGAGCACGGCCGGAACGGCACGCACGACGAGCGGGCGGCCGCCGCGATGTTCGAGCCGGCGGGCTGGGACGAGCGGTACGCGGGGCAGGAGAGGTTCTGGAGCGGCGAGCCCAACCCGCAACTCGTCGCCGTCGCCGGTGAACTCGCCCCCGGGACCGCGCTCGACGTCGGGTGCGGAGAGGGCGGCGACGTCGTCTGGCTGGCCGGACGGGGCTGGCGCGTGACCGGCGCCGACTTCTCGGCCGAGGGCCTCGCCCGGGCCGCCCGCCACGTCGAGCGGGCCGGTGTGGCCGACCGCGTCGACTGGTGGCGGACCGACGCCCGGACCTTCGACGCCGACGGCCGCTCGTACGACCTGGTCACCAGCCACTACCTGCACGCCCCCGACGGCGGCATGGTCGGGGTGACCCGCCGCCTCGCCGCGGCCGTCGCCCCGGGCGGGCTGCTCCTGGTCGTCGGCCACGCGCCGTCCCCCGTGTTCACGCGGCTCTCCGAGAGCCACCGCAAGGCGATGTTCCTGGCGGCGGAGCTCCTCCCCGGCCTGCCGGACGACTTCGAACCCGTCGTCGTGGAGCAGCGCGTCCGCACGCTCAAGCGGGACGACGGCCCGGTCGAGGCCGAGGACTCGGTCCTGCTGGCCCGCCGCACGGAGCGCTGAACCCGCCCCTCAGGACCCCGTTCCGGCGGGCCCGCCCACGACCGTGAGCAGGTCCACGACGAAGACCAGCGTCGAGCCCGCCGGGATCAGCGGAGAGGGCGACTGCCTGCCGTAACCGAGGCGCGGGGGAACGACGATCTCGCGCCGGCCGCCGACCCTCATCCCCCTCACTCCCCGGTCCAGGCCCTTGACGGCCTTGCCGCCGCCCACGGCGAACTTGAACGGCCGGCCCTCCTCCCAGGAGGAGTCGAACTCCCTCCCGGAGGCGAACGCGACCCCCACGTAGTGGACCCGGACGACCCTGCCCGGCCGCGCCTCGGGCCCGTCCCCGACCACCAGGTCCCGGACGGTCAGCTCGGTGGGCGGGTCGCCCTCCGGGACCTCGACCACGGGCTTCGTCGGTTCGCTCATCGCGGTCCCCTCGCACGGACGGCCGCACGGACCTCCCGCACGGCAGACGATCACGCTACCGGCAACGTACGCGCCCGGCGCCGGCCGGGAGAGCGGCCGACGGCCGAGGAAGCGCCCCGCTCAGTGGACGGAGAAACCGCCGTCCACGAAGAGGGAGTGGCCCGTGACGTACGCGGAGGCCGCGCTCGCCAGGAAGACGGCGGCGCCCGCGAAGTCACCGGGCAGTCCGTTGCGGCCGGCCAGCGTGCGGGCGGCGAGCGCGGCGACCTTCTCCGGGTCGGAGGAGAGGCTCCGGTTGAGCGGGGTCATCACGAACCCCGGGACCAGGGTGTTGACCGTGACCCCGTACGGCGACCACGCCTCCGCCTGCGAACGGGCCAGCGACTCCAGGGCGCCCTTCGACACCCCGTACGCCCCGCTCTGCACGAACGCGCGGTGCGCCTGCTGGGAGGTGACGTGGATGATCCGCCCGAAGCCCCGCTCGGCCATCCCGGGCCCGAACCGCTGGCCGAGCAGGAACGGCGCCTCCAGGTTCACGGTCATCGTCGCGTCCCAGACCTCCTCGCCCAGCTCGCCCAGCGGCGGGCGGAGGTTGATCCCCGCCGAGTTCACCAGGACGTCCGGCTCCCCGAAGACGGCCGCCGCCTCCTCGGCCCCGGCCCTGATGCCCTCCCGGGTGCTCAGGTCCGCGCTCACCCAGGCGGCGCGGCAGCCCTCGGCCGTCAGCTCGTCCACGGTCGCGACGAGTTCGGCCTCCTTGCGCGCGAGCACCACCACCTTCGCCCCGGCCCGCGCCAGGGCCCCGGCGACGGCCCGGCCGATGCCCGAACTGCCTCCCGTGACGAGGGCGGTGCGCCCGTCGAGGGAGAAGAGGCCGGAGAGGTAGTCGGCCGGGGTCGTGCCCATGGTGGTGCTCCTTGCGCGTCGTACGGTGTTCAGGCCAGCCGGGTCAGGAACGCGGTCCAGGCGGTGGGGGAGAGGGCGAGCTGCGGACCGGTGACGTTCTTGGAGTCGCGGACGTGGACGGTGGAGGGGCAGGAGGCGACCTCTACGCAGTTGTCGCCGCTGCCACTGCTGTAGCTGGACTTGTGCCAGGAGAGGGCGACTTCGACGCAGTCGTCGCCGCTGCCGCTGCTGTAGCTGCTCTTGAACCAGGCCAGGTCTGTGGTGCTCATAGTGCTCCTCGGATCTCCCGCAGCAGGCTCACGGACTCCTCGAAGGACAGAGCCTGTGTCCGCATCCTGGCATACCGCTGCTGGAGGACGCTGACCGCTTTGGGGTCCGAGATCATGTGGCCGGTCTCCTGACCTTCGGAGTAGGCGTGCCACGCGTTCTCCGGGGTTTCCAGGAGGCGCAGGGGGCCGCCGAGACCTGCGTGGTAGCCCCGTGACTGCGGCATGACCTGGATGTCGATGTTGCGCCGCCCGCACAGGTCGAGGATGTGGTCGATCTGCTCGCGCATGGCCTCCGGGGCGCACACCCGGCGGCGCAGCGCGTGCTCCTCGATGATGAAGCTGTAGATCGTGTGAGGACGCTCCGTGAGGATCTTCGTCCGCTCCATGCGGGCCGTCAGATGGGACTCGATCTGGTCGTCACCCATCGCCGGGATCTGTTCCTCGG
>NZ_JBIAUG010000019.1:56052-160216 GCF_042892575.1 Streptomyces sp. NPDC001744
GTGTGAGGACGCTCCGTGAGGATCTTCGTCCGCTCCATGCGGGCCGTCAGATGGGACTCGATCTGGTCGTCACCCATCGCCGGGATCTGTTCCTCGGAGAGCGTCCGGGCGTACGCGGACGTCTGGAGCAGGCCGGGGACGAACCGGCTCTCGAAGGTGTAGAGCGTCACCGCCAGGGCTTCCAGTTCTGCCCACTTCTCGAACCACCGCGCCAGCCCCGCCTTGCGCGTCAGGTGCTTGGCCGCCGCCCGCACGACCCCGAACGCGTCCAACACCTCCTCCGAGCGGTCCACGAACGTCTTCGACGGCAGGCGCCGTCCCTGTTCGATCGAGGCGGCCATCGGCACTGAGTACCCCACCAGCGGTGCGAACTGCTCCTGCGTGAGGCCTGCCCGTTTGCGCAGGACCTTGAGAACTTCCCCGAATGCCTTCAGACTTTCCGACACTTCCGGCTCGCTCCCTTTCGGAGCCCTGCCTGCGCCGTCCGTCGCGTCCTCCGGAAACCCGTCCGTCACCCGGCCACCTCCCGCACCCGTGCACTCGTACTGAACGCCCTCATGATCACGTGCAGTGACCGGTACCGTCCAGAGTGTGAACCCGTACGCTGTCGCAGCGTACGGGTTTCTGAGCTGGCAACCCTCCCCGCGCGACGCCACATTGGCCCCATGACCTCCCCCGTGACCCGCGAACTGCCCGTCACCGTACGTGCGTTCGCGCAGCGTTTCAGCTCCACCCCGCGCGGCGCCCGGCTCGCCCGCCGCCTCGCCGTGCTCCAGCTCGACCGCTGGGGCGTCCCGTACGGCTCCGGGACCTCCGAGACCGCCGCGCTCCTCGTCGCCGAACTCGCCGCCAACGCCGTGACGCACGGCCGGGTGCCGGGGCGCGACTGCGAGCTGGCGCTCGCGTACACGCCCGGCCGGCTGCTCCGGATCGACGTCTCCGACACCCGGGGCGAACGGCGGCCGGCCCTCGCCGTCCCGGAGGGTCCCGACGCCGAGGGCGGGCGCGGCCTGCTCCTGGTGGAGGCGCTGGCGTCGCGCTGGTCGGTGCTCGACCGCGTACCGGTCGGGAAGACCGTACGGGCCGAGCTGGACCTCGGGTCCCTCCGCGCCGGGGAGCGGGGCCTCCTTGCCGACGCCGGGCAGCCGGACCGTGACCGGAGTGCCGGAACCGGCCCGTGAAACCGCCGGACCGCGCCCCTACCGTGATCACCGGACAGGACACGACCGAAGGGGGCGGAGCGGATGACAGCCGTGTCGAACGAGGTCAGGGGGACCCTGGGAGCGCGCGCGAGCCTCTGGTTCTCGCTGGTCCTCGCCCTGCTCCTCGGGGCGCTGTCGGGTCTGGTGCTGTATCCGGCGGCCCAGCACCTCCGCTCCCTCGACGACGGCCGGACGGTCCGGGCGACGATGCGGACGAACGGCCCCTGCATGACGGGCGGCTGCCTGGTCCGGTTCGAGGCCGAGGGGCGGACCGTGGTGGCGGAGCTGCCGGTGGGGAGCAGCGGCAAGGTCCGGGCCGGCGACGGCGTGGACGTCCGGTACCGGGCGGACGCCCCCCGGACGGTCGCCCGCGCGCAGGACACCGGGGGCGGCGGGGCGATGGTGTTCACCGTGGCGTCGGGTGCCGCGGCCCTGGTCTTCGCGTTCCTCGCCGCCTGGTCGGCGTTCCTGCTGTGGCGGCGACGGCGGCTCGCGGAGTGAGCGTCCGGGCCACGGAGTGACCGTGGCCCGGACGTCACCGCCCGCGCCGGTACGCGGGCGTTCCCCCGTTACCCGCCGGACGTGCGGCCCGGCGCCGGGGCGTACCCCGCCGGGCGGGTCGTGAAGGTGCCCCGGCCCCGGGTGCGCCCGCGCAGGCGGGACGCGTAGCCGAACAGCTCGGCCAGCGGCACCGTCGCCTCCACCACCGCCGTACCGCCCCGGTCCGTCCGGTCCGTGACCCGGCCCCGGCGGGCCGCGAGGTCACCGAGGACGGCGCCGACGGACTCGGCGGGGACGGTGACCGTCACGTCGGCCACCGGCTCCAGGAGCGTCATCGCGCTCGCCCGCAGCGCCTCGCGGAGCGCGAAGCGTCCCGCCGCGCGGAACGCCAACTCCGAGGAGTCCTTCGGATGCGTGGCGCCGTCCGTGAGCGTGACCCGGACGCCCGTCACCGGGTGGCCGCCGAGGGGGCCCTCCAGGAGGGCGTCCCGGCAGCCGGCCTCGACCGCGCGGACGTACTCCTGGGGGACGCGGCCGCCCGTGACGGTGGAGCGGAACGCGAACTCCTCCCCTCCCTCCAGCGGTTCGACGTCGATGACGACATGGGCGAACTGGCCCGCGCCGCCGTCCTGTTTGACGTGGCGGTACAGCAGACCGGTGACGCCCTTCGCCACCGTCTCCCGGTACGCCACCTGCGGGCGCCCGGCCGCGACCTCCAGGCCCCGGTCGCGCCGCAGCCTCTCCACCGCGACCTCCAGGTGCAGTTCGCCCAGGCCCGACAGGACGGTCTGGCCCGTCTCCGGGTCGGACCGCACCACGAGCGACGGGTCCTCCTCCGCCAGGCGGGCGAGGGCCTCCGTCAGGCGGCCGGTGTCCGTGCTCCGGCGGGCCTCCACGGCCACCGAGACCACCGGGTCGGCGGACACCGGCGGTTCGAGGACGACCGGCGCGGCCGGGTCGCACAGCGTCGCCCCGGCGCGGACGGACTTCGGGCCGACGAGGGCCACGATGTCCCCGGCGCGCGCCGACTCCACCTCCGTCGTCCGGTCCGCCCGCACGCGCAGGACGCGGCCGATCCGCTCGGTGCGCCCGCCTGTCGCGTCGAGCACGGTGTCCCCCTTCCGGACCGTGCCCGCGTAGACGCGGACGTACGTCATGCGGCCGGTGGCCGTGGCGCTCACCTTGAACGCGAGCGCGGTGAACGGCGCCGCCGGGTCCGCCGGAGTCCCGCCGCGCACGGGCGGCACGTCCGAGGGGGCCGGGAGGTACGCGACGACGGCGTCGAGCAGGGGTTCGACGCCCCGGTCGCGGTAGGCCGAGCCGCACAGCACGACCACGGCCTCCCCGCCGAGGGTGAGGTGGCGGAGCGCGCCCCGCAGCGTCTCCCCGGAGAGTTCCCCGTGCGCGCAGTACTCCTCCAGGGCCCCCGGATGCAGCTCCGCCACCGCCTCCTCCAGACGTCGTCTGCGGCGCAGGGCCTCCTCCCGGAGGTCGTCCGGAACCGGCCGCTCGGCGTACGCGTCGGCCCCGTCGGTCCACACGTACGCCCGCATCCGGACCAGGTCCACGACGCCCCTGAAGCCGTCCTCGCGCCCGACCGGGAGCTGGACGGGGAGCGGTACGGCGCCGAGGCGCGTACGGATCGACTCCACGGCGGCGTCGAGGTCCGCGCCCGCCCGGTCCATCTTGTTGACGAAGGCGAGGCGCGGGACGCCGTGCCGGTCCGCCTGCCGCCACACCGTCTCGCTCTGCGGCTCCACGCCCGCGACGGCGTCGAAGACCGCCACCGCGCCGTCGAGGACGCGCAGCGAGCGCTCGACCTCGTCGGAGAAGTCGACGTGGCCGGGCGTGTCGATCAGATGGAGCCGGTGGCCGGCCCAGTCGCAGCTCACGGCCGCCGCGAAGATGGTGATGCCCCGGTCCCGCTCCTGCGGGTCGAAGTCGGTGACGGTGGTGCCGTCGTGGACCTCGCCCCGCCGGTGGACGGCGCCGGTCAGGTACAGGATCCGTTCGGTGACGGTGGTCTTGCCCGCGTCGACGTGGGCCAGGATGCCGAGGTTGCGGACGGCGGTGATCTCGGGAGTGCGCACGGTCTCGTGCCTTTCGCCGCTGCGGTGGTGGAACGGGCAGCGCGATTCCCGGACGACGGACCCGCCGACGGTGCGTCAGGGGGCGTACGGGGTCGTCACGGGCGGCGATGGCGGGCGCGCAGCCGCCACCGCTCGGCCGGAGAGGCGAGGATCACGTCGTACCGGGCACGGGAGGAGGAGAAGGCGACGACGGCGGCGGCGTGGCTGCGCACGGCCTTCTCCCCTCGGACGGACGGACGGCGGTGGGCGGTCACCGCGTCGGGCGGTGCGCCGGGACGTGAGTGTAGGGAGCCGGGCGCGCGGCGCGACAGCGGTTTTCCGCTCCCAGAGGCGTGGCCACCTCGTGTGACGGGAAGAGCAACGAACAAGCCACTCACGCGAGTTGGCTATTTCTTTACTGCCTCGTCCGTGCTCCCCGGCGCTTAATGGTGCTCCCGCGGTGTGCGGGTGGGAGAGACGAGAACACGGGGGGAAGAATGGTTTCCACAGGAGTCGCGGCGGAGCCGCCGACCGAACCGACACCGCCTGAGCCGACACCGTCCGAATCGGTACGGTCCGGATCGGTGCCGCCCGAACCGGCGCCGCCCGAACCGGCGCCGTCCGAGTCGACGGCGCCCGAGTCGGTGCCTTCTGGATCGGTGCCGTCCGAGTCGGTACGGGCCGAGTCGGCACCGTCCGAGGCGGCACCGTCCGAGTCGGTGCCGTCCGGATCGGCACCCCGGACGGCACCGCCTCCGCCCCCGCCGGCTTCCCGACCGGCGTCCCTGACGCTGCCTCCGGTGCCGACCAGGGAAGGGAACCTGGTCCTCAGGGTGAGCCGCCGGATCCTGTGGGTGGGCGCGGCGGCCATTCCGCTGTCCAGCATCACCCGGGTCGAGCCCTACAAGATCAAGCCCAACCGGGCCTCGGCCTTCTTCCACTTCCTGGGGTGGGGCGTCGCCGCCTTCGTGGCGCACGGTCTGATCAACGCCGGGAACGAGGCGGTCAACGGGCCTCTGCTCGCCGTCTTCCTGATCGTGCCGGTCTTCTTCCTGCTCAAGGCGCTGTTCGAGCAGGCGAAGCCGGCGCTGGCCGTGGAGTCGGCCGGCGGGTCCACGGCGGTCGTGACCCTGCCGAGCATGGACGACCTGCGGGAGATCGCCGGACGGATCGTGTACGCGATCGAGCACCCGGAGGCCGAGTTCACCGCGGTCGTGCAGCAGTTCAGCAACACGAACAACTACGGCCCGGTGGTCAACATGAACGGGGGCCGCAACAACAGGGGGATCAGCCTGTGAGCGACACGACGAACAACTACGGCAACGTGGTCAACATGAACGGCGGGCACCACAACTGGGGGATCGTCTACGGCGGCGACGGTGCCGGGGACGAGGCGCTCCGCGCCGCCGTCGCCGACCTCGCCCGGCTCCTCCAGGAACTGCGCCCGCACCTCACCCCGGACCAGGAGCGGACGGTCGAAAGGGCCCTGCCCGAACCGACCGCCGACCGGGCCGCCCTGCGCGAGCGCGCCCTCGTCCTGGTCTCCGCCGCGACCCAGATCGCCGCCGCCGTGGGCGCGCTGGGCCAGCCCGTCGTGGAAGCGGTGAGCCGGCTCCTCCAGCTGCTGGGGTAGGGGACCGTCCGGGCCCGGGCCCGGGTCCACCGGCCCCCGGGGCCACCGGGCGCGGCCGGGGCGCCCCGGGGCCTACGCGGCCGCGTCCGCCGGCTGGAGCAGGTCCCACCGGTTGCCGTACAGGTCCTCGAAGACGGCGACCGAGCCGTACGGCTCGTGGCGGGGCTCCTCCAGGAACTTCACGCCGGCCGCCGTCATGCGGGCGTGGTCGCGGGCGAAGTCCTCGGTGTGGAGGAAGAAGCCGACCCGGCCGCCGGTCTGGTTGCCGATCGCGGCCTCCTCGGCCTCGTTCTTGGCGCGGGCGAGGAGCAGGCCCGCGTTCCCGAGGCCGCCGACCCCGGCCGCGCCCCGGGGGCGGACGACCACCCAGCGGGTGCCGTCGCCCCGGTCGGTGTCCTCGACGAGGTCGAACCCGAGGGCGTCGGTGTAGAAGGCGATGGCCTCGTCGTAGGCGCGGACGACGAGGGTGACGAGTGCGATGGACGGCATGGAGCCCAACGTAATACGCAGGAATCTACCCGCGTCAACCGGCACACCCTCCGGAAGAATGTCCGACATGCGCACGCAACAATTCGAGGACCTCGTCACCCGCGCGCGGTCCCTCGCGGAGGCGGGGGACGGTGGGGCGAGTCGCCGGGTCCTGGGACTCGCGGGACCGCCCGGCGCCGGGAAGTCCACGCTCGCCGCCCGGCTCGTCGACCGCCTCGGCGGCCTCGCCGCCCTCGTCCCCATGGACGGCTTCCACCTGGCGCGGGCCGAACTGGAACGCCTCGGCCGGACGGACCGGAAGGGAGCCCCCGACACCTTCGACGCCGCCGGGTACGCCGCGCTCCTCGCCCGGCTGCGCGCCCCCGAACCCGGCACCACGGTCTACGCCCCCGCCTTCGACCGCTCCCTGGAGGAACCGGTCGCCGGATCGGTCCCGGTCGGCCCCGCCGTCCCGCTCGTCGTCACCGAGGGCAACTACCTCCTGCACGACGAGGGCGCCTGGGCCCGGGTCCGGCCCCTCCTGGACGAGGTCTGGTACCTCGACCTGGACGACCGGCTCCGCGTCCCCCGGCTCGTCGAGCGGCACGTCCGCTTCGGCAAGGACCCGGTCCGCGCCGAGGAGTGGGTCCGCGTCTCCGACGAGGCCAACGCCCGGCTGGTCGCCCGGGGCCGGGACCGGGCGGACCTCGTGGTGGCGGTGGACCGGATGCGCTGACCCGCGACGCGGCAGGCCCGGCCGAGGGCCGTGCGGGGCTATGGGCGGGGGGCGCCCGCGCGGTCCGGGGCGGACAGGTCGCGGACGTACCGGTCGAACCGGTCGCCGTTCCCGTCCCGGGCCCGTCCGACGCGGGTGAAGCCCGCCCGGTGGGCGACCGCCGCCGAGCCCGTGTTCTCCGGATCCACCTGGATCACCGCCTGGTCCGCGCCTTCGCCCGCCGCGTACCGGCAGGCCAGGAGGACCGCGCGGGTCGCCAGGCCCCGGCCGCGCCAGGCGGGGTAGAGCCCGTAGGCGACGTTCACCTGCCCGGCGGCGAGACCGGGCGCCCCGAACCGGAGATCGACCGTCCCCGCGAGGACCCGCTCCGCGCCGACGCGGATTCCGAAGGCGCGCAACGGCCCCCGGGTCGCCCACTGTTCCATGCAGTGGCGGATGTACTCCTCGGCGCCGGCCCGAGTGCCCGGCCCGCCGTTCAGCCAGTGCGCCAGGAGGTCGTCCTCGCCCGCCAGGTGGGCGTGGACGTCGTCCGGAGTCAGGGGCGACAGGACGAGATCGCCGTCGACCGGTTGCGGATCGCGCATGTGACGACCCTCCACGCTTCGGCGCCCGTCGCGCAATCGAAAAGGGAAAGGGCTCGGCCCTCCTTCAGGGGGACGCGTCCGCCGGGGCCGCTCGTGGCGGGTCGTCGTGCGCGGGCCCGCACTCCATCAGCAGCCGGCTTCCCCGTGTCCCGACCGGGCGGAAGCCCGCCTTGCTCCACGCCCTGACGGCACGGCGGTCGGACGCCTCGGGATCGACGGTCACACGGTCCCAGCCCACGACGGCACGGAGGTGTTGGACGAGGGCGCGGGCGGCGTCGGGGCCGTGGCCCCGGCCCCGGACGCGGGGCAGGAGCACCATGTCGATGCCGCCTTCGCGCGGCCCGGCAGGGACGTACTGGGCGTAACCCACGGGCTCGACGCCCACGAGGACCAGCAGCGACACCACCGCGGGACGCCGTCTCCCGGTGTACTTGGCCGCCACTTCCTCGCGGGTGAGCGGCCGCCCGCCCCAGCCGCGGACGAACTCGGGGTCGGCGAACCACCCGGCGAGCAGCGGCAGGCGCTCCTCCGCGGCGGGAACGAGCGAGGTCGTCCCGCCCGCGATGCCGCCCGTCGGCGTGTCCTCCATGGGGTACCGGTTCCTTCGTACGCGTGTCCCGTCCTGCTCATCGTTCCAGCGCGGGGGCGGCCCGTCGAGAAGACGGCGCGGAGCGGGGAAAACCGCGTTGCGCCGGTTCGGGACGGAAGAGGATGCTGACGGGCCGGAGGTGTCACGGGTGAGAGAGATCACCATGGAGCTGACCGTGCGCGATCTGGTGCACGCCGACCTGGCGTCGTGCGGGTGGGCGGGTTCCGCCCACCATCTCGCCGTCGTCGCGCAGCAGTTGGAACGCAGGCGGCACGGCGAGGTCGACTACCTGGCGGTCTGCGCCCGCGCCGGCGTCCCGATCGCCAAGGGCGGCGTCGACTACCGGGCCGAGCCCGGCGCGGGCACCCTCTGGCAGCTCGCCGTCCACCCCGCGCTGCGGTCCTGCGGCGTGGGCACCGTTCTCGTCGGGGCGGCAGAAGAGCGCATCAGGGACCGGGGGCTGCGCCGGGCGGAGCTGGGCGTGGAGGACGACAACCCACGTGCCCGCGCCCTCTACGAGAGGCTGGGGTACCGCGCCTACGACCGCCGGCCGGACGCGTGGGACGAACAGGCCCCGGACGGAACGCTGCGCCGTCACGAGACGATGTGCACCCTCATGCGCAAGGACCTGTCGTAGGGCGTCGTTGCTCCGGGCTGGCCACCGCCCCCGCCCGGGGGCCGGGAGCCGGGCTGCCGGCCGGACCGGCGACGCGGAGGGGGCCGGGCGCGCGGAACACCGGGCCGAGCGGCGGAACCCCGCGACCGGACACCGGAACGCCGGGCCGGAAAGAGCGCACCGACGAAGGGAAAGGACAACGGGATGCTCACGCTGACGGACATCGCCGGGAACCCCGAGCGCCTGTCCCGCCGTCTGGAGACCCGCGACGGACCGGTCGTCGTCCTCCGCCCCCTCGTACACGCCGACACGGAGCGCCTGGCCGGATTCCTCGGGGCCCTGTCCCCCGGAACGAGACGGTTCAGCACGTTCGACGGGTACGGCCTCGCGACCGCCGGCGAGCTGTGCGCCGCGATCGCGCGCTACGACAAACTCAGACTGGTGCTCGAGGACGTACCGGCCGGCAGGATCGTCGGCCTCCTCGAATTCGGTCTCGACATGACCCCGGCGGACACCGCGCGCTACCGGGACGCGGGCATCCGCCTCACCGGGGCGACCGACTGCCGCTTCGGCATCACCCTGGCCGACGACCACCAGGACCGGGGCGTCGGAACGCTCGTCCTCCCGTTCGTCGCGGAGGTCGCGCGACTGCTCGGCAGGACGAGGATCATCCTGTGGGGCGGTGTCCGCGCCGACAACCTCCGTGCCGTCCGCTACTACGAGAAGAACGGCTTCCGGCGCGTGGGCCCCTTCACGGAGGCGGACGGTTCCTCCTCGCTCGACATGACGCTCGACCTGTCCCCGCCGCCGGAACCGGCGGGTCCTCCGGCCCGGCACCACCGGCCGGTCTCCCACGATCCGGCCGGCGACGCGCGCCCGTAACCCCCGGCGGGTCCGTCGCACGCCGGGCACGCCCCGAGGCACCGCCGCGCCGTTCGCCGGAAAGGCCCATGGACGGGGATGGGTAGGGTGGCGCCATGACGGACGACCACGACTGGGAGCGCCGGGTCGCCGCGCTCTGGGACCGCCTGGACGACCACCGACCCGCCGACTTCCGCGCCCGCATGGACGCGCTCGCCGCCGAGCGGCCCGCCGGTGACGCCGTCGCGCTCTTCGAGCGGGGCGCCGCCCACGACTCCACCGGGCTGCCCGAGGAGGCCGTCGCGCTCTACCGGCGCGCCCTCGACCTCGGACTCACCGGCCCGCGCCGCCGCCGGGCCGTGATCCAGCTCGCCAGCAGCCTGCGCAACCTCGGCCGCCCCGACCGGAGCGTCGAACTCCTCACCGCCGAACGGGACGTCCCCGCCGACCGGCTCGACGCCGACGAGCGGGCCCTCGGCGGAGCCGTCGACGCCTTCCTCGCCCTCGCGCTCGCCGACACCGGCCGCGAGCGGGAGGCCGCCTCCCTCGCCCTGGGCGCCCTCGCGCCCCTGCTGCCCCGCTACAACCGCTCCCTCGACCACTACGCCCGCGCGCTCCTCACCGCCCCCGACGGCGCCTGACCGCCCGGCCCGTACCGGCGGTGCGGCCCGTACGGGCGGCCGGACGGCGCGACGGGCCGCACGGAAGGCCGCACGAAGAGCCGCAGGCCGGTCCGTACGGCGAACCCGCCCGCCCGGCGGCCGAGTTCACCCGACGGCCCGGAGCCCGACACCCGCAGTCGCTACCCTGGGCCCAACGGCGACGGAAGGCGGACGGGCGTGGACTGGCTGCGAAGGGGGTCCAGGAGGGACGGCGACGACGCGCCGAGGGACCCCGTGTTCGCGTACTTCTCCCGGGACGAGGCCGCCCTCTTCCGCCGCCGGGTCCGGGAGACCTTCGCCGAACTCGGCCTGGAGGTCACCGTCTACGCGGACCACGTCACGGACGACCGGGGGCGCCGCCTGTGGCTCGCCAACCTCGCCGCCATCTGCCACCAGGACCGGCGCGGCCCCCGTGCCTGGCCCGGCCTGATCCGCCGCCACGTCGAGCTGGTCGTCCGGACCATGGACGGCCCCTCCGCACTCGAAACCCTCCCGCCCGAACAGATCCGCGCCCAGCTCTACCCCCGGATCGTCAGCGGCGACGGCATCGACGCCGGTTCCTTCGGCTACGCCAGGACCGTCGCCCCCGGCCTCTACGAGGTCCTCGCCCTCGACCTGCCCGAGAGCGTCATGACGCTCACCGACGACGCCCTCGACCGGCTCGGCGACCGCGCGCACCTGCGCGACCGGGCCCTGCGCAACCTGCGCGGACTGCCCGTCGAGGGGCACGAGACGGTCCGCGACGCCGACGGCATGTGCTTCGAGGTCGTCTTCGGCGACTCCTTCTACACCGCGAGCCGCGTCCTCGACCTCGACGGGGTCGCCCGCCGCGTCACCGGCCTCCCGCTCGGTGAGCACGGCGCCCTGGTCGCCCTCCCCTTCCGGCACCAGCTCGCCTTCCACCCCATCCGGGACACCACGATCGTCCCGGCCCTCGGCGCGATGGCCTCCTTCGCCGCCACCGGGTACGAGGACGCGCCGGGCGCCATCAGCCCGTACGTCTTCTGGTGGCGCGGCGGCACCCTCACCCAGCTCAGCGAGTACGACGAGGAGCGCGGAGACCTGCGGATCGTCGTCGGTGACGACTTCCAGGAACTCCTGGAACACCTCATCGCGCAGGGCCCCGACCGGCGCTGACACACCGGCCGGGCGGGCGCGCGTCAGCCGTCCGCGAGGACGACCGCCGACTCGGCGGGCAGGGTCAGGACCCCGTCCGCCCCCGGCGGATCGACCGGCTCCCAGGACAGCAGGACCCGGTCGCGCCCGTTGGAACCGAGCGGGATCACCGCCGGCTCCTTGCCCAGGTTCACCGCCACCCGCAGGACCCCGCGCCGGAAGACCAGCCAGCGGGCCTCCTCGTCGAAGGCGGTCCGCACGCCCGCCAGGTCCGGGTCCGTCAGGTCGGGCAGGGTGCGGCGGAGCGCGATCAGCTCGCGGTGCCAGGCGAGCAGCCGCCGGTGCGGGTCCCGCTCGCGTTCGGTCCGGTCGAGGACCGAACGGTCCCGGGTGGCCGGGTCCTGGGGGTCGGGGATCTCCTCCTCGGCCCAGCCGTGCTCCGCGAACTCCCGCCGCCGGCCCCGTCGCACGGCCTCCGCCAGCTCCGGATCGGTGTGGTCGGTGAAGTACTGCCAGGGCGTCCCCGCCCCCCACTCCTCGCCCATGAAGAGCATCGGCACCGAGGGGCCGGTCAGGACGAGGGCCGCCGCGCAGGCGAGCAGCCCGGGGGAGAGCGTGGCCGAAAGGCGGTCGCCGACGGCCCGGTTGCCGATCTGGTCGTGCGTCTGCGCGTACCCGAGGAAACGGTGCGCGGGGGTGCGCTCCCGGTCCACCGGACGTCCGTGGCGGCGGCCCCGGAACGCGGAGTACGTGCCGTCGTGGAAGAAGACGCGGGTGAGCGTCTTGGCGAGCGCCGCCATCGGGGCCCGCGCGAAGTCGGCGTAGTAGCCCTGGGACTCGCCGGTCAGGGCGGTGTGCAGCGCGTGGTGGAAGTCGTCGTTCCACTGGGCGTGGACGCCGAGCCCGCCGAGCGCGCGCGGGGTCGTCGTGCGCGGGTCGGCGAGGTCGGACTCGGCGATCAGGAAGTGCTGGCGGCCCTGCTCCCGCGCCAGCTCGTCCACGGCCGCCGACAGCTCCTCCAGGAAGGTCAGGGCCCGGGTGTCCGCGAGCGCGTGCACCGCGTCCAGGCGCAGCCCGTCGATCCGGTAGTCCCGCAGCCAGGCGAGCGCGCTGCCCAGGAAGTACGCCCGCACCTCGTCCGAACCGGGTGCGTCCAGGTTCACCGCCGCCCCCCACGGCGTGTGGTGGGCGTCCGTGAAGTAGGGCCCGAAGGCGGGCAGGTAGTTGCCGGAGGGGCCCAGGTGGTTGTGGACCACGTCGAGGACCACGCCCATGCCGAGCCCGTGCGCCGCGTCCACGAAGCGCTTCAGCGCCCCGGGACCCCCGTACGGCTCGTGCACCGCCCACGGCGCCACCCCGTCGTACCCCCAGCCCCGCACCCCGGGGAAGGGGCACAGCGGCATCAGCTCCACATGGGTGATGCCGAGGTCCGCCAGCTCGCCCAGGCGCCCGGCCGCCGCGTCGAGGGTGCCCTCCGGGGTGAAGGTGCCGACGTGCAGCTCGTAGAGGACCGCGCTCCGCAGCCGCAGCGCCGGGGACTCGTTCCGCCAGGCGTACGCGGAGTGGTCCACGACCGCGCTCCGGCCGTCCGGGCCGTCCGGCAGCCGGCGCGACCGGGGGTCGGGCAGCACGGGCCCGCCGTCCACGGAGAAGCCGTACCGGTCGCCGTCCCCGGCGGGCACCACGCCCGTCCACCAGCCGTCCCGCCCGGCGTCCCTCTCCAGGGGGTGGTCGGTGCCGTTCAGCTCCAGCACCACCCGGTCACGGGCGTTCGGCGCCCACACCTCGAAGAGCACGGGAATCCCCTCGTCGTCGGACCGGCCGCTCGGCGGGTCAACGGATGACTACCGCGACCATCCTGGCAGTCAGGACCCCGGCACGCCCGGCGCGTCCCACACGTGGTTGACGGCGCGCTCGAGCGTGACGTGTCCCGCGCGGGCGAAGGCCGCCGCCATCGGCGCGTTCCCCAGGTCCGTGGCCGCCCGGATCCGGGGCGCGCCGGCGGCGGCCAGGACCCGGGTCCCCTCCGCCAGGACGTCGTCGACGTACCCGTGCCCCCGGTGGACGGGCAGCACACCGATGTACGCGATCGTGTGGTGGTAGTTGTTCCGGGCCGGGACGACGAAACCGACCGGCTCGCCGGTCCCCGGCAGCTCGGCCACCCGCCACCACGCGCGGGGCGAGGAGTAGTGCGCGAACTCCTCGTCGTAGTGCCGCTCCGCCGCCTCCCGCGCCGGGAGGCCGGACGCCAGGTCGGCCCGCCCGTGCGCGTCGAGGGTGCCCTCCAGGACCGGTGTCATCAGGGCCACCAGGTCCTCGCGGTCCCGCAGGGGCCGGAACTCCAGACGCCCCGTCGGCTCCGGCACGGGAGCGCCGGGCCGCCACTCCAGGCGCAGCCGTTCCACCAGCGGGCGGGCGCCCGACCGCTCCAGGACGCCGAAGACCGGCTCCAGCAGGGCACGGGTCTCCGGGAGCTCGCGCCAGTCCGCCGGCAGGAACCGGCTGAACTCGGGGCGCCGCGTGCCCGCCGGGACGACCGCGGCCGTCGCGGTCTCCAGGAGCCGCAGGCCGACGTCGGCACGCTCCCCGCCGGACAGTTCCGGGGCCAGGTCGAAGAAGTCGAGCGCCTGCGGCCCGGCGCCCGCCGCGTGGGTCCACCAGGCGATCCGGCCCAGGAGCCGGTCGCCGTCCAGGGCCATCCACATCCACTCCGGGAGGCGGCGGCCGGCGGCGAGGTCGTCGGCCAGCTCGTGGTCGAGCGAGTAGGTGAGACGGAGGAAGAGGTCCAGCTCCTCCGGTCCGGAGAGCGGACGCACGACGAGACCGGTGCCGGTGCCGGTTCCGTGCGGGGCGGGCGGGGCGGACGGAACCGACGGGGACGGGGCGGAGGGGGACGTGGTCACGTCGTGGGACTCCCCGGGATCATGGTGCGGGGACGGCAGACCGTAACAACGATGTCGCGGGAGCGGTACGGAGTTACGGGACCGGTGGCCCTTCTGGACACGCCGGGTCCGGCGGACGGACAATCGCGGGTGTGACGACCCCTTTCGAGCTTCCGGCGAACTCCCCCCGGCTGACCGACGCCGAGCGGGACCGCGCGCTGGTGCTGCTCCGTGAGGGCGCCGCCCAGGGCCGCCTCTCGCACGACACCTTCCTCTTCCGGATGGAACGCGCGCTCCGCGCCCGGCGGCCGGACGAACTCGACCTGCTCACCGCGGACCTGAGGACCGAGGGCACCTGGTCCCGGCGGGTGGTGGGCGCGGTGGAGCGGATGTCCGCGTTCACGGCCAGGCTCGGACGCGCCTGGCAGGCGGAGCGGTTGCCGAAGCTGCTGCTGCCCCGTCCCGGCCCGTACCCGCTGCGGATCGGCCGCGACCCGGTCAACGGGCTGCGGCTCAGCCACGAGACGGCCTCCCGGCTGCACGCCGAACTCTCCCTCCAGGGCGGGATGTGGGTCCTGCGCGACCTCGGCTCGACGAACGGCACCACCGTCAACGGCCGGCGGGTCACCGGCGCGGTGGTGGTGCGGCCCGGCGACGTGGTCGGGTTCGGACAGGTGACGTTCCGGCTGTCGCACGACTGAGGCGGGCCGCGGGACCCTCCGGGAGGCCGGAAGGGTTCACCCGTACGGCGGTACGCGACGGGCGGCGCGGTCCGGTCGGTGATGAGCTGGACGGACGCGCGCCACGACCTCCGGCCGCGGCACCCACCGCCGACCGACAGGGGACGCGATGACCGACGAACCGAAGCGGGACGTACGCGGTGGCCGGCCGGCGACGCCGGGGGACCCCTGGACCCGGCTGCCGTCCATGAGCCCGGCGACCCCCTCGGCGGCGCGCCCGGGGGAGGAGGGCCCCGGAACGGCGGGCCGCACCGGCCCCGCGCGGAGCGCCGCGCCCCTGCCCGGCCGCGTCCGCGCCGTGCCCGACCCGATCACGGGCGCGGGTCCCGGCCCCGGCGGGCGGACCGTCGCGCCGAGCCCCCTCGACCCCGGTGCCTCGCGCGACCCGCACGGCATCCACCGGACGCTGCGCGAGGAGTTCCCGCTCACCTACGACCCGCTGCTGCGCGCCTGGGTCCTCAGCCGGTACGCGGACGTCGCCACGGCCCTCACCGACAGCCGCCTCACCCACGGGCACCGGCCCGGCGACCCGCCCTGCGCCCGCGCCCACGTGGACGTCGACATCGCCGCGCTGAGGTCCGTCACCGAACGCACCGCCCACCTCCTCGCCCGCCGGATCGCCGGGCGGCCGCAGGCCGACCTGGTCGCCGACTTCTGCCACTGGCTGCCCGCCGGCACCGTCGCCGCCGCCGTCGGCATGCCCTACCGGGACATGATGCGGCTCGTGCGCGGCCGGGCGGCCGGGGCCCTCGCCGGGGAGTGCGGCGGCCAGATCGCCGTACGGGAGAAGGCGCTCGCCTCCTTCCTCGGCAACGTCCTCTCCGACCCCGACCAGGTCGCCGCCCTCCGCGACGCCCCCACCGGGCTCGTGGCCCGGGCCTGGGCCGAGTCGCTGCGCCGCGACCCGCCCGTGCAGATCGCGGTGCGCCGCGCCGCGGCCGAGGTCCCGGTGAGCGGAGGGACGATTCCGGCGGGCGCGTCCGTCGCGCTGCTCATCGGCTCGGCCGGCCGGGACCCGGAACGCTTCCGGGAGCCCGACCGCTTCGACCCGCTCCGCGACGACCCCGGCCAGCTCACCTACGGTCCCGGTTTCTGCCCGGCCGTCCTCCTCGCCGGCATCGAGGCCGAGCAGGCCCTGCGCGCCCTCTTCACGGCCATGCCCCGACTGCGCCTCGCCGACGGCTTCCGTCCCACCCCGGCGGGCCTGATCACCCGGGCACCGCGCACGCTGATCGTCCGTCCCGGGGGATAGCCGGCTCCGGAGAACAGACCGTTCTCCGGAGGAAATCGAGGAGGCGGAACTTTTCGGGCAGCGCACGACGGTCGTTCGAAGCGACGCGGCAGGTCTGCGCCCCAAGGCGGCGTGCGGAAAGCGGATTCCGCACAGACGGCGTACCTCTCCGGGGAATACGTCTCCTTGCGTGACGGCCGGATCTTGACGAGGTCAATGCATCTGCATACGGTCGGACGAATCATCGGTTCGATGGGCCGGGGGCCGGGATCGGTACCGGGGGCAAGGGATATTAGCCGAACCGTGGACTCCGTGCGTTCCTGACGCACGTCCGACGCCGGACCGCGACGGTTCCCTTGTCCGTCCCTTCTGACGGACTTCACATGAAGACATATCTGCGCCGCGCGGGCATCGCGCTGGCGGGACTCCTCGCCGTCGCGGCAGCGCAGTCGACCGTGGCCGCGCCGCAGGCCGCCGCCGCGGTCTGGCCGGTCGCATCCGGCTCGACCGTCGCCGGGCCGCTCACCACCGTGCCCGGCTCCCAGGCCCGGCTCGAATACTCGGATCTCACCTCTCGCGCGGACGCGCTCCAGGAAGCCAACTCCGTTGCCCTGAAACCACGCGGCATCGACAAGGTTCTCGCTGCCGCGGAACTGAAGGGCCGTCA
This sequence comes from Streptomyces sp. NPDC001744, assembly GCF_042892575.1. NCBI lineage: Bacteria > Bacillati > Actinomycetota > Actinomycetes > Kitasatosporales > Streptomycetaceae > Streptomyces > Streptomyces sp. NPDC001744. The sequence continues at coordinate 72,610 of NZ_JBIAUG010000019.1, forward strand.
ATCCTGTTTCACCGATCCGGGTGACGAGATCCTCGCGACCTCCGAGGGCTTCTGCTGGAACGCGGAGGACACGGCCACCACGGAGTGGATGCCGCAGGGCATCACCAGCAACACCACTCCCTACGCCCCGGTCGACGGCCGCGAGATCGTCATCGCGTCCTGGTACAAGAAGGAGAACGGGGCGGCGGACCAGGCCTCGCGCCTGACCATCGCGAACGCCACCGACCGTTCCAGCATCACCTACAACCGCGTGATGCTGGTCGAGCCCACCCAGAACGGCACGTTCCAGCGGCTGAAGACCCACGCGGACGCGGCCGTCTGGTACAAGAACCGGCTGTACGTGGGCAACGGCGAAGGCTACTGGGTGTTCGACCTCAACAGGTTCTGGGAGGTCGATCCGTCGAAGACGTACACGGGCCGGGGCGCGGACGGGGTCTTCGGCGCGGAGGGCCACACCTACGTCCTGCCGCTCGTCGGCAAGTACCACGATCCCACCAAGTACGACGGTTCGGAGGACCCGGACAAGGCCCAGTGCGGGACGTGGCGCGGGAACCCCACCGACCGCCCCTGCCACGTCGGTGCCTCCCTCGACCTGAGCGACGGGAAGCCCGCCCTCGTCAGCGTCGAACTCGTGTCCCGGACGCAGGACAACAACGTCCCCGTGGGGTACGGCGGCACGATCGCCCGCTGGGCCCTCGACCAGGAGACCGGGCTGCTGGAGCACGCCGGAGTGAACGCCGCCGGACTGCCGGTGGCGAAACCCGGCACGGTGCTCAGCTCGCCGATCCTGGGTGCACAGGGCGTCGTCTCCCACAACGGGACCTACCTCATCCCCGCCACCTGCCCGGAGTACCAACCCGGCGGAGCGGTGATGAACAGCTGCATCTACCGTGCTCTGCCGGGACAACCCGTCCAGTTGTGGAAGCGTGTTTCCAAGCACATCGAGAGCATCGCCTACGATGCCGCCCGCGACCACCTGTGGGTCAGTAACGAAAGCACCCAGCGCGTCGTGGAGCGCGTCGGATGGCCGCAGTTCCCCGGACCGCTGCGGCTGATCACGGACGCCGGAGGCGACACCGGGAACGACGGAAAGCGCGACCTGTTCGCCGTGGACCGCGCGGGCAAGCTGTGGCGGTACGACGGCGATGGCAAGGGCGGTTACGGCGAGCCCCACCTCATCGGCGGCGGCTGGGACGTCATGACCAAGCTGGTCGGCGCCGGCGACCTCAACGCCGACGGCCGTCCCGACCTGCTCGCCGTCGACAACAACAAGCAGCTGCGACGTTACGACGGCGACGGGGCCGGTGGCCTCGCCCCGCCGCAGATCCTGGGCGGCGGCTGGGACACCATCCGTCTCCTGACCAGCGCCGGGGACGTGACCTCCGACGGGGTGCCGGACCTCTTCGCCGTCCACAACGACGGCACGCTGTACCGGTACGCGGGCAACGGGAACGGCGGGTACGCACCGCGCGTGGCCCTCGGCGGCGGCTGGGGCATCTACAGCCGGATCGTCGGGACGGGAGACCTGAAGACCGACGGCATCCCGGACCTCCTCGCGGTACACGCCACCAACAGCCACCTCTACCGGTACGACGGCAACGGCGCCGGGGGGCACGACCTGCCCCAGGACCTCGGTGGCGGATGGTACGTGTTCGACTCGTTCATCGGGGTCGGCGACCTGAGCGGCGACGGCGTGAACGACCTCCTCGTCCAGGAGACCGCTCCCGGTGACAGGGCGACCGGCATCGGCACGTTCAAGCTCTACCCGGGTGCCGGCACGGGCGGCTTCCTCCCGTCGCGCGACTGGCATTTCTGATGCGGCACCACTGAAACCGAGGGTCCGTCGGCAGAGGCCCGCAGGCCCCTGCCGACGGACCCTCCCGGACACGCGTGCGGTCGGTGACCTTCCGGGGAGCGTCCCGACGAACTCCACGGAAGGTCTCCTCAGTCCGTCCGCACCAGCAGCGCCACCGGCCGTTCCGCGAAGAGCTCCGCCAGTTTCAGCTCCGTCGCCGGACCGCCCGTGAACTCCCGCACGCCGTCCAGGGCGTCGGCCCAGTGGCCCTCCGGCAGGACCAGCTCCGTGTCCTGCCAGCCGCCCGCCTCCGCGAGGCGCAGCGGGAGGCGGGTCACGGCCGTCACCACCGCGTCCGAGCGGGCGAAGGCCAGGCAGTGGGAGGCGGCCGGCCCCCCGGCCGCCAGCGGGGTGTACGTCCCGCCCGGCCCGAAGACCTCCGGGCGCTCGCGCCGCAGCCGCAGCGCCGCCCGGACCAGGGCCGTCCGGTCGTCGTCCGGACCGGGCGCGAAGGGGGCCCGGTTGTCAGGGTCCACCAGGGCCCGGTACTCCCGCTCCGTGTTCTGGTACAGCTCCGGCACCCCCGGCATCGTCAGCTGCGCGAGCAGCGCGCCGAGCGCGTGCGCCCGGATGTGCGGCTCCAGGGCGAAGGCCGCCTCCGAGGCCACCCGGAGCGGAATCCGGCCGGGCCCCGTCGCCGCGAACTCGGCCACCGCCCGCTCGTACTCCTCGTCCGGCTCGGTCCAGCCGGTCCGCAGCCCCGCCTCCCGCACGGACTTGACGATCGCGGGCACGAGCCGGTCCGCGTCCGGCGTGCCGAGGCCGAAGGCCGTCTGCCAGGCCGTCCACGCCAGGTGCTGGTCGGGCGCGGGCACCTCCGCGACCTCCGCGAGCAGGTCCGCCCACACCTCCGGGCACTGCGAGAGGACCGCGATCGCCGCCCGCACGTCGGCGCTCCGCTTGGTGTCGTGCGTGGACAGGACCGTGCCCGTGGCCGGCCAGTCCCGGGCGATCCGCAGGCAGTACGCGTGGAACTCCTCCACCGGCACCGCCGGACGCCCCGCGTCGCCGCCCACCTCGTTCGCCGAGAGGAGCGGCGTGTACCGGTAGAAGGCCCTGTCCTCCACGGCCTTGGCCCGCAGCGCCGAGGAGGTCTGCGCGAACCGGACGCGGAAGGCCCGGTGCTCCGGTCCGTCCCCCCGCGCACCGAGCGCCAGCTCCCGCACGAGGTCGACCGCCGCCGCCTCCTCCTCCACCGCGAACGCGGCCTTCGCGCCGCGTGCCGCCTCCGGGGTCAGCACCTCCTCGCCGCCGGTCCGGTAGGTCCGGTAGACCGGGACGCGGACGAGCAGCTCCCGGATGGCGGTGCGCAGCGCCCAGGGCGCGTGGTCCCGCAGGGCGGGGTCGGCGGCGCAGATCCGCTCCGCGATCCGGGTCAGCGCGGCCGTCTCGGCGGCCAGGTCGTGACCGGCCACCTCGTACGCCGCGCGCCGCTCGGTCTCCTCCCAGCGGCCGCCCCGGTCCCCGGCCTTGCCGACGAACTCCCGGTACAGCCCGGTGAGCGCCTCGGCGCCCACGGGGTCGGTGAAGACGCCGTCGAGCCGCCGCAGCGCGTCGTACCCGGTGGTGCCCGCGACCGGCCAGGCGGCCGGCAGCGTCTCGTCGCCGGTGAGGATCTTCTCCACCACCGTCCAGCACCGGCCGCCGGTCGCCTCCGCCAGGTCCTCCAGGTAGCCCTGCGGGTCCGCGAGACCGTCGGGGTGGTCGATGCGCAGCCCCTCGACCACCCCGTCCCGGACCAGCTCCACGATCTTCGCGTGCGTCGCCGCGAACACCTCGGGGTCCTCGACGCGCACCCCGATGAGGTCCGACACGGTGAAGAAGCGGCGGTAGTTCAGCTCGGTACGGGCCAGGCGCCACCAGCCGAGCCGGTACCACTGGGCGTCCAGCAGCTCGTCCAGCGGCAGCCCCTCCGTGCCCGGACGCAGCGGGAACTCCTGCCCGTCCAGGCGCAGCGTCCCGCCGGACACCCGGAACCGGTCCCGGACCTCCGGGAGGCGCGCGGGCAGGACCGGGAGCAGCAGCCGCCCGTCCCCCGCCCGCCAGTCCACGTCGAACCAGCGGGCGTACGGGGAGCCGGGACCGTCGCGGAGCACGGCGCGCAGCGCGTGGTTGTGGGCGGGGGAGGCCGCCATGTGGTTGGGCACCAGGTCCACGACCAGGCCGAGCCCGTGCGCCCGCGCGGTCGCGGCCAGGGAGCGCAGCCCCTCCTCGCCGCCGAGCTCGGCCCGCACGGACCGGTGGTCGGTGACGTCGTAACCGTGGGTCGAGCCGGGCACCGCCTCCAGGACGGGGGAGAGGTGCAGGTGGGAGACCCCGAGGCCGGCCAGGTGCGGCACGGCCCGCTCGGCGGCCGCGAACGGGAAGTCCGGCTGGAGCTGGAGCCGGTAGGTGGCGGTGGGAGGAGCGGTCCGAGGGGAAGAGGCCGGAAGGGAGGTCATGCGAACGTACGTACCCCGCCGGAGGGCTTCTGTTTCATCCCCTTCGCGTCCGATCGCGTCCCCTCCCCGCAATCCACCCGGAAGGGTGATGTCGGGTGGACGGGCCGACGAGGACGGCCCCGCCGGGACGGGCCGGCGGGGCCGTGGAGCGGGCGGCGGCCCGGGGCGGTCGCCCCCGGATATGTCCCGTCCCGGACCGCTCCGTCCCGGACCGCTCCGTCCCGGACCGCTCCGGTCCGGGACGCGCCGGTCACTCCGGGCCGGTCACCTCATGCCGGTCGCCTCAGGACGGTCAGGCTGAGGGGAGCGAGCTTCACCCGTTCGCCCCCCACCAGCTCGGGACCCTCCTGCGGCGGCATGCCCTCCGGGTCGGAGGTGTCCACGACCGTGCGCCAGTAGTGGCCGTGGCTGTCCGGAACCGAGAACTCCAGCTCCTTCGACGAGGCGTTGAACATCAGCAGGAAGGAGTCGTCCGTGATCCGCTCCCCCTGCGTGCCCGGCTCCGAGATCGCGTTCCCGTTGAGGAAGACCGTCAGCGCCTTGGCGTGCGCCGCCTGCCAGTCCCGGGAGGTCATCTCCTCGCCCTCCGGCGTGAACCAGGCGATGTCGGTCAGCTCGTCGTGGGTGCCCTCGACCGGCCGCCCGTGGAAGAAGCGGCGGCGGCGGAAGACGGGGTGCTCGCGACGCAGCCGCACCATCGCCCGGGTGAAGCGGAGCAACGTCGCCTCCGCCTCGCTGTTCTCCTTGGGCCACCGGACCCAGGACACCTCGTTGTCCTGGCAGTAGGCGTTGTTGTTGCCGCCCTGCGTCCGCCCGAACTCGTCGCCGTGACTGAGCATCGGCACGCCCTGGGACAGCATCAGGGTGGCGAGGAAGTTGCGCATCTGGCGGGCGCGCAGCTCGTTGATCCCGATGTCCTCGGTCTCGCCCTCCGCCCCGCAGTTCCACGAGCGGTTGTGGCTCTCGCCGTCCCGGTTCTCCTCGCCGTTCGCCTCGTTGTGCTTCTCGTTGTACGAGACCAGGTCCCGCAGCGTGAAGCCGTCGTGGCAGGTCACGAAGTTGACCGAGGCGAGCGGCCGCCGACCGTCGTCCTGGTAGAGGTCGGAGGAACCGGTGAGCCGGGAGGCGAACTCCGCGAGGGTGCGCGGCTCGCCCCGCCACAGGTCCCGCACGCAGTCCCGGTACTTGCCGTTCCACTCGGTCCACAGCGGCGGGAAGTTGCCCACCTGGTAGCCGCCCTCGCCCACGTCCCACGGCTCGGCGATCAGCTTCACCTGGCTGACCACCGGGTCCTGCTGCACCAGGTCGAAGAAGGACGACAGCCGGTCCACCTCGTGGAACTGGCGGGCCAGGGTGGCCGCCAGGTCGAAGCGGAAACCGTCCACGTGCATCTCGGTCACCCAGTACCGCAGGCTGTCCATGATCATCTGGAGGACGTGCGGGGACCGCATGAGCAGCGAGTTCCCGGTGCCGGTGGTGTCGAAGTAGTGCTGGGGCGCGTCGTCCACGAGCCGGTAGTACGAAGGGTTGTCCAGGCCCTTGAAGGAGAGCGTCGGGCCCAGGTGGTTGCCCTCGGCGGTGTGGTTGTAGACCACGTCGAGGATGACCTCGATGCCCGCCTGGTGCAGCGCCCGGACCGCCGACTTGAACTCCAGGACCTGCTGGCCCCGGTCGCCCCAGGACGCGTAGGCGTTGTGCGGGGCGAAGAAGCCGATCGTGTTGTAGCCCCAGTAGTTCGAGAGCCCCGCGTCCGCGAGCCGGTGGTCGTTCACGAACTGGTGGACGGGCATCAGTTCGAGCGCCGTCACCCCCAGCTCCTTCAGGTGGCCGATCACCGACGGGTGCGCGAGCCCCGCGTACGTCCCGCGCAGCTCCTCGGGGAGGTCGGGGTGGAGCATCGTCAGGCCCTTCACGTGGGCCTCGTAGATCACCGTGTGGTGGTACTCGGTGCGCGGGCGCCGGTCGTCGCCCCAGTCGAAGTAGGGATTGACCACGACGGAGGTCATCGTGTGCGGGCCCGAGTCTAGGTCGTTGCGCGCCTCCGGCTTCCCGAAGGGGTAGCCGTACACCGCCTCGCCCCACTCGACCCGCCCCGACACCGCCCGCGCGTAGGGGTCGAGCAGCAGCTTCGCCGCGTTGCAGCGCAGCCCCCGCTCGGGGGCGTACGGACCGTGCACCCGGAACCCGTACCGCTGTCCGGGCATCACGCCCGGCAGGTAGGCGTGCCGTACGAACGCGTCGGTCTCGCGCAGCTCCACCGCCGTTTCCGAGCCGTCGTCGTGGATCAGACACAGCTCGATCCTGTGGGCGGCCTCCGAGAAGACCGCGAAGTTGGTTCCCGCGCCGTCATAGGTGGCGCCCAAGGGGTACGCCTGTCCCGGCCAGACTTGCATGGATACGACTCTTCCTCTTCTGTCCGGGTTCTTCTGGATGGTCTTCGGCCAGATACTGCCCGAGAGGGACGCGAGGTCCTAGGACTTCGCCCCGTCCTACCGGGTGACTGCCCACCGCGCGGGGGGTCCAAAGAAAACGTGTGCGAAAAGGCGGGCCGCCGCCCGGCGGGAGGGCCGGGCCGGCCGGTCCGCCGCCCTGCCCGGGCGCCGGTCCGCCGTCCCCGCGCCCGGTCCCGGGGGAGGAAGGGGGGGCGCAACCGCTATGAATCCGCTCACTCCGGATGATCTCGCCTCCGGAACGGTCGCACCGGCCCGGGCGGTTGGGGAAGGAGCCCGCCGATCCTGCTGCATCGCCTCCCGCTCGCGGAGTACCCTTCCTTGATCGTTGCCGGAGTGGTCGAAACGAGCGTCCAGGAGCAGAAGGCGGTGCGCGGGTGAGCTCGGGAGGTCTGGAGCTGCCCCCAGGGGACGCGGACCGGGAAGGGGGGCCTGGCGGCCCCGTCGAGGCGCCGCCCGGAGCGGCCGCGCCGCCGGGCGCCGACGTGCCGCCCGGCGCGGTCGCCGTCGCCCGCCCGGTCGGGATGGGGGCCGAACTGGAGTGGGACGCCGAGGCGTGGAGCGAGGTCCGCGTCCGGGCCCAGCGCGCCGGCCGCGCCTACATCTGGCTGAATCTGGTCGAACAGCGGCTGCGGGCCGTGGTCGCCGCCGTCCTGAGGCCCGTGTACGAACCGGTCCACGGCGAGGAGTGGGTCGTCGCCGCGGCGGGGCCGGCCGGACAGGAGTGGGTGCAGCGCGCGGTCGCCGTGCGCGAGGTCTCCCGGCGCAAGGGCTACCTCCTCGACCCGGCCGACGACAACGTCCTGAGCTTCCTCACGCTCCCGCAGCTGCGCGAGCTGATGGTGCAGCACTGGCCCTGCTTCGAGCCCTACTTCGACGACCGGCGCGAGGTCGAGCTGGCCCTCGACGAACTGGAGGTCACGCGCAACGTGGTCTCCCGCAACCGGGCCCTCTCGCTGACCGTGCTCGCCCAGTCCGAGCGGGCCTCCGCCCGCATCCTGGAGATCCTCGGCAGCGGGGCCGGGGTGCCGTCCGCCGACCGGCTGCCCGTGGACGCGGTCGAGGACCTGGTGGGCGACCGGTACGCCGACGTGGTCCAGGTCCATCCCGACCGGGTCCGGCTCCAGCGGCAGCTGCCCGCCGAGGACCTCTTCGGCGGGGCCCGCCGCCTCGACGCCACCGGCATAGGCCTCAACCTGCTCGTGCAGAACTTCTCCGGCCGCCGCATGGTGCGCCTCGCCGAGTCCGGCTGCCGGACCAGGCTCCTCTTCCTCAACCCCGCGAGCAGCGCCGTCAAACGGCGCGAGCGGGAACTCGGCCTGAAGAAGGGCGAGCTGAGCCGCTCGGTGGAGATGAACATCCTCCACATGCGCCGGGTCCGCTCCAAGCTCCGCGACCCGGACGCCTTCCAGATCCACGTCTTCGACGAGACCCCCCGCTTCACCGCCTACCTGGTGGACGGCGACGGCCCGGACGGGGTGGGCGTCGTCCAGTCCTACCTGCGCCGGGCCCGGGGCATGGAGGCCCCGGTGCTGGTGCTGCGCGGCGGCGGCCGGAATGTGGTCCGGCACGACCCGCGGTCCGGCGACGGGGACCACGGGCTCTTCGAGACGTACCGGGAGGAGTTCGAGTCGGTCTGGCTCGACTCCCGGCCCGTCTCCTGACCCCTCGCCCGCCCCGGACCGGGACCTTCCGCCGGAGGGGGACCCGGAGCGGTTGTCAGTGGCGCGTGCGAGGGTGGTCGGTACCACGGGGGAGATCACGCAAGGAGGACCCGATGGCTTGGCACGGCGAGACGCTGGTCGGCTTCGATCTGGAGACGACGGGCACCGACCCGCTGGAGGCCCGCATCGTGACGGCCTCGATCGTGGAGGTGGAAGGCGGGGGACGCGTCGTACGACGGCGGGACTGGCTCGCCGACCCGGGCGTCGGCATCCCGGACCAGGCCGCCGCGATCCACGGCATCACCACCGAGCGGGCCGCGGCCGAGGGACGGCCGGCGCGCGAGGTGGCCGACGAGATAGCGGAGGTCCTCGCCGCGTACTGGGAGGACGGCGTTCCGGTCGTCGCGTACAACGCCTCGTTCGACCTGACGCTCCTCGCCGCCGAGCTGCGCCGCCACGGGCTGCCCCCGATGGACGAGCGGCTGGGCGGGGTCGCGATCGGCCCGGTCGTCGATCCGTACACCATCGACCGGGCCGTCGACCGCTACCGGCGCGGCAAGCGGACCCTGGAGGCCGTCTGCGGGGAGTACGGCGTCGTGCTCGAAGCCGCCCACGAGGCCGCCGCCGACGCGCTGGCCGCCGTCCGGGTCGCCGTCGCGATAGCCGAGCGGCACCGGCGGGTGGCCGAGCTCGACCCGGCCGAGCTCCACGCGCGCCAGATCGACTGGTACCGCGCGTGGGCCGAGGACTTCCAGGCGTTCCTGCGCCGCAAGGGCGACGCGGAGGCGGTCGTCGACACCGCCTGGCCCCTGCGCGGGGAGGCCGTGCCGGCGGACCACCGGGCCGGGCGCGTCGGGGACCCCTCCTGAGGGACCGGACCGGGCGGGGTTCCCCCGCGCGGGCGGGGACGCTCCCCGGACGTCAGGAGTTCTTCCCGAGGAAGGAGAGCAGCAGCTCGTTCACCTTCTCGGGGCGGTCGAGCTGGAGCCAGTGGCCCGCCTCCTCGATCCGCTCGTAACGCCAGGAACCGGCGACGTGCTCGCCCGTACCGGACATCGAGTACTCGGTGAGGAAACGGTCGCCCGTCGACCAGACGCCCATCACCGGCACCGCCTCCGGCAGCGGCGGCACCGCCCGGCGGGGGCCGAACAGGGCCTCCGGGGGAAGCGCCGCGCGGTAGATGTTCAGCGCGGCCGTCAGCGCGCCCGGCGCGCGCAGCGGCTCGATCACGGCCTCCGCGTCCGGGTGCTCGGCCAGCATCGCGCGCAGATGGGCGAAGTCGTCCCGGGCCAGCCAGTCCTCGGCCACCCCGGCGAACTGGAACAGGAGCATGTACCAGGAGCGCTGCCGCTGCTCCCATCCGGCGTCCAGGTTCGCCGTCAGGTGGCCCACCGACAGCAGGCTCAGGCTCCGCACCCGGTCCGCCGCCGCGTGGACGAGGCCCTGGGCCACGCCCGAGCCCCAGTCGTGGCCGACCAGATGGAACCGCTCGACGTCCAGCCGGGCGAGGAGTTCCAGCAGGTCGCCGACGTGCTTCGCCGGGTGGTACGCCTCCGGGCCGCCCTCGGGCCGGTCCGACGCGCCGAAGCCCCGCAGGGTGGGGGCGACGCACCGGTAGCCCGCCGCGGTCAGGGCCGCGACCTGGTGGCGCCACAGGTGATGACTGTCCGGGAAACCGTGCACCAGGAGCACCGCCGGGCCCTCGCCGCTCACCTCGACCTCCAGCGTGACGTCCGAGAGTTCCACCCGCATCACAACACCCCGTCCCATCCGACCGGTTCGACGGGGATCATGATGGCAGAGGCGGGGGCGCGAAGGGCGGGGGGCGCGAAGGCCGGGGCGGGGCGCCGGATCAGAACGGGTACCAGCGCACCGAGGGGTCGCCGTCCCGCAGGGAGGCCACCCGCCGCTCGAACTCGGCCAGCGCCTTCGGGTTCGCCGGCGCGTGCTGCGCCACCCACGCGCAGCTCGCGGTCTCCCGCGCCCCGCGCAGCACCGCGCACCCCTCCCACTCGCGGACGTCCCAGCCGTACGCCTCGGTGAAGGCGTCGTACGCGGCCGGGTCGAGACCGTACCGGTCCCGGGAGAGCGCGAGCACCACGAGGTCGTGCTCGCGCAGGTCCGAGGAGAAGGTCTCCAGGTCGACCAGGACCGGGCCGTCCGGTCCGACGTGGACGTTCCGGGGGAGGGCGTCCCCGTGGATCGGGCCCGGCGGCAGGTGCGGGGTCAGGGCGGCCGCCGCCGGGGCGAAGGCGTCGCGCCGCTCGCGCAGGAAGGCCGCGTCCGCCGGGTCGATCGCGTCCCCCGCGAGCCGCAGCCACCGCTCGACCCCGCCCAGCAGTTCGCGGCGGGGGAGCGCGAAGCCCTCCGGCTCGGGCAGGGCGTGCACCCGCCGCAGCGGCGGGGCGAGGTCACGCGGCTCGGACGGCCGGACCGCCTCGGGCAACCGGTGCCAGAGGGTGACCGGATGCCGCGCCACGAGCCGGGGCCGCTCCTCCGCCGCCCGCACCGCCGGGACCCCGGCGGCGGCGAGCCAGGCGGCGAGGGCCAGCTCCCGTTCCGCCCGGTCCAGCAGCCCGGCGTCCCGGCCGACCTTCACCACCAGGTCGCCCACGGCGAAGACCGCGTTCTCCCCGAGGGCCAGGAGCCGGGCCTCCCCGGCCGGCAGCCCCGCCCCGTCCAGGATCTCCCGCGCCCGCGCCTCGTCCATCGCTCTCTCCCTCACCTGTGTGTTCGCGCCAAAGTCTCGCATCCGTCCGGTCCGTCCCGAGGGGCCGCCCCGAGGGCCCCGCGATCCCGGCCTCGCGCCCCCCGGCCGCGCGTGCACCCGGTCGGGACGGTCCCGGCGCCCGCCCGCTATCGGCGCACATGAGCGGTTCGCGCTCCGTCCGTCATTACGAAACCTTGTTGAACAAGTCACAGAAGGGTGACGGGCCTTCTCTCCGCTCCCCTCCGTCGGACAGTGTTCGAACCGGCCACCGCGCCGCCCCCCACGAGGCGCGGTGGCCGCTCTAGATTGGGAACATGACGCAGACGTACGCGGCCCTGCTCCGGGGCATCAACGTGAGCGGGCGCCGGAAGGTCCCCATGGCGGACCTCCGGACCCTCCTCGAAGACATCGGCCACCGGAACGTCCGCACCTATCTCCAGAGCGGGAACGCCGTCTTCACCACCGACTCGGCGTCCTCCGAGGAGGAGTTGACGGCCGCGCTCGAAGAGGCGATCGAGGAGCGCTTCGGGTTCCGCGTCGACTGCCTCGTCCGCGACGGCGCCTACCTCGCCGCCGTCGCGGAGGCGTGTCCGTTCCCCGCCGCCGAACTGGAGGGCAGGCAGCTCCACGCCCTCTACTTCTCGGGTCCCCCGGACGCCGGGCGCTTCGCCGCGATCGACCGGGACGCCTACCGCCCGGAGGACTTCGCCCTCGGGGACCGGGTCCTCTACCTCTACGCCCCCGGGGGCCTCGGCACCTCCCGGCTGGGCGACGCGGTCTCCCGGCCGGCCCTCTCCGAGGGGCTCGTGGTCACCGCGCGCAACTGGAACACGGTCCTCAGGCTGGTGGAGATGGTCCGGGAGGCGTGACGGCGAAGTGGCCCACTCCGACGGCTTCCGAATGGACCACGGAGGCGGGCCATCCGCCGACTAGATTCGTCCGCATGACGACCACCGAGAACGCCCAGAGCGCCCAGGGCCCCCAGGCCGTCCCGAGCACCCGGAACACCGGGAGCGCCGGGAGCACCGAGAAGACCGGGACCCGTCCCCGTACCACCGTCGACTTCTACTTCGACCCCGCCTGCCCCTTCGCCTGGATCACCTCCCGCTGGATCCTGGAGGTCGAACGCCACCGGGACATCGACGTCCGCTTCCGCGTCATGAGCCTGTACTTCCACAACGAGGGCAACGAACTGCCCGACTGGTACCGGGAACTCGTCGACGCCTCGATCGGCCCGGTGCGCGTGGCGGTGGCCGCCGCCGAACGGCACGGCGAAGAGGTCCTGCGCCCGCTCTACACCGCGTACGGCACCCGCATCCACGAGGGGAAGCGGAAGGACTTCGACGCCGTGATCACCGAATCGCTCGCCGAACTCGGTCTTCCGGCCGAACTCGCCGACGCCGCCCACGACCCCTCGTACGACGAGGCGGTCCGCCGCAGCCACGACGCCGGGAAGGACCCCGACGCCGGGGCGTACGTCGGCACCCCGACGCTCCACGTCGACGGCACGGCCTGGTTCGGCCCGGTCCTGCGCGCCATCCCCCGGGGCGAGCGGGCGGCCGAACTCTTCGACTCCTTCCGGGTCCTGGCCTCCCACCCCGACCTCTTCGAGCTGAAGCGCACGCGCACGGGCGGCCTCGACTTCGGCTAGGCCGTGTGCGGCCCCCTTCCCTCCGGGCCGCCGCCGCACGCCGACGGGCCCGGAGGACGGCGGAGCCGACCGGTACCGCCCGCCCGGTCGCCACCGCCGCCCGGCCGTTTTCAGGCGGGTCGGCAGACGTCCAGCCGTTCGGCCGACGGCTCGTATCCCGCCGCCCTGTAGGCGGCGACGGCGGCAGCGTTCGAGGTCGGAGTGCTGACGAGTGCGCTCGACGCGCCCAGTTCGCGCAGCGCCGCCGCGGCGGCGACGCCGATCGCCGTCCCGTAGCCGCGACCGCGATGGTCGGCGTGCACGCCCACCGGCTCCAGCAGACCGGGCCTGCCGGGCCCGGCCGACCAGACCGTCGCCGCGGCCACCGCGTTGCCCCGGTCGTCGTAGCCGATCAGGCAGCGGGCGTCGGCATAGGCCGGCCCGGCCGCGAGGGCGTGCCACCTCTCCTCGGTGAACGCCGGGCTGCCGAACGCCGAGCGATGCACCGCGGTCCGCACCCCCGCAGTCTCCGGACCGGCCACCTCGATCCGCAGGCCGGAGTCCTTCACCGGCCGGGCGAGGTCGTGGCACAGTGGCGTCCACGGCTCGTCCGGAACCCAGCCCGCCTCCAGGAGGACCTCGCGGAGCAGGGCGCCGTCGGGGATTTCGAGGCCGACCTTCCCGGGTGGCAGGACCCCGCGCCCCGGCTCGTCGAGGTCCGCCAGCAGCCGGCGCGCCAGATCACCGTCCCGTCGCAGATCCGGCGCGGTCGTCAGGCGCAGCAGGTCGGGGTCGTCCAGGTACCCGACGGCAATGATCCGTCCGTCCGCGCTCCAGGTGCGCACGGCCGCGGCCAGCCTCTCCGCGCCCAGCGCCCAGGCCCAGCCGAGGTCGCCCGGATGGAGCTGCAGCGGCGCGCGGTCGTCCTGCCATGCGCGGAGGGCGTCCAGGACCTCGGTCAGCCCGTCGGCGCCGGGTTCGTTCAGAACGATCGTCATGGTTCGCATCCCACACCACCGCGGCGACCGGCCGCACCCGGTTTTGTCCGGCCGGCCGGCCGCCGACACCGACACCGACAGCGGATGCGGCGCGGAAGGCTCCCCTCTGTGCGCGGCCGCATGCCGGGGTCATACCGAGACGGTGCGCGCACTGCTCGCCCGCGGCGCCGACCCCAATCTCCGCGAAGACCACGGCACGGGCCGTTCCCCACGCGAATGGGCGACGACCGGGCCCTACCCCGAAACGATCGCCATGCTTCTCGCCGCAGGCGCCCGACCGCACAACCGAGCCACGTGGCCCATCCCGTCATGCCGGACCTCATGATCCGCTTTCGACGCACTCCCTAGCCCCGGAAGGGCCCCCGGCGCCGGAATCCCGTGAACGTATGGGTGATGCCGGTCTGCCACCCCGGCTGGGGGAGGACGCGCACACCGCCGAAACCCGCGCGGCGCAGCCGGTCGGCGAAGGCGGGCGCGGTGTCGAAGTCGAGGACGCTGTGCCACAGGTGGCGGTAGAGCGCCTTGTCTCCGTGGCGGCGGCCCCACGGCAGGACGACCGCCCCCATCACCGCCGACCACACCGCCCGGTGGACGGCCCGGCTGCCGAGGGCGTACTCGTGGACGACCAGGCGCCCGCCCGGACGGAGGAGTCCCCGGACCCGGTCGAGGACGCCGTCCGGGTCCGCGACGTTGCGGAAGAGGTAGGCGGCGAAGACCGCGTCGTACGGGCCGTCCACCCCCGCCCCGGCCAGACCCTCCACGGGGGCGTGCACGAAGGTGACGTTCGGGGGCCACGGCTTGCGGAGCGCCCGGTCGAGCATGCCGGCGGACGCGTCGACGCCCGTGACCGAGGCTTCGGGCGCGGCCCGCAGCAGCGCCCGGGTCGACGCCCCCGTACCGCAGCCGAGGTCCAGGACCGACCGGCCCCGCCCGCCGTCCGGCAGGGCGAGGCGGCGGGCGGAGCGGAGCAGGTGCCGGTGGTAGCCGGGGCTCGCCGAGGTCATCCGGTCGTACGTCCGCGAGGCGTGGTCGAAGGCGTGGGCGAGGTCGGCGTCGCGCAACAAGGACATGACCGGTGCTCCTCCGCTGGGGGTGTCGCCCGCAGTGTCGCCCATGACCCGCGCCACCGGAGGCGCCACCGGCCGGGGATTGGGCCGGACGGCTCAAGGAGCGGTGCATCCGATCCCGTCGGCGGTACTGAATGACCGGTGAAGCCCGAAGCGATGCCGCCCCCCAGCGAGGGATGACCCCATGCGCGTACCCGATCCGCTCCAAGTCGACCACGACGTGCCGGCCGCCGTCGAGGCGCACCTCGCGGCCGTGCTCGGACGGCGTACGGAGGAGGCGCCGGCCGTCGACCCGGAATTCGCGGCCGACATCGCCGGCCGGGTGGCGGACTTCGCGCTGACGGGAGGCCGTCGGCTGCGCGCCGAGTTCCTGTGGTGGGCGATGCGCGGCTGCGGCGGCGGAGCCGCCGAGACGCCGTCCGCCCTGGGCGTCGCGGCGGCGCTCGAACTCGTCCAGACGTGCGCGCTGATCCACGACGACGTGATGGACGGCTCGCCCCTGCGCAGGGGGCGGCCCGCCGTGCACGTCGGGCTGGACGCGCGGTTCGGTACGCGGGCGCGCGAACTGCCCTGCGGCACGTTCGGCGCCGCCGCCGCCGTCCTGGCCGGCGACCTGGCCCTGGCCTGGGCCGACGACGTCTTCGCCGAGTCCGTCGGCGGACGGCCCCCGGCGGCCCGGGCGGCCGCCGTCTGGCGGGCGATGCGCACGGAGATGGTGGCGGGCCAGTACCTCGACCTGCGGTCCCGGGCCACGGGCGACCGCTCGGCCGGACGGGCGGAGCGCACGGCCGTCCTGAAGACGGCGCTGTACTCGGTGGGCCACCCCCTGGTCCTGGGGGCGACGCTGGCGGGCGCGCCCGGGGACACGGCCCGTCGGCTCCGGGAGGCGGGAAGGTCCGCGGGGCTCGCCTTCCAGCTGTACGACGACGTGCGGGGGGCCTTCGGCGACCCCGCGGCCACGGGGAAGCCGGCCGGGGAGGACATCCGGGAGGGCAGGGCGACGTACCTCCTGGCCGTCGCCGGGGAGCGGTGCGCCGAACTGGGGGACCGCGCGGGCCTCGACCTCCTGGAGAGGATCACCGGAGGGCCCGGCAGGGCCGGTGCGCGCGCCGCCGGTTCCGGATCGGACGGCTTCGGACCGGAGGGGTCCCTTCCGGACGGCCTCCGTGCGGACGGGGCCCCTCCGGCCGGTCCGCCCGCCCCCGGGGCCCGGGGCGCCGGACCCCGTGCGACCGAGGAGGACGTGCGCCGGGTCCTCGACCTGCTCGTCACGTGCGGGGCCCGGGACCGGGTCGCCCGGCGGATCGAGGAGCTGTGCGGCCGGGGCGCGGAGGCGGTGGCGCGCACCGGGCTCTCGCCGGAGGCGGCGGACAGGATCGGCGCGCTCTTCAGGAGGGCGTGCGGACTGGACCCCTCACCTGCCGGCGGCTCCTCGTCCGTCGGCGGCCCTGCCTCCGCCGGCCGCCCTGCCCCCGCCGGCGATTCCTCGTCCACCGGCCGCCCTGCCTCCGCAGGCGGCCCCGCCTCCACCGGCGGCCCCCCACCCACCGGTGCCCCCGCCCCCGCCGCCGGCGGCCCCGTGCCGGTCCTGACGGGAGAGGCCCGTTGAGGACCGTCGCGGGACCCACGGACCACGTCGTCGTGGTGGGCGCGGGCCTCGCCGGGCTCGCCGCCGCCCTCCACCTCCTCGGCGCCGGACGCCGGGTGACCGTCGTCGAGCGCGACCCGCTCCCGGGCGGGCGGGCCGGCCGGCGCGACCTCGGGGGCTACCGGACGGACACCGGCCCGACCGTCCTCACCATGCCCGACATCCTGGACGAAGCCTTCCGGGCCGTGGGGGACTCCCTGCGCGAACGGGTCGAACTCGTCCCCCTCCACCCGGCCTACCGGGCGCTGTTCGCCGACGGCACCCGTCTCGACGTGCACACCGAACCCGGCGCCATGGAGGCGGAGATCACCGCCTTCGCCGGCCCCCGCGAGGCCGAGGGGTACCGGAGGCTGCGCCGGTGGCTGGAGGAGCTGTACGCGGTGCAGATGCGTCGCTTCATCGACACCAACTTCGACTCCCCCCTGCGACTCCTCCATCCCGACCTCGCGCGGCTCGCCGCCCTCGGCGGCTTCGGGCGGCTCGACGGCGCCGTGGCACGGTTCCTGACGGACGAACGGCTGCGGCGCGTCTTCTCCTTCCAGGCCCTGTACGCGGGGGTGGCGCCCTCGCGGGCGCTGGCCGCCTACGCGGTGATCTCCTACATGGACACGGTCGCCGGGGTGTACTTCCCGCGCGGCGGGATGCACGCCGTACCGGCGGCCATGGCGGACGCGGTGACCCGGGCCGGCGGCACGGTCCGGTACGGCGAACCGGTCACCGCGCTCGAACGCCGGGGCGAGCGGATCACCGCCGTGGTCACCGGACACGACCGGATCCCCTGCGACGCGGTGGTCCTCACCCCCGACCTGCCCGTCGCCCACGGCCTCCTCGGGCGCGCCCCCCGGCGCCCCGTCCGGCTGCGGCACTCCCCGAGCGCGGTCGTGCTCCACGTGGGGACGGACCGGACGTGGGACCGGCTGGCCCACCACACCCTCTCCTTCGGCGCGGCGTGGGAGGGCACGTTCGACGAACTGATCAACCGGGGGCGCCTGATGAGCGACCCCTCGCTGCTGATCACCCGGCCCACGGCCACCGATCCGTCCCTCGCGCCGCCCGGCCGCCACCTGCACTACGTCCTCGCGCCGTGCCCGAACACCCGGACCGGCCCGGACGCCGCCCACTGGGGCGAACTCGGCCCGCGCTACCGCGACGCGCTCGTCCGCGAACTCGAACGCCGGGGACTCGACGGCCTCGGCGCGTCGATCGAGGAGGAGACCCTGGTGACACCGGCGGACTGGACGGCCCTGGGCCACGCGGCCGGCACCCCCTTCTCCGCCGCCCACACCTTCGCGCAGACGGGCCCCTTCCGGCCGCGCAACCTCGTGCGCGGCACCGCCAACGCCGTCCTGGCCGGCTGCGGCACCACGCCCGGCGTGGGGGTCCCGACGGTCCTGCTCTCCGGGAAGCTCGCCGCCGCGCGCGTCACCGGCGGCCGGACCGGGGGCGGCGGGAGACCCGCGGCGCCTTCGACGGGAACGGGCCGCGCCCCCGCGCGCGCCCGCGTGGACGGAGCGGCGCGGTGACGGCCCGGGAACTGGACGCGGCGGGCATCACCGACCCGCGCCTGCGGGCCGCGTACACCGTCTGCCGGAGGCTGAACGCGCGGCACGGCAAGACGTACTTCCTGGCCACCCGGCTGCTCCCCGTCGACCGGCGGGCCGCCGTGCACGCCCTGTACGGCTTCGCGCGGCGCGCCGACGACATCGTGGACGACCTGGGGCCGGGCGCGACGACGGAACAGCGCTCCGCCGCGCTGGGGAGACTGGAGGAGCAGTGGCGGACCGCCCTCCGGGGCGGCCGGGTCCGGGAACCGGTGGTCCTCGCCGCGGCCGACACCCGTGCCCGGTACGCCATCCCCGCCCGCCACTTCTCCGACTTCCTGGCGTCGATGCGCAGCGACCTGACGGTCCGGCGGTACGCCACGTACGCCGACCTGCGCGCCTACATGCACGGCTCCGCCGCCGTCATCGGGCTCCAGATGGTCCCCGTCCTGGGCACCGCCGTCCCCCGCGCGGAGGCGGAGCCGTACGCGGCGGCGCTCGGACGGGCGTTCCAGCTCACCAACTTCCTCCGGGACGTCGGGGAGGACCTGGACCGGGGCCGCGTCTACCTCCCCGCCGACCTGCTCGCCGCGCACGGGGCCGACGCCGACCTGCTGATGTGGAGCAGGCTCACCGGGGCCCGGGACGCGCGGATCACCGCCGCCCTGAAGGCCGCCGCCGCGCTGACCAGGGACGTCTACCGCGAGGCGGAGCCGGGCATCGCCCGCCTCGCCCCCGTCTCGGTGCCGTGCGTGCGTGCCGCCTTCGTGCTGTACGGCGACATCCTGGGCGCCATCGAGCGGGACGGGTACGCGGTGGTGCACCGCAGGGCGGTCGTCGGCCGCCGCCGCAGGGCGTCCGTCGCGGCGCGCGGCCTGGTGGGCGCCCTCGCCGCCCGCACCCTGCCGCGCCGCGCCGTCCCGCTCCCGGTGGACGCCCCGGCCGGGGGACGGAGCGCCCCGGCGCGGAGCGGGACGGACCTGGACCGCACGGCGGGAGGCGATCCGAGGTGAGCGTCCGGAAGGGACCCGGGCGCCGGTCCCTGGTACCGCTGCGGCTGCGCCGGGACGCCGTCCCGTGGGAGCGGCAGCGGCCCACGTGGCGCGAGGCCTCCCCGGCGCTGATCGCCGGGGCGCTGGCCCGTGCCGGGCAGCGGCCCTCGGGCAACTGGTACGTCGTCGGCGGCAGCCGCGACCTGGCGGACGGCAGGCCGCTCGGGCGGACCGTGGCGGGCACCGAGATCGTCCTGTGGCGCGACCGGGAGGGGCGGCCCCACGCGGGGCCGGGCGCCTGCCCGCACCTGGGGGCGCCCCTGAAGGACAGCGCCGTGCGGTGCGGGACGCTGATCTGCCACTGGCACGGACTCGCCCTGGACGGCGGCCCCTTCGCGGGCTGGTCGCCGTGGCCCGCGCACGACGACGGGGTGCTGCTGTGGGTCAGGCTGGACCGCGCGGGCGGCGAGCCCCCGACGGAACGGCCCCCCGTGCCCGGACGGCCTCCGGCGGCCGGGGCGGTGGACGCGGTCTGCACGGGCGTGGGGACGTGCGAGCCGGAGGACGTCGTCGCCAACCGGCTCGACCCCTGGCACGGGGCGTGGCTCCACCCCTACTCGTTCGTCGACCTGGACGTGGTGCGGACCCCCACGGACGAGGACGACGAGCTGGTGGTGGACGTGTCGTTCAAGGTGGCCGGGCGCGTCGTGGTGCCGGTCCGGGCCGTGTTCACCGCGCCCGGCCCCAGGACGGTCGTCATGCGGATCGTGGCGGGGGAGGGGACGGGCTCGGTGGTCGAGACGCACGCGACGCCCCTGACGCCCCCGGGGGCGCCGCGTCCGCGCACCGCCGTGGTGGAGGCCGTCCTCGCCGACTCGGACCGCCGGGGGTTCTCCGTCGTCCGCCTGGCGGCGCCGCTGCTGCGTCCGGCGATGCGGGCGACGGCGGGCCGCCTGTGGCGCGACGACCTGGCCTACGCGGAACGGCGGTGGGCCCTGCGGGCCAGGGGGGACTTCCCCGGCTGAGGGCGGCCGGTCACGGCGCGCCCCGGCCGGGACGCCCCGTGACCGGCCCCGGCGCGGGCGGGACCGGGGCCGGGGTGCTCAGTACTCCCCGTACGCGCGGGCCAGCCCCCTCAGGAGGGCCGACCGGCCCCGCCGGGGCACCGTCCACAGCGTCTGTCCCCGCAGGCCCCAGCGCCGCAGGTGCGCGTTGGCCGCGAGGAAGCCCGTGGTGGCGGCCCGTTCCATCAGGGCCACCGGGAGGTCGGTGCGGACCAGGTCGCCGGCGACGGTGACGGTGGGGTCGGGGGTGCCGACCCCGGGCCGTCCGGCGTGGCCGCCGACCGCGAAGAGCGGGCAGTCCTGCCGCCACTCGTCGCGCCGGTCCACGATCCGCGCGGCCGCCGTCTCGGGGTAGACGCGGCGGAGCTGTTCGACCACCTCCCGCGCGACCGGGCCCGGACCGGCGACCGGGTCCGCCGCGTAGGCGTGGAGTTCGACCACGGAACCGCCGGTCTTCGCGGCCCAGCGGGCGGCCTCGCCCTCCCACGCGCCGAGGACGCTGATGTTGTCCAGGGGGCCGTACCCGCCGGTCCCGAGGAACCCGGGACGGTCCGGGGCCACGGGACGGTCGAGCCAGAGCCGGGTGACGAGGAAGGGCGGAGCCGTACGGAGCCCGGCGACCCGGGAGCGCCACGCCTCGTCGCACAGCGCGGGCGAGGCCGCCGCGACGGCCCGCAGCCCCCCGGTGTCGAGGGCGAGGACGAGCGCGTCGGCGCGTTCCGCCCCGGCCGGGCCGTGGACGAGGTGGCCACCGCCCGGCGCGGCCTCGACGTGGCTGACGGGGGAGCCGGTGCGGATGTCGGCGCCGTGCCCTTCGAGGTAGCGGGCGAGGGGGTCCCACAGGGCCTGCGGATAGGGCTCGTCGGGCACGTCGAAGAGGAGTCCCTCGGAGGAGCCCAGGAAGTAGATGTGGAACATCAGGGCGAGTTCGGCCGCCGAGAGGTCCCCGGGGTCGGCGAAGAAGCTCCGCGAGAACACCTCGAAGGCGAGGTGCCGGGCGCGCTCGGGGAAGCGGATCCGGTCGAGCAGTTCACGGGCGCTGATCCCGTCGTACCGGCGGTGGACCCCGGGCAGGCCGACGTCCAGGAGCGGCAGCGCCGCACGGGGGTTCATCCGTACGAGGTCCCGCAGGCCGAAACTGGGGCTGAGCGCGGCGAAGCCCACGGCGCTCCAGGGCGGCGTGCGGGGGACGCGCGCGAAACCGTCGTACAGACCGGAGCTGTGGCGCAGGGGGTAGTCGGGCAGCGGCCGGAGCCGTTCGAGCCCCGGATCGGTACGCCGGAGCAGTCCGCGCAGGTTGTAGTACTGGCGGAAGAAGGCGTGGAAGCCCCGGCTCATCGTCACGGAGGAACCGTCCGCGAGCTCGACCGGCCACCCGGCGAGCCGGCCGCCGAGCGACGCCTCGCGCTCGTACAGGGTCACGCGGACCCCGCGCTCCGCCAGGACGGTCGCGGCGGCCAGGCCCGCGATGCCGCCGCCGACGACGGCGCAGCGCGGTGCGTCCCGGCCCGCCGCCGCCCGCCCCCGGTGGGCGGGGACGACGGCGGCCCTGCGGTCGCGCCCCCGGCGCGCGGCCGGGGCGGAGCGGCGTTCACGGCTGGTCATCGATGGGCTCCTCGTGCCGTTCCGGCCTGGTGCGCCGGGGAAGTAGGGGGAGTTCGACCGCCGTGCGCAGCATGGCGGGGACGGGCGTGCGGAGTCCGACGGAGAACTCCTCGGCCGGGCCGGTGGCACCGTCCAGGAAGCGGAGCAGGCGTTCGCAGGGGACGTGCGCGAAGAGCCGCGCGAAGAAGGCGGGCCCGTCGAGGCGTCCCGTGTCGAGGCCGCGCAGCAGGACGGCGTCCATCGCGAGCGCCCGGGCGGAGTGCGCGGGCGGGGGGACCGGGCACCGGCCGTGGTGCAGGGCGTCCGCGACGGCCCGGGACTGGCGCTGGATCGCCGCGAAGGCGTACCCGGTGGAGGGCCGGACGGCGCCGCCGGCCGCCCCGACGCGGAAGACGTGCCGGCCGGCCCGGCGGGGGTACCGGCCGTCGCTCATCGGGATGGCCCCCTGCTCGGTGGCGAGGACCCGGAAGGAACCGAGCCGCAGGACGTCCCCGGTGTAGCGGGCCAGGGCCCGGTCGTAGGCGGCGGACGCCAGCGGGGCCCGGCCGAACTCGGTGTACTCGACGAGCGCTTCGTACGGGGTGGTGGGGAGGACGTACCCGAAGGAGAGGCCGTGCGCGGGCTGGGGCGTGCGGAAGTCCATCAGTTCGACCACGTCCGGCGTGAACACCGGTGCGTCGGCCCGGACGAACCAGCCCCGGAAGTGCTGGAGCAGGGCGGTGCGGGCGGGGGGACGCACGGCGGGCGGACGGGAGTCGAAGACCCACGCCGCGTGGAGCCGGGCGACGGTGCCGTCGGCACCCCGGCAGGTCACGGCGGCGCCGTCCGGCCCGTCGGCGACCTCCTCGACGGTGGCCTCGACCCTGTGCAGCCCGGCCAGCCGCGCCCGCAGCCCCCGCTCGAAGGCGTCGGAGCGGAGCATCTTGTACCGCAGGCCGCCGAGGGGACGCACCGGACCGGAACCGTCGGGAGCCCGTACGCGGAGCCTGTCCCAGCTCCTCGTCAGGAACGGCTCGTACGGACCGGGCCCGGCCTCCCAGAAGCACCAGGTGCGCTCCGGGGGACGCAGGGGACCCGGCGGCGCCTCGACCAGGGTGACGCGGGGAGCGGGAACGCCCTCCGGAGGGGCGAGGAGACGCCAGGCGAGGGAGAGGCCGGCCGCGCCGGCCCCGATGACGATCACGTCGGTGCCGGCGGCCATGGTCGCGCGTCACCACCTTTCTCACGTCTCCCCGGGAGGGCCCCGGTACGACTCCCCGGCAGGGGTCGCGGTGGACCTACCCGGGATCGCGGGACGACCCGTCCCGCCGTACTGCATTCGGCCCAGCCCCGGGTACCGGATGCGGCACGTCACCGGGAGGAAGGAGGAGACAGGGGGGAGGGAGATGGAGACGGGGGAGAGGACGCGGAGGGAAGAGCGGTGTCGGGGGGAAGGCGGTGCCGGTCGGGGGTCGGGCCCCCGCGCGGCGCCCCGGCCCTCCATCCGGATCAGACGGCCGCCGCCACCCGCCCGGCGGCCCGTACGGCTCCGTCGTACCGCTCCAGGAGCAGCCGGGCCAGCTCGGGGGAGGGGCCGAGGACGTCGGCCAGGACGTCCGCCCCCGCCGCCCCGGCGGCGATCCGGTCCGGGAGGCGTCCCGGCGCGATCACGTACGGGGCGACCGCCACCCGCCGGACGCCCGGCTCGGCACGCAGGGCCCGTACGGCGTCCCCGGTGCGCGGAGGGCCCCCGGCGGTCACGGCGGAGGCGAACGCGGGCCGCACGGAGCGCCAACCGGTGCGCCGCAGCTCCCGCGCCGTTTCCGCGATCGCCGCGATCGCCTCCGGGTCGGTGGAGCCCGCCGAGGCCAGGACGACCCCGGTCGCGCTCTTGTCGCCGGGCGCGAGCCCGGCCTCGTACAGCCGCCGTTCCACCGCCGCGACCAGCAGCGGCGACGGCCCCAGGACCTCCGCCCGGTGCGTCCGCAGCGACGGAGGGGCCTGCCGCAGGACGGCCGGCACGTCCGTCTTCGCGTGGAAGGCCCTGGTCAGGAGGAGCGGCAGCGCCACCACGTCCCGTACTCCTTCGGTGGCGAGCCCGCCGAGGACCGCCGTCACCGACGGCGGGTCGAAGTCCAGGAACGCCGTCTCCGCGCGCAGCCCCGGCCGCAGCGCGCCCGCCCGGCGCACCAGCGCCCGGACGGTGGCCGCGTGCCGCGGGTCGCGGCTGCCGTGGGCGATCACGAGGAGGACGGGGCGGTTCACGGTTCGCTCGGGGTTCACTTCGCCAGCAGGCCGCGGCTGCGGAGCACCCACCGCTCCAGCGGGCTGAAGATCAGCAGGTCGATCGCGATGCCGACGACCAGGATCAGCAGGATCGCCAGGAACACGCCGGGCAGGTCGATGTTGTTGCGGCCGTTCTCCAGCAACTGGCCCAGGCCCAGGCCCAGGTCGGGGGAGGAGGCGATGATCTCGGCGGCCATCAGCGAGCGCCAGGAGAACGCCCAGCCCTGCTTCAGGCCCGCCAGGTACCCGGGCAGCGCCGCCGGGAGCACCACGTGCCGGGTGCCCTTCAGACCGGTGGCGCCCATGGTGCGGCCGGCCCGCAGGAACAGCGGCGAGATCTGGTCGACGCCCGAGACCAGGCCGTTGGCGACGGAGGGGACGGCGCCCAGGAGGATCACCGTGTACATCATCGCGTCGTTCAGGCCGAACCAGAGCACGGCCGGCGGCACCCACGCCACCGAGGGCAGCGACTGCAGACCGGAGAGGATCGGGCCGATCGCGGCGCGCACGAACCTCACCCGGGCCACGAGCAGGCCCAGCGGGGTGCCGATGGCGAGGGCGAGCAGGAAGCCGGCCAGACCCCGCGACACGCTGGTCCAGATCACCTCGAAGAGGGTGCCCCGGAGCCACATGTCGGCCAGGCCGTCCCACACCGCGGACGGCGCGGGCAGCTTGGCCTCCTCGGTGATCCCGGCGGAGACGAGGACCTGCCAGACGGCGAGGACCAGGGTGACGGCCAGGACGGGCGGGAGGACCTTCCTGACGAGGACCTCGCGCACCGGGGTGCGGCGGACCTCGACCGCGTCCAGGGCGTCCAGTCCGGCCTCCAGGCCGGCGAGGTCGTCCCGCTTCGCCGCGGCGGCGGTGTCAGTGCTGGCCATGGCGGCGGATCTCCCCACGCAGGTGTTCGGTGATCTCGACGGACAGCTCGGCCACGTCCGCGTCCTCGACGCGGCGCGGCTGCGGGATGTCCACGGTCCACTCGGCGGCCACCCGGCCGGGCCGGGAGGAGAGCAGGACCACGCGCTGGGCGAGGCGCACGGCCTCGCGCACGTTGTGGGTGACGAAGAGGACGGAGAGGCCGCCCGTGGCGGAACCGCCGCTGTTCGCGGTCTCCCAGACCCGGGTCAGCTCGCCGTGCAGCACGTCGCGGGTGATGGCGTCGAGGGCCGCGAACGGCTCGTCCATCAGGAGCAGCCGGCTGTCCTGGGCCAGGGCGCGGGCCAGGGCCACCCGCTGGCGCATGCCGCCGGACAGCTCGTGCACCCGCTTGCCGTACGCGCCGCCGAGCCGCACCAGTTCGAGCAGCCGTTCGGCCTCCGGCCCGCGTTCGGCCCGGGGCACCCCGCGCAGCCGCAGGGCCAGCTCGATGTTCTTGCCCGCGGTCAGCCACGGGAAGAGGGCGTGCTCCTGGAACATCAGGGCCGGCCGGCCGCCCGGGGTCGTGATGGACCCCTGGGACGGCCGGTCGAGTCCGGCCACCAGGTTCAGCAGGGTGGACTTGCCGCACCCCGATGCCCCCAGGAGGGTGACGAACTCGCCGGGCGCGACGTCGAGACTGACGTCGTCCAGGACGAGCTGGGCACCGGCCGGGCCGGGGAAGGACTTCGAGACGTGCTCGATCCGGGCGGCGTGCGTGTGCTCCGCCGCGGTGCCCTCGGGGGCCTTGGCGAGTGTCGTGGCCATGGTCGTCACCTCCTGGGGTGCGTGGATGGGCCGGCGGTTACTTGGCGCCGAGGCCGGCGTCGGAGACCCCGGGCCGGCCGGCGGCCTTCAGCACCTTGTTGAGGAGCGTCAGGTCGTAGATGCCGGCCAGGTCGGGCTGCTCGATGAGCCCGGCCCGGACCGCCCACTCGGACTGGGTCCTCAGCGTCGCGGCCAGCGGGTCGTCGGTGATCGCGATGCTGGGCCACGCCGGGTCGATGACCTTGGGAGCCAGGGGCTTGCCGGTCTCCGCCTTCAGCGCCGCGTTGGCCGACGCCTTCGCCTTGTCCGGGTTGGCGTTGATCCACGCGTTGGTCTTCACCGTCCCCCTCAGCACGGCCTCGACGACGTCCGGGTGCTCCGTGAGGAACTTCTGCGACACGATGACGTTCGTGATCACGAACTTCTTGTCGGGCCACAGGGAGGTCTCGTCCAGGAGGACGGATCCGCCCTGGGAGACCAGCTTGGAGGCGGTCGGCTCGGGCACCCACGCGCCGTCGATCGAGCCGGACTTGAAGGCGTCCGGGGTGACCTTGTTGTCCGTGCGGACGACCGAGACGTCGCCCTTGCCGGACTCCGGGTCGACCTTCCAGCCCTTTCCGGAGATCCAGTTGAGGAGCGCGACGTCCTGCGTGTTGCCCTTCTGCGGGGTGGCGATCCGCTTGCCCTTGACGTCGTCCAGGGTCTTGATCTTCTTCGGGTCCACGACCAGCTTCACGCCGCCGGAGGCGGAACCGGAGACGATCCGCAGGTTCTTGCCCTTGGACTTGACGTAGGCGTTGATGGAGGGCGAGGGGCCGATGAAGCCGATGTCGAGGGAGCCGCCGTTGAGCGCCTCGATCTCGGAGGGACCGGCGTTGAAGGTCTGGGGCTTCAGGACCGTGCCGCCCAGCTCCCGCTGGATCAGTCCGTCCTGGACGCCGACCAGCGCGGTGGCGTGCGTCAGGTTGGGGAAGTACCCGAGCCGGACCTCGGGGGCGGAGAGCTTCTTCGCGCCGGCCGGGGCCGCGGCCTTCTCCGGCGAGTCGTCCTTCTCGGCCCCGGAGCCGTAGCCGCAGGAGGCGAGCGCGCCGATCAGCAGGGGCAGGGCGGCGACGGCGGCCAGGCCGCGGCGCAGGGTGGTACGGGTGGTGGCAGGCACGGGAAGTGTTCCCCTCGATTCAGCTTCTGCGAAGTCTGCGTTTGTGTCGTTCGGGGTGGAGCGGGTGGAGCCGTGTCGTACCGGTGGTGCGGTACGCCGAGGTCAGCACGCACATCGCGCGACACCTCCCATGCCCGCGCCGAGGGCGCCGGAGCCCACCCGGCCGCCTTCCTTCGCGAAGGTCGCGTAGACGTTCTCGCTCATCTCAGAAGTCCCACCCTTCTTCCTCGTCCGCCGCGGCGGGGGCCCCGGCCGCGGCGAACGCCCCGCCCGCCATCCCGGCCGCGAGCGTGGTGCCGTCCGCCGGGTCGATCAGCAGGAACGAGCCGGTGCGGCGGGAGTCCGCGTACGCGTCGAGCGCGAGCGGCTCGGCCGTGCGGACCACGACCCGGCCGATGTCGTTGGCGACCAGCCGTCCCGGGGCCGGGTGCTGGGAGAGGTCGTCCAGGGTCAGCCGCGAGGGGATGTCCCTGACGATCGCCTTGACCGTGCGGGTGGTGTGCTTGAGCAGGACCCGCTGGCCGACCGAGAGCGGCCGGTCCGCCACGTGGCAGACGGTCGCCTCGACGTCCTGGCTGGTGGCGGGGGCGTCACCGACCGGGGCGATCAGGTCGCCGCGCGAGATGTCGATGTCGTCCGCGAGCCGGATCGTCACCGACTGCGGCGCCCACGCGACGTCGACGGCCGTGTCCGACCCGAGGCCGGTGCCGAGCGCGTCGATCGCCGTGATCGTGGAGGTACGCCCCGACGGCAGGACGGTGACCTCCTCGCCGACCCGGAAGGCCCCGGCCGCGATCTGCCCGGCGTACCCCCGGTAGTCGGGGTGCTCGGCGGTCTGCGGCCGGATCACGTACTGCACGGGGAAGCGGGCGTGGCAGGCCGTCAGGTCGTGGCTGACCGGGACCGTCTCCAGGTGTTCCAGGACCGTCGGGCCGCCGTACCAGTCCATGTTCGCGGACGGTTCCACGACGTTGTCCCCGGTGAGCGCGGAGATCGGGATCGCGGTGATCTCCGGGACGCCCAGCTCGGAGGCGTACGCGGTGAACTCCTCGGCGATCGCGGCGAAGACGGGCTCCGCGTAGTCGACCAGGTCCATCTTGTTCACGGCCAGGACCACGTGCGGGACGCGCAGGAGCGCGGCGACGGCGGCGTGCCGCCGGGTCTGCTCGACCACGCCGTTGCGGGCGTCGACCAGGACCACGGCCAGCTCGGCGGTGGAGGCGCCGGTGACCATGTTCCGGGTGTACTGCACGTGCCCGGGGGTGTCCGCGAGGATGAACCGGCGCCGGGGCGTGGCGAAGTAGCGGTAGGCCACGTCGATGGTGATGCCCTGTTCCCGCTCGGCCCGCAGGCCGTCGGTGAGGAGCGCCAGGTCGGGCGCCTCCTGGCCCCGGGAGCGCGAGGCGTGCTCCACGGCCTCCAGCTGGTCGGCGAGGACCGACTTGGAGTCGTGCAGGAGCCGGCCCACCAGGGTGGACTTGCCGTCGTCGACGGAACCGGCGGTGGCGAAGCGCAGCAGGGTGGTGGCCGCCGCCGGGACGGCCGGCCGCTCGGTGGACGTGCTCATTAGAAGTACCCTTCGCGCTTGCGGTCTTCCATCGCGGCCTCGGACAGCTTGTCGTCGGCCCGGGTGGCGCCCCGCTCGGTGAGCCGGGACGCGGCGATCTCGGCGATCACGGCGTCGAGGGTGGCGGCGTCGGAGTCGACCGCGCCGGTGCAGGACATGTCGCCCACCGTCCGGTAGCGGATCAGACGGGTCTCCACCGTCTCCGTCTCCTTCGGGCCGCCCCACGCGCCCGCGGTCAGCCACATGCCGTCGCGGGCGAACACCTCGCGCTCGTGCGCGAAGTAGATCTCCGGCAGCTCGATCCCCTCGCGCTGGATGTACTGCCAGACGTCCAGCTCGGTCCAGTTGGAGAGCGGGAAGACCCGGACGTGCTCGCCGGGGGCGTGCCGGCCGTTGTAGAGCTGCCACAGCTCGGGGCGCTGGCGGCGCGGGTCCCACTGGGAGAACTCGTCGCGCAGCGAGAACACCCGCTCCTTGGCGCGGGCCTTCTCCTCGTCACGCCGGCCGCCGCCGAAGACCGCGTCGAAGCGGTGCTCCTGGATGGCCTCGGTCAGCGGCACGGTCTGCAGCGGGTTGCGGGTGCCGTCGGGGCGCTCGCGGAGCTTCCCGGCGTCGATGTACTCCTGTACCGAGGCGACGTGCAGCCGCAGCCCGTGCTTCCCGACCGTGCGGTCGCGGTACTCGATGACCTCGGGGAAGTTGTGGCCGGTGTCGACGTGCAGGAGCGCGAACGGCACCGGCGCCGGCGCGAACGCCTTCAGCGCCAGGTGCAGCATGACGATGGAGTCCTTGCCGCCGGAGAAGAGGATCACCGGCCGCTCGAACTCCCCCGCCACCTCGCGGAAGATGTGCACCGCCTCGGACTCCAGGGAGTCCAGGTGCGACAGCGCGAACGGCGTGTCCGTGGTGCCGTGGACGTGGGCGACAGTGGTGGTCACAGCAGGCCCTTCTCGGTGAGCAGCGCGTGGAGCCGCGCCGCGGACTCCCGCACGGTCTGGTCCTGGGACTCGATCCGCAGGTCGGGCGCCTCGGGTGCCTCGTACGGGTCGTCCACCCCGGTGAGTCCGCTGATCTCGCCCGCGGCCTGCCGGGCGTAGAGGCCCTTCACGTCGCGGGCGGAGCAGACCTCCAGGGGGGTGGCGACGTGGACCTCGACGTAGGGGGTGCCCCCGGCCGCGTGCCGCTTGCGGACGGCCTCGCGGCTGTCGGCGTACGGGGCGATGACCGGGACCAGGACCTTCACGCCGTGCGAGGCGAGCAGTTCGGCGACGAAACCGATCCGCTGGACGTTGGTGTGCCGGTCCTCGCGGGTGAAGCCGAGGCCCGCCGAGAGGAACTCGCGGATCTCGTCGCCGTCGAGGACCTCGACGCGGTGGCCCTCGTCGCGCAGCCGTCCGGCCAGCTCGTACGCGATCGTCGTCTTGCCGGCGCTCGGCAGGCCGGTGAGCCAGATGGTGGCACCGGTCACGTGGTTCTCCCGGGAGGTCTCTGAGGGGGGTCGGGGGGTGGTGGTCATCAGCCGTGCAGCCCGCACTCGGTCTTGGCGCGGCCCGCCCAGCGTCCGGCGCGGGCGTCCTCGCCCTCCAGGACGCGGCGGGTGCAGGGGGCGCAGCCGACGGAGGCGTACCCGTCCATGAGGAGCGGGTTGGTGAGGACGCCGTGCTCCGTGACGTACGCGTCGACGTCGTCCTGGGTCCAGCGGGCGATGGGGGAGACCTTGACCTTGCGGCGCTTCTCGTCCCAGCCGACGACCGGGGTGTGCGCCCGGGTCGGGGACTCGTCGCGGCGCAGGCCGGTGGCCCACGCGCGGTACGCGGTCAGGCCCTCTTCGAGGGGGGCGACCTTGCGCAGCGCACAGCACCGGTCGGGGTCGCGGTCGTGCAGCCTCGGACCGTACTCGGCGTCCTGCTCGGCCACGGACTGACGCGGGGTCAGGGTAATGACGTTGACGTCCATGACGGCGTCCACGGCGTCGCGGGTGCCGATGGTCTCCTCGAAGTGGTAGCCGGTGTCGAGGAAGACGACGTCCACGCCGGGCCGGACCCGGGAGGCGAGGTGGGCGACGACCGCGTCCTCCATGGAGGAGGTGACGCAGAAGCGCTCGCCGAAGGTGTCGGCGGCCCACCGGAGGATCTCGGTCGCGGAGGCGTCCTCCAGGTCGCGGCCGGCCTGCTCGGCGAGTGCCCTGAGACCGTCCTCGGTGATGTCCTGAGCATCCGTCATGTCTCTTCCCCTCCAGGAGGTTCGGTCGAAGCCGCCGGGGCGAGCAGCCCCAGGAACTTCAACTGGAAGGCCCGGCCGCACGCGGCGCATTCCCAGGCGCCGTGCCCCCGCTCGTTGGGGCGCAGGTCCTCGTCGCCGCAGTAGGGGCAGAAGAACGGGGCGGCGCGCTCGCTCACAGTGCCCCCTCGATCGCTTCTCCGCCCGCGCGGCGCAGAGGCGCGGCTCTCGTCATCGGCTGCGGCCCGGCGGCCGCGCGTGCGTCGCTCACGACAGCGCCTCCTCGGAGGCGCGGGACGCCCAGGACGCGAAGCGCTCGCCGGCCTCGCGCTCCGCCTGGAAGCGCCTGAGGACCCGCTCCACGTAGTCGGGGAGTTCGGCCGCGGTGACCTTGAGGCCGCGGACCTTGCGGCCGAAGCCGGCCTCCAGGCCGAGCGCGCCGCCCAGGTGCACCTGGTAGCCCTCGACGCGGTTGCCCCCGTCGTCCAGGACGAGCTGGCCCTTGAGGCCGATGTCCGCGACCTGGATGCGGGCGCAGGCGTTCGGGCAGCCGTTGATGTTGATGGTCAGCGGCTCGTCGAACTCCGGGAGGCGGCGCTCCAGTTCGTCCATCAGCGAGGAGCCGCGGCCCTTCGTCTCGACGATCGCCAGCTTGCAGAACTCGATGCCGGTGCAGGCCATCGTGCCGCGCCGGAAGGGCGAGGGGGTGACCCGCAGGTCGAGCGCCTCCAGGGCGGCGACCAGCGAGTCGACCCGCGCCTCCTCGACGTCGAGGACGAGCATCTTCTGCTCGGCGGTGGTGCGGACCCGGCCGGAGCCGTGCTCCTCGGCGATCTCGGCGATCTTCGTCAGGGTGGCGCCGTCGACGCGGCCGACGCGGGGCGCGAAGCCGACGTAGAACCGGCCGTCCTTCTGCCGGTGCACGCCGACGTGGTCGCGCCAGCGGCCGGCGGGCTCCTCGGGGGCCGGGCCGTCCGTCAGCTTCCGCTTCAGGTACTCGTCCTCCAGGACCCGCCGGAACTTCTCCGGGCCCCAGTCGGCGACGAGGAACTTCAGGCGGGCGCGGTTGCGCAGCCGGCGGTAGCCGTAGTCGCGGAAGATCGACAGGACGCCCTCGTGGACGTCGGCGACCTCGTCGAGCGGGACCCAGGCGCCGAGGCGGACGCCGAGCTTCGGGTTGGTGGAGAGACCGCCGCCGACCCAGACGTCGAAGCCGGGACCGTGCTCGGGGTGGCGCACGCCGACGAAGGCGACGTCGTTGATCTCGTGCGCCACGTCGAGCAGCGGCGAGCCGGAGACCGCGGTCTTGAACTTGCGGGGCAGGTTGGAGAAGTCCTTGTTGCCGACGATCCGGCGATGGATCTCCTCGATGGCGGGGGTGCCGTCGACGATCTCGTCGGCGGCGATGCCGGCGACGGGGGAGCCGAGGATGGTGCGCGGGGTGTCGCCGCACGCCTCGGTGGTGGACAGGCCGACCGCCTCCAGGCGGTTCCAGATCTCCGGGACGTCCTCGATGCGGATCCAGTGGTACTGGACGTTCTGCCGGTCCGTGATGTCGGCGGTCCCCCGGGCGAACTCCTCGGAGATCTCGCCGATGACCCGGAGCTGTCCGGTGGTCAGCCGGCCGCCGTCGATGCGGACCCGGAGCATGAAGTACTCGTCGTCCAGCTCCTCCGGCTCCAGAACGCCCGTCTTGGTGCCGTCGAGACCCTGCTTGCGCTGGGTGTAGAGGCCCCACCAGCGCATGCGTCCGCGCAGGTCGTTGGGGTCGATGGAGTCGAAGCCGCGCTTCGAGTAGACCGTCTCAATACGTGTCCGCACGTTGAGACCGTCGTCGTCCTTCTTGAACTGCTCATTGCCGTTGAGGGGAGTGAAGTGCCCCACGGCCCACTGTCCCTCGCCACGGTGCCGCCCGGCCTTGCGGCGGGCGGTGGCGGGGGTGGGGTTTTCCGGGGTGGCGGCCATGGCGTCTTGTCCTTCGGGACTGCGGGAGGGCGGCTCTGACCTGCACACGCGCGCTCAGGTCGGAGGGTGGCGCGGCGGTGCGCAGCAGGGTGGGGCAGAGTCGGGCGGAAAGGCGGTCTCGGCGGTGCTGGTTCTCTCAGCGGGCCGGACAGATGGCGCTGGACATGCGGCCGAGGTCGACGTGTCGCCGACTCACCAAGGCAATTCCAGTTCCGGACATGGCGGAAGCGTGGCACGGGACTTTGGACCCAGTCCACCATTGTCCGTGATATGGACATTACCGTCTCATGTGACGAGATGATGTGGTCCGGGTCACGTGAGGGGGCCGGCCGGCCCCCCTCCGGCGGGCGGGATCAGCCGTGGGCGCCGGGCCACGGGCCGGGCGTCACGCCCTCCTCGGTCTCCTCCACCCGCGTGTCGAACAGCCGGAAGCCGCGCCGCTCGTAGTTGGCCATGGCGTGCGGACCGTCGAGCGAGCAGGTGTGCAGCCAGACGCGCCGCGTGGCCTCCCGCCCCGGCCACCGGTCGGCCAGGTCCCAGGCGCGGGCCGTCCCGTACGAAAGGAGGTGACCGCCGATCCGGCGGCCCCGGAAGGCCGGTATCAGGCCGAAATAGACGATCTCCACCACGCCGTCGGCCTGCGCCTCCAGCTCCACGTAACCGGCCGGCGTCCCCTTCTCGTACGCCACCCAGATCTCGGTCCCCGGCCGCTCCACGATCTCCCGCCACTGCGCGTACGTCAGCGGCAGGCGGTCGGACCAGTGGATGTCGCCGCCGACGGCGGTGTAGAGGAAACGGCCGAACTCCGCCGACGGCACCTCGGCGCGCCGCACCACCACGTCGCCCTCCGGCGGGACGGCGGGACGCAGGTCGGACGGGGAGGTCTGTTCGAGGGACCAGGTGGTGAGAGTGATGCTCATGGGCTCATCGCATCATGCGGAGGGCGGGATTCCCAGGGCGGCCCGGAGAACGGGCACCGGCCGGAAGACGGCTGTCCGCATGGTGGACACGGAGCCCGCGGGCCGGGGCTACCCGGCACCCCCGGCCCGTACCGCCGGCGCCGTCGAGTGCGGCAGCAGGTCCGCCGGGGACTCCGGACGCAGGACCTCCACCACCACCTCCTCGCGGAAGCGGTACGGACGGTGGGCCAGGACCCCGGACAGGGTCCTGCGCACCCGGGACATCTCGGCCCGCACGGTCACCGTCCGCGTCCGGTCGCCGAACACGCCCTCCGCCAGCTCCGCCGCCGTCCGCCCGTCCCGGTGCAGCGCCAGGACGTAGAGCAGCTCGGCGTGGCGGGGGCTCAGCTCCTGCCGCCACCCGCCCGCCGGTCCCGACACGGTCACCGTCCAGTCACGCGGCCGGCTCAGGTCCAGCACCACCCGGTGCGCCCCCTCCGCGTCCGGCCCCCCGGACCGGCCCTCCTCCTCCACCCGCAGCAGCCAGCCGCCCGGCAGCGGTTCCACCGCGCACACGCCGAGCGAGGGGAGCCAGACCCGCCCGGCCCCGAAGGACTTGGGCAGCGGAACGCGGTCCACCGGGGCGAGCCCGGTCACCGCCGCCGTCCAGCCGTACGCGTCCACCGCCACGGCCCGGCCGCCCACCCGGCACAGGACGGGCGCGGCCACCGCCCGCAGCCGCTCGACCGAACGGCGGTGCCGCTCCCGCAACTCGGCCTCGGCGAGCTGCGCCACCGAACCGACCAGGGCCGGCATCGCCGGATGGAAGGTGGACGCCGGACCGCTCACGTCCAGGATGCCCAGCAGCCGCCGGTCGCGCGGGTCGCGCACGGGCACGGCGGCACAGGTCCAGCTGTGCAGGGTGTGCAGGTAGTGCTCGGCGGAGTGCACCTGCACCGCCCGGCCCAGGGCGAGCGCCGTACCGACCGCGTTGGTGCCGGTCGTGTGCTCGGTCCAGGCCGCGCCCTCCTCCAGGCAGATGCCGTTCGCCCGCCGCAGCACCCCGGCGTTCCCGTGCCGCCACAGCACCCTGCCCTGCTCGTCGGTGACCACCATGATCTGGAAGGACGCGTCGGCGATGCCGGCGAGGCCCCGGGTGAGCGTCCCCATCACCTCCGAGAGGAGGGTGGTCCTGCGCCGCTCCTCCAGCTCGTCCCGGTGGAGCAGCACACTGCTCGTCCCCCGGTCCGGGTCGAGACCGAGCCGGGCCATCCGCCGCCAGGACGCGTCGATGACCGGCCGGGGCGCCACCGGCGGCGTCCGGCCCGCCAGCGTCTCCTCCCGCACCCGGTGCAGCAGCCTGGTGGCACGGGCGGAGTCCATGGCGGCCAGTCGCCTCATGTCGAGCCGCGTGTCCTTCATCGGTCTCTCCCCCCGTCCGGGACGGACGTCCCGGACGTCGTGCCCATCGTGCCGTCCGGGACCGTCCGCCGAGACCCGGTTCGGACCATCCTGCAACCCCCTGCAACTCTCGCCGCCGGCCACCCCCCGGACGAGGCTGGTGCGAGCGGCGGGTGGTGCCGTGTCGGCGCAGCACCACCCCCGCTCTTCCGCGCGCGCCGGTCCCGACGGGCCCACCCCTGGCGCGCGCGGGACGGCTTCCGGCCGCGCGGGGGACCCGCCGCGGCCTTCCGGCGGCGGTACGGCTCCAGGGCCCGCCGCCCGTCCTCGTACGGCCGCCCGCCCGCGTACGGACCCCGGGCCCGTCCCCGTACGGCATCCCCGGCCCGCCCCTCCGCCCCGGCGCCGTGCCCCTCAGACCTCCACCCGGGCCCGCTCCACCACCGCCCCCAGGTCCAGCGTGTGCGGCAGCGTCCCGAAGGCCGCGCCGCCG
Source organism: Streptomyces sp. NPDC001744 (assembly GCF_042892575.1). NCBI lineage: Bacteria > Bacillati > Actinomycetota > Actinomycetes > Kitasatosporales > Streptomycetaceae > Streptomyces > Streptomyces sp. NPDC001744. The sequence goes on from NZ_JBIAUG010000019.1 coordinate 107,930, forward strand.
TCCCCGCCCAGGCGTCCCGCGCAGAACGCGTCCGCCACCTCCGGCGGGGCCCACCGCGCGAGCAGCGCGCCCTGGAGCACGAGCGCCATCCGCTCCGCGAGCCGCCGCGCCCGCGCCTCGATCCCCTCCAGGTCCGCCAGTTCGGCGAGCAGCCCCCGGACCGCCCGGTCGAGCCGGTGGTCCGCGCCCCGCGCCGCCCCGACCTCCCGCAGGAAGGCGTCGAGCGCGGCCGGCTCGGTCCGCAGCACCCGCACCACGTCGAGGGCCTGCACGTTCCCCGAACCCTCCCAGACCGAGTTGAGCGGCGACTCGCGCAGCAGCCGGGGCATCCCCGACTCCTCCACGTACCCGTTGCCGCCCAGGCACTCCAGGGCCTCGGCCACCACCGGCGTGCACCGCTTCGTCACCCAGTACTTCGCCACCGGCACCGCGATCCGCAGCAGCGCCCGCTCTCGCGCGGCGTCCTCCCCGGCCGCGTCCACCGCGTCGTACGCCGCCGCGAGCCGCATCCCGAGGACCGTCGCCGCCTCCGACTCCAGCGCCAGGTCCGCGAGCACGTTCCGCATCAGCGGCTTCCCGATCAGCGGCCCGCCGAAGGCGCTCCGGTACGCGCAGTGGTGCACGGCCTGCGCCACCGCCTGCCGCATCAGCGCCGCCGAACCGAGCACGCAGTCGAGCCGGGTCGCCGCCACCGCCCCCATGACCGAACGGAGCCCGCGCCCCTCCTCGCCGATCCGGCGCGCCCACGTCGTCCCGTCGAACTCCACCTCGGCGGAGGCGTTCGACCGGTTGCCCAGCTTGTCCTTGAGCCGCTGGATCGCGAAGGCGTTGCGCGACCCGTCCGGGAGCACCCGGGGCACCAGGAAGCACGTCGGGCCCGCCGGGGCCCGCGCCAGGACCAGGAAGGCGTCCGACATCGGCGCCGAACAGAACCACTTGTGCCCGGTCAGGACGTACTCGCCGTCCACGGCCAGCGGACGCGCCTCCGTGGTGTTCGCCCGGACGTCGCTGCCGCCCTGCTTCTCCGTCATCGCCATCCCGAGCAGCGCGCCCGGCTTCTCCGCGACCGGCAGCAGCGCCCGCTCGTACACGTGCGAACGGGCGGCCGGCTCCCAGACCTCCGCGAGCTCCGGCTCGACGCGCAGCGCGGGCACCGCCGCGTGCGTCATCGACAGCGGGCAGCCGTGCCCCGCCTCCGCCTGCGTCGCCACCAGGAACCCGGCGGCCCGCCGCACGTGACCGCCCGGACGGCCCCACGCGTCCGTGAGCCCCGCCGACACGGAACGCCCCAGGAGGCGGTGCCAGGCCGGGTGGAAACGGACCTCGTCCACCCGGTTGCCGTACCGGTCGTGGGTCCGCAGCCGCGGCGGGTACTCGTTCGCCTGTTCGCCCCACTCGCGCACCTGCTCCGAGCCCGTCGCCCGGCCGAGCAGCGCCAGCTCCTCCCGCGCCTCCCCGCGCAGGTCCGGGCCGAGGTGCCGTTCGACCGCCTCGGCCAGGGCCCGGTCGCCCGTGAAGACGTCGTACCCCACGAGGGGAGGAGGCTGATTGGTCACTGTGTGGGTGGTCCGCGCCATGCGGATACGGTAAGCAGGTGCAGGCAGCAAGAGAAACACCCGAACGGCCCGAGCGGCGGCCCGGAAGCAGGCTCCACCGCGCCCGCGTCCTCTACCGCAACGTCTCGAAGCGGAAGATGGTCTGGCTGCTCCTCAAGGACACCGTCAACTCGTGCGTCGAGTACCGCATCCTCGGCCTCGCCGCCGAGGCGGCGTTCTTCACCCTGCTGTCCCTGCCGCCCCTGCTCCTCGGCCTGATCGCCCTCCTGGGCTACGCCGACGACTGGACCAACACCGACACCGTCACCAGCATCCAGGAGAACATCCTCCGCGCCGCCGGGACGGTCCTCTCCGACCGGGGCGTCGAGGAGATCGCCAAACCGGTCCTGGACGACGTCACCCGGGGCAAACGGCCCGACCTGATCTCCCTCGGCTTCGCCATCGCCCTCTGGTCCGGCTCCCGCGCGGTGAACGTCTTCATCGACACCATCACCGTCATGTACGGCCTCGACGGCCACCGCGGCATCGTGAAGACCCGGCTCCTCGCCTTCCTGCTCTACCTCGTGGCCCTGGTCGTCGGCGCCGTCGTGCTGCCCCTCGCCGTCGTCGGCCCGGACCGGGTCGTCGAACTCGTCCCCTGGAGCACGGAGGTCGTCTCCGTCCTCTACTGGCCGGCCGTCATCCTCCTCAGCATCGTCTTCCTCACCACGCTCTACCACGTGTCCGTGCCCGTACGGTCGCCGTGGATCGAGGACATCCCCGGCGCCCTCGTCGCGCTCGCCATGTGGGTCCTCGGCAGCTTCCTGCTGCGCATCTACCTCACCAGCCAGGTCGAGGGACCGACCATCTACGGCTCCCTCGCCGCACCCATCGCCGTCCTCCTCTGGATCGGCGTCTCCGCCTTCGCCGTCCTCGTCGGCGCCGCCGTGAACGCCGCCATCGACCGCGTCTGGCCCTCCGTCGCCACCGCCGCCGCCCGCGAGGCCAACGAGCGGGCCCGCGCCGCCCAGGCGGCGGAACTCGTCGCCCGGGTACGGGCCGAGGCCGACGACGTGGACGAGGACGACCCGGACATGCCCTCCGAGTTCCCCGAGCGCTGGTCGAAGTTCCTCCCCCCGGACGACGTGAAGTCCCGCCTCCACTCGAACTGGGAGAAGGACTGACGCCGGGAGGGGCGTGGTACGAGGAACGCCCGGCCCTCCTCGCGGGAGCCGTCCTGTGGACCGCCGGGACCGATCCGGCGACGCCCGCCCGGCCGGTCCTGCCCGACGGCTGCATGGACCTGATCTGGGCCGACGGCCGCCTCCTGGTGGCCGGACCCGACACCCGCGCGCACCCGCCGGCGGAGACCGCCGCCCGGTACGCCGGGCTCCGCTTCGCCCCCGGTGACGCGCCCCGCGTCCTCGGCGTCCCGGCCCGTGAACTGCGCGACCGCCTGGTCCCCCTCGACGCCCTGGGGGACGGGGCCGGGGCGCGCCGGGCCGGCGAACGGATCGCCGCCGCCCCCGACCCGGCCGCCGCCCTGGAGGAGTTCGTACGGCTCCGGGCCGCCGGAGCCCCCGCCCCCGACCCGCTCCTGCGGGCCGTCGTGGCGCGCCTCGCCGCGGGCCGGCCGGTCGCGGAGACGGCCGACGCGACCGGACTGGGCGCCCGGCAGCTCCACCGCCGCTCCCTCGACGCCTTCGGCTACGGTCCCAAGACCCTCGCCCGGATCCTCCGCCTCCAGCGGGCCCTGGCCCTGATCCGGACCGGCGTGCCGTACGCGGAGACGGCCGCCCGCGCGGGCTGCGCCGACCAGGCCCACCTGGCCCGCGAGGTCCGCGCGCTCGCGGGCACGACGCTCGGCGCCTACGCGCGCGCGACGGCGGCGTCCGCGAAGAGCGAGACCCCGCACCCGTCCGGATCGAGCACCACCGCGTAACGCTGCCCCCAGACCGCGTCCCACGGTTCCAGGTGCCCCGGGTGCCCGGCGGCGACCAGCTCCCCGTACAACGCGTCCACCTCGGCCGGAGACCCGCACCGGAAGGCGAGCTCGACCCGGTGCCCGCCCCGGGGCCGCGTCCAGCCCGGGTCGAAGGACCGGACCACGTCCTCGGTGTCCCAGGCGACCCGCAGCCCGCCGGGCAGCGCCACCTCCACGTGCGGAGCGGCCTCGGCCCCCTCCGGAACCTCCAGGCCGAGGCGCCGGTAGAAGGCGAGGGAGGCGGCCATGTCGGAGACGACGATCCCGATCAGATCGAGCCGGGGCGTGGGCGTGGGCGTGGTGCGGGGTGCTGTGTCCATGCACCGCAGACTAGGAGGCCCCGCCGGACCGGTCTTGTACGAATCGGACACGGGCCCCGACGCTGCTCCGGGCCTTGCGGAGGGGGGTAGTTCCGCCCACCGGGCTTGGGCGCGGCAGGCCGGCCCGGTAGCGGCACGTCGGGCGGGCCGTCCTGTCCCGCACCCACGACGCCGCCCCCCCCCCCCGCCGCGTCAGCTCAACAGCGCGTCGGCAGCAAGGCCGTTGTGGCCCTGTCGGGGTTCGTCGGTGGAGCGTGGCGCCCCGGTCCGTGAACTCGTCGCTCCGGAGGCGGCCTTGTGGGCCTCGTGCCGGTCCGCCGGTCGCGGACGCCACGGGTGTGAAGTCCCGTATTTAATCGGTGGTGCCGCGCCCCGGACGGGGCTATGGTTCTGCTCGCCCGCTCCGAACGAGCGGTGTCGGTCCGTGGAGAAGAAGCAGGAGGTGAGGACATTGATGACTGTCACGGTGACGGGCTCTGCCCGCATTCAGGAGTTCATCGTTCCCACTTCCGTGGCCTCCGGCTGACACCCACTCGATTCGCGCGCTCGGAGCGCGCCGCCGGGGCCGCCCTTCGAAGGGTCCCCCCTTGTCTTTCCCGCTTTCCTCCCGCACCTCCGACTCCTCCTCGCTCGACGCCCACGGCTGGGACTCCGGCTGGGCCGCCGCCTTCGAGCCGTACGCCGCGCAGGGGCTCGTCCCCGGGCGGGTCGTCCGCGTCGACCGCGGCCAGTGCGACGTCGCCACCGCCGAGGGGACCGTCCGCGCCGACACGGCGTTCGTGACCCCGCACGACCCCCTGCGGGTCATCTGCACCGGTGACTGGGCCGCCCTCGACCCGGCGGGCGCCGGCGACCCCCGGTACGTACGGGCGTGCCTGCCGCGCCGGACCGCGTTCGCACGCTCCACCTCCTCCAAGCGGTCCGAGGGGCAGATCCTCGCCGCCAACGTCGACCACGCCGTCATCGCCGTCTCGCTCGCCGTCGAGCTCGACCTCGGCCGGATCGAACGCTTCCTCGCCCTGGCCTGGGAGTCCGGCGCCCAGCCGGTCGTCGTCCTCAGCAAGGCCGACCTCGTCCCCGACCCCGTCGGGCTCTCCTACCTCGTCGAGGACGTCGAGACCGTCGCCCCCGGCGTCCAGGTGCTGCCCCTCAGCTCGGCCACGGGCGAGGGGCTCGACGTGCTCTCCGCCGTGGTCGCGGGCGGTACGACCGTGCTGCTCGGCGTCTCCGGCGCCGGCAAGTCCACCCTCGCCAACGCCCTCGTCGGCGAGGACGTCATGTCGGTCCAGGCCGCCCGCGACGTCGACGGCAAGGGCCGTCACACCACCACCACCCGCAACCTCTTCGTCCTGCCGGGCGGGGGCGTCCTCATCGACACCCCCGGCCTGCGCGGCGTCGGGCTCTGGGACGCCGAGGCCGGCGTCGGCCAGGTCTTCTCGGAGATCGAGGAACTGGCCCGGGACTGCCGCTTCCACGACTGCGCCCACGAGGCGGAGCCGGGCTGCGCGGTGACGGCGGCGATCGAGGACGGCACCCTGCCCGAGCGGCGCCTGGACAGCTACCGCAAGCTGCTGCGGGAGAACCAGCGGATCGTGGCCAAGACCGACGCCCGTCTGCGCGGCGAGATCCGCAGGGACTGGAAGCGCACGATGACCGCGGGCCGCGCCGCCGTGGAGTTCAAGCGCCACGGCCGCCTGCGGTAGCCCGTACGGATGCGTGTGGCCGTGGCGTCCCGTACGGGACGCACGCGTACGACCGTCCCGTACGCGCGGTGGTGCGACGGTACGGCCCCGGGGAACGCGGTGTCCGAAAACCGCGAGCCCCGGGGGCCCGGCGGCCGCACACTGGAACCCGTGAGGGACGACGACACCCGCTACGAGGCGGTCAGCAGCAGGGACGCGCGGTTCGACGGAGCGTTCTTCTTCGCCGTCCGGACCACCGGCATCTACTGCCGTCCCAGCTGCCCCGCCGTCACCCCCAAGCGGCGCAACGTCGCCTTCTTCCCGACGGCCGCCGCCGCCCAGGGCCACGGCTTCCGCGCCTGCCGCCGCTGCCGGCCGGACGCCGTGCCCGGCTCCGCCGAGTGGAACGTACGGGCCGACGTCGTCGGGCGCGCCGTACGGCTGATCGGGGACGGCGTCGTCGACCGCGAGGGCGTGCCCGGCCTCGCCGGACGCCTCGGCTACAGCGCCCGGCAGGTCCAGCGGCAGCTCACCGCCGAACTCGGCGCCGGACCCGTCGCGCTCGCCCGCGCCCAGCGGGCCCACACCGCCCGGCTGCTGCTCCAGACCACCGGCCTGCCCGTCACCGAGATCGCCTTCGCGTCCGGCTTCGCCAGCGTCCGCCAGTTCAACGACACGATCCGCGCCGTCTACGCCCGCACCCCCACCGCCCTGCGCGCCGAGGCCGGGACCGGCGCGGGAGCCCGTACCGCCCTCGCCGCCGGGGTGCCGCTGCGGCTCGCCCACCGGGGCCCCTACGCGGCCGGAGAGGTTTTCGACCTCCTCGCCGCCGAGGCCGTGCCCCGCGTCGAGGAGGTCGTCGGCGCCCCGGGCGCCCGCGCCTACCGGCGCACCCTCCGCCTCCCGTACGGCACCGGCGTCGTCTCCGTGGACGAGCGTTCCGCCGGACGCTGGCTCGACGCCCGCATCCACCTCACCGAACTGCGCGACCTGACCACCGCCGTGCACCGGCTGCGCCGCCTCTTCGACCTGGACGCCGACCCGTACGCCGTCGCCGAACGCCTCGGAGCCGTCCCCGCCCTCGCCGCCGAGGTGGCCGCCCGCCCCGGTGTGCGGTCCCCGGGCGCGGCCGACCCGGAGGAGTTCGCGCTGCGCGCCCTCCTCGGCGCCGAGGGGGCCGCGCGGGCCGTCGAGGAGCACGGCACGCCCCTGGCCACCGCCTGCGGCGGCCTCACCCACCTCTTCCCGGCGCCCCGGGACCTGACCGGCCACCCCGTCGCGGGCCCGCTGGCCCGCGCGCTCGCGGACGGAGCCGTACGCCTCGACCCCGGCGCCGACCGCGACGAGGCCGAGCGGGCGCTGCTCGCCGTCCCCGGAGTGACTCCGGGGACCGCCGCCCTGATCCGCATGCGGGCCCTCGGCGACCCCGACGTGGCCCCGGCGGACGGCCCGTACGCGTTCCGGGGCGCCGGTCCCGGCGCGGAGGAGTGGCGGCCGTGGCGCTCGTACGCCGCCCGCTACCTCGGGACCCCGCCCGGGGGCCACGGCACCGGATGACCACCCGGTGGGGCTGCTTCCCGTACGGGACTCCCGGACCGGTTCCCGTACGGGACCCAGGGGCCGACTCCCGTACGGGTCCCCCCGGGGGCGACTCCCGTACGGGTCCCCGGGGGGCGAGTCCCGTACGGGTCCCCCGGGGGTCGGCTCCCGTACGGGACAGCCGCGTCGGCCGACCCTCGTACCCCCCGCCCCGCCCCGCCCGGGTTCAGCCCCAGAGCACCGCGCCCGTCCACGCCCCCGCGATCAGCAGGCAGGCGAACAGTTCCACCAGCACGCTCGTGCCCACCGCCCGCATCACCGCCCGGGTCGCCGCCCGGGCCTGTCCGTGCCCGCCGAGGCGGAGCCGTTCCGCGAGGTAGATCCCGCCGACGAAGCCGGGGACCGCGCCGAGCACCGGAACGACGACGAAGCCCAGGAGCGCGCCCGTCCCGGCGTACGCCACCATCCGGCGGGTGATCCCGACGCCCCGGAAGCGGCGCGGCGGCAGCTGCCAGACGATCACCTGGGTGAGGAGCAGCAGACCCGTGGCGGAGACCAGCAGGGTCCAGGCGAGGCCCGTCCGCTCGTGCAGCGACCACCAGAGCATCGCCGCCCACACCAGCCACGTTCCCGGCACACCGGGCACCAGGACCCCGGACAGGCCGAGCAGCATCACCGTCGCGATCATCAGGAGCTGCCACACACCCACGGTGCCAGCGTGCACGACGGCACGGACTCCCGCAGGCCGCGTCGGGCGGACGGAGTACCACGGGCACGGGGCGGAGAGGACCGGGCCGGCTCCGGGCCGCCCGGGAAGAGGGGCAGGGGACGACTCCGGGCCGCCCGGGAGAGCGCCGGAGCCGGCTCCCGGGGCCCCGGGCAGAGGCCCGGGGTCAGCTCCGGGCCACCCAGCCCTTCTCGTACGCGTGCCAGCCCAGCTGCAGCCGGGTCGAGACCCCGGCCAGCTCCATCAGCCCCTTCACCCGCCGCTGCACCGTCCGCAGCCCCAGGTCCAGCTGTTTCGCCACGCTCGCGTCGGTCATCCCGGCCAGCAGCAGGGAGAGGATCTCCAGGTCCAGTACGTCGGGGCCCGGCGCCTCGTCCTCGGTGATCCGCGCGCCCGCCCCGAGCCGCAGCGGCAGCGCGTCCCGCCACACCGACTCGAAGAGGCCCGTGAGCGATTCGAGGAGCCCGCTCGCGTGCACCACGAGCGCGGCGGGCTCCGCGCCCCGCCCGGTCAGCGGAACCATCGCCAGGGTCTGATCGGCGATCACCAGCTTCGTGGGGACCCGGTCCACGACCCGGATGCGCTCCTCGCGGCCCAGCGCCGCCGCCAGCTCCAGGAGCCCGGACGGCAGGCTCAGCACCTCGCGCTCGATCACCACCCGGTAGCGCACCCCGCGTCCGGCCGCCTGTTCCTCCGCCTCGTTCTCCAGGCCGGAGACCGCGATCGGCCTGCCCGTCACCAGGGCGCAGACCTCCTCCGACGCGCCCAGCTGGAGCTGGAGGAAGCGGTGGGTCACCGCGCTCGCGCCGGTCACCACCTCCACCAGGTCGTGCACGGCGGCCTCCGCCGCCTCCGCCCGGTACTCCTCGGCGAGCAGTGCGGCCGCCAGCTCGGCCCGTTCCAGCTCGTGGCGCTGCTGGGTCAGCAGCGCGCCGAGCGCCACCCCGGGCGGGGCCGCGACCCACCGGCCCGTACGGGCCGAGGACTGGGCGGCGAGCCCCTGCGCCTCCAGGCGCCGCAGGGCCCGCTCGGTCTCCCGCTCGGGCAGGGCGAGCCGGTGCGCCAGGTCCGTGACCTCGGCCGCTCCCAGCGCGACCAGGGCGCGGTACGCGGACTCCTGGCGTTCGTCGAGCCCTATCGCTCCCAGCATGGGTGCCCGCCCCTCGTCCCCTTCCGCCGGGCGCCCCGACGAACCGGGGACGTCCACCGGAGGCATTCGTTCCGTCGGTGACCTGGCGGGAAACGGCCACGGCGTATTCCCGCCCGCCCCATCATCCCCGCACCGCCCCCACCTCTGCCAATGTGGCGCCACCGCAGCACCAACGGCCCCTGGGAGCGGGTTCCTTGCGCCCTCTTCCCGGAATCAGATGGAGAGAGCGATGCGCCCGATTTCGCGTACGGCCCTGGGAGCGGCGACCGCCGTCGTCCTGGCGGCCACCGCGGTCGCGCCGTCCGTGGCGAGTGAGCCGACGGACGGCACGACCGGAAAGAGACCACTGGTCGGCAGCGAGGCCCAGGCCCGCACCGGGGCACAGGCCACCACGGTCACCCTGGTCACCGGCGACCGCGTCCTGGTCACCCACGACACCGAGGGCAACCCGGCGGCCACGGCCCTGCCCCGCGAGGACGGGACCGTTCCCTCCGTCCAGACCCGCCGCTCCGGCAAGGACCTGTACGTCTACCCCGAAGCCGCCACCGCCGCGCTCGCCGCCGGACGTGTCGACGAGGAGCTCTTCAACGTCACCGGCCTGATCCGGCAGGGCTACGACGACGACGCCACCACGACCCTGCCCCTCATCGCGGTCTACGGCTCCGACGTCGCCCGCTCCGTCCCCCTCACCCCCCGGGGCGCCCGGCGCGGCCGGGTCCTCGCGGCCGTCGACGGCGTCGCGCTCACGACGGAGAAGAAGGGGGCCGCCACCTTCTGGGCCGAGATCGACGCCCCGAAGGCCCGCACCGCCTCCGGCATCCGCAAGCTGTGGCTCGACCGCAAGGTCGAGGCCACCCTGGAGCGTTCGACGAAGCAGGTGCACGCCCCCGAGGCGTGGGCCGCCGGCTACGACGGCAAGGGCACCAGGGTCGCCGTCCTCGACACCGGCGCCGACGTGGAGCACCCCGACCTCAAGGGCCGCGTCACCGCCTCGAAGAACTTCACCGAGTCCGACACCACCGACGACCGCCAGGGCCACGGCACCCACACCCTCTCCACCGTCGGCGGCTCCGGCGCGGCGAGCGGCGGCAAGAAGAAGGGCGTCGCGCCCGGCGCGGAGCTCCTCAACGGCAAGGTCCTCGACGACTCCGGTTCCGGAGCGATCTCCTGGATCATCGCCGGCATGGAGTGGGCCGTCGCCCAGGGCGCCGACGTCGTCTCCATGAGCCTCGGTTCCCCCGTCCCCACCGACTGCACCGACCCGATGAGCGTCGCCGCCGAGCAGCTGGCGCAGAACGAGGGCACCCTCTTCGTCGTCGCCGCCGGAAACGCGGGCCCCTCCCTCAACACCGTCTCCTCGCCCGGCTGCGCGCCCAGCGTGCTCACCGTCGGCGCCACCGACCGCGACGACTCCACCGCGTACTTCTCCAGCCGCGGCCCGACGCTCGTCAACCACACCCTCAAGCCCGAGATCGCGGCGCCCGGCGTCGGCATCTCCGCCGCCGCGGCCGGCGGTCGCGGCCTGTACGCCTACCGGTCCATGTCCGGTACGTCGATGGCCACTCCGCACGTCGCGGGCGCCGCCGCCCTCGTCAAGCAGCGCCACCCCGACTGGACGGCCCGGCGGATCAAGGCCGCGCTCGTCGCCTCCGCCGAGAGCGACCTGCCCGGCGACGTCCGCGAGGTCGGCGCCGGCCGCCTCGACGTCAAGGCCGCCGTCGACCAGAAGGTCCTCGGCGCCCCCGCCGTCCAGGGCGGCACCTTCGCCTGGCCGCAGGACAGGAGCGACCGCACCACCGTCTCCGTCCCGTACACCAACACCTCCGCCGCCCCGGTCACCCTGGACCTGGCCGTCGAGAAGGTCACCGGCAACGACGGCTCCCGCGTGCGGTCGGCCGTCGCCCGCCCCGGCGCCCGGACCGTCACCGTCCCGGCCGGCGCCACCGTGCGGGTCCCGCTGGAGATCGACCCGGCCGCCCGCCTGGACCGCGCCCAGTACGGCGACGTCACCGGCCGCGTGATCGCCACCGGCAGGGGCGGCGTCCGCGTCTCCACCCCCTTCTCCCTGTACGTCGAGCCCGAGACCGTCACCCTGCGCGTCAAGCTGATCGACCGCCTGGGTGCGCCCGCCGCCGGCTTCTCCTCCCTCGACCTCATCGGCACGGACGACGCCACCGGGGAGCGCCGCTTCAACGAGGGCGCCGCCGACCAGGTCTACCGCCTGCGCCCCGGCAGCTACTTCCTCTCCTCCTTCGTCACCACCCCCGACGCGGGCGAGGGCGCCACCCTGGACGACTCGCTCACCTACTTCGGCCGCCCGCAGGTGGAGCTGACGAAGGACACCACGGTCGTCCTCGACGCCCGCAGGGCCCACAAGCTGTCGGTGAAGACGGACCGGGCCGTCGAACTCCGGGGCGCCACCCTGGGGTTCGCCCGCTCCTGGGGCGACTCCTGGATACACGCCGGCACCGCCGCCGGACCACGCGGCGTCCTCGGCTACTACGCCTCCGTCGAAGGCCGTGCCCACGAGGGCGACTTCGAGTTCGGCAGCTACTGGCGGGGCGCCGCCCCGCAGATCACCTCCCTGCGCACCGGTGACGGGCTGACCCTGCACCCGCTCACCGCGTCCATCGCCTCCGACAACCTCGACGGCACGGGCTCCGCCCGCCTCGCCGACGCCGGAACGGGCACCCCGGACGAGCTGAAGGCCGCCGGCGTCAAGGACGGCATCGCCCTCGTCCGCCTCCCGGACGATTCCCACGACGTGCTTCCCGTCGTCCGCGCGGCCAAGGCCGCCGGGGCCGTCGCCGTCGTCGCGTACCACACGGCCCCCGGCCGCTGGTACCCGAGCGGCGGCTTCATGGGCGCCGGCCTGCCGGCCCTCTCCGTCCCGTCCGCGGAGGCGACCGCGCTCCTGACGAGGCTGGCGGCGGGCCCGGTCACCCTCGCCTGGAAGGCCACCGCGAAGAGCCCGTACGTCTACAACCTCGCGTTCCCCGAGACCGGCACGATCCGCGCCGGCAAGGAGTACCGGGTCCGCGACCGCGAACTGGGCCGCACGGACTCCACGTACGGCTCCACCGGCACCGCCACCGACTTCATGGACAGCCCGGCGGCCCACCGGCCCAACGGCGTCCGCGTCTCCTTCGCCGCCCTCGAAGCGGTCCCGATGCCCGGCACCCGGATCGAGTACCACTCCACCGGCGACACCGCCTGGGAGCAACTGGTCGGCAGCAACTTCCCCTTCGGCGAACTCATGGTCGGCACCCGGCACGTCTACACGGCGGGGGAGAAGCGCACCGAACGCTGGTACGACGGGGTCATCGCCCCCACCGCGCCGCGCGACACCACCGGGAAGCCGGTCCTCGCCGCCGAACGGCAGGGCGGCCTCATCGGCTTCGCCGCCGCGATGTGGGGCGACAACACCCACTACGCCCTGCCCGGTTCCTTCGGTGACCTCGGCAACCTGCGCCTCCGCCGCGACGGCGAACTCATCGGCGAGTCCGCCTGGCCCTCCGGAGTCTTCGACGTACCGGCCGAAGCCGGGACGTACACCCTCGAACAGAACACCACGAAGATCGGCAGCAAGGTGTGGGCCCGCTCCACCTCCGTCAACTCGGTGTGGAAATTCACCTCCAAGCTTGACGAGAACGTCTATTCTCAGGGCATCCCGATTCTCTTCCCCCGGTACGACCTTCCGGAGGACGGCCTCAAGACCCTCGCCGCGACCGACGGCCAGCACATCGGCCTCACCGTGACGGGTCACGCGGGCTACACCCCCGCGCCGCTCACCTCGGCCAGGCTCTCGTACTCCTACGACGGGGGCGCGACCTGGACCGGAGCGCGGGTCTCCCAGCAGGGCGGCCGCTGGACCGCGACCGTGAACCACGCGGGCGCGACCGGCAAACCGGTCACCCTGAAGGCCGAACTGACGGACGCCAACGGCAACTCCGTCACCCAGACCGTGGTCCGCGCCTACGACGTGCGCTGACCACGCCGGTCCGCCGGACGTCCTTCCCGTGGGGGGTGGGGTCGTCCGGCGGACCACCCGTGTGCCACGACGCTTTTCGCGATGTCCCGTTTTCGGGACCCCCGCCCGGTGGACAATAAGGGCATGACTCAGCAGGCGGACAGCTGGTGGGACAAGCTCTACGACGAGTCGGAGCCGGACACGGCCCCGGCGGTCCCGGGTGACACGCTCGACGACCACTTCGCCACGGCGGCCCGCGCCACGGCGGGCCCACCGGGCGACACACCACCCCCGGACCCCCGGGCCGCGCGGCCGGAACCGGCCCCGGCGGCCCCGGCCTCCGGTCCGGGCAGGGCCACGGCGGAGCCGGCCCCGGTCACCGTCCCGGCCCCGGCAGCGCCTTCGTCCCCCACGGCGCCTCCGCCCCCCACGACGCCCGCGCCTCCCACGGCGAGTCCGGCCACCCCGCCACCCGCCCCCACTTCCGCGCCCCCTGCGCCTTCCGCCTCCACGCCCGCACCTCCCGTTCCTCCCGCACCTCCCGTTCCCCCCGCACCCGCGCCTCCCCTCCCGCCCGCACCCGCAGTCCGGGCGCCGGCGCCCCCGGACCAGAACCCAGACCAGAACCCGGACCCGGACCCGGACCAGAACCCGGACCGGAACCCCGGCCCCGTACAGGCGGACGGTGCCGCCGAGCCGGCCGTACGGACCGCCGTGCCCCGCCCCCGTGCCGGTTTCGTCGGCAGCCGGCCGCCGACCTACGACCCCGAACCCACCGCCCTGCCCGCCGCCCGTCCGGGCGAACTCGCCGGGCTGGTCGCGGACACCGTCCTCGACGGCGCCCGCTACGGGACCTGCGCCCTGCGCGCCGCCTCCGTACGCGGCGACTCCGCCCGCTACCGGGGCGAGTTCCGCCGCGACGCCCTCCTCACCGCCCGCTTCGGACACGACGAGGCCGCGCTCGTCCTCGTCGCCGTCGCCGCCGGTTCCCGCGCCGCCGAGGACGCCCACGTCGCCGCGGCCGATGCCTGCCGGTGGATCGCGGAGGCCGTCTGCCGCAGTCACGCCCGGCTCTCCGAGGACATCAGGTCCGGCCGCCGGCGCGACCTCAAGTCCGGACTGCACCGGCTCACCGACCGCACGTACGGCAAGCTGCGCGCCCGCGCCGCCGAGAAGGGCCTCGCCCCCGAGGGGTACACCGCGTCGCTCCGCTGCCTCCTCCTCCCCGCCGACCCCGAGTGCCGCACCCGGATCTTCTTCGGGGTCGGCGGCGGAGGTCTCTTTCGGCTCCGCGACGGTGCCTGGCAGGACATCGAACCGCTCCTGCCCGAACCGGCCGCCGCCACCGGCGCCCCCGCCGCCGGGCCCGGCTCGCCGTCCGCTCCGGAGGCGACCGAGGAGGGCGACCGGCTCACCATGGACCTCGGCATCACCACCGCGCCCGGACCGCTGGTCGAGGAGCCCGTACCGCCGCCGGCCGAACCGTTCCGCTTCCGCGCCTCCGTAGCCCGTTCCGGTGACGTCCTGCTGCTCGCCTCGTCCGGCCTGGCCGACCCGATGCGCGGCGAACCCGGTCTCGCCCGGGAGCTGGCCGGCCGCTGGACCGGTGCGGAGCCGCCCGGCCTCGCCGAGTTCCTCGCCGACACCCAGCTGAGGGTGACCGGTTACGCCGATGACCGTACGGCGGCGGCCGTCTGGGAGGCGTAACCCGGCGGGCCGTGTGTTGATGGGACCATGGCCAAACAGAACGTCGCTGAACAGTTCGTCGACATCCTCGTGCGCGCGGGCGTGAAGCGCCTCTACGGGGTGGTCGGCGACAGCCTGAACCCGGTCGTCGACGCCATCCGCCGCACCCGCGGGATCGACTGGGTCCACGTGCGGCACGAGGAGACCGCGGCCTTCGCGGCGGGCGCCGAGGCTCAGATCACCGGGAGCCTCGCCGCCTGCGCGGGCTCCTGCGGTCCGGGCAACCTGCACCTCATCAACGGCCTGTACGACGCCCACCGCTCCATGGCCCCGGTCCTCGCCCTCGCCTCGCAGATCCCGTCCGGCGAGATCGGCCTCGGCTACTTCCAGGAGACCCACCCGGACCAGCTCTTCCGCGAGTGCAGCCACTACAGCGAACTCATCTCCAACCCGCAGCAGATGCCCCGGCTGCTCCACACGGCGATCCAGCACGCCGTCGGCCGCGGCGGCGTCAGCGTCGTCTCGCTGCCCGGCGACATCGCCGCCGAGCCGGCCCCGGAGAAGAGCGCGGAGAGCGCCCTCGTCACCACCCGGCCCACCGTCCGTCCGGGGGACGCCGAGGTGGACGCCCTGGTCCGGATGATCGACGACGCCGACCGGGTGACGCTCTTCTGCGGCAGCGGCACGGCCGGGGCGCACGAGGAGGTGATGCGGTTCGCCGAGCGGATCAAGGCACCGGTCGGACACGCCCTGCGGGGCAAGGAGTGGATCCAGTACGACAATCCGTACGACGTCGGCATGAGCGGCCTGCTCGGGTACGGCGCCGCCTACGAGGCCACCCACGAGTGCGACCTGCTGATCCTGCTCGGCACCGACTTCCCGTACAACGCCTTCCTGCCCGACGACGTCAGGATCGTCCAGGTGGACGTCCGGCCCGAACGCCTCGGGCGCCGCTCCCGGATCGACCTCGCCGTCTGGGGGGACGTCCGGGAGACCCTGCGCTGCGTGACGCCCCGGGTCCGGGCCAAGAAGGACCGCCGCTTCCTCGACAAGATGCTCAAGAAGCACGCCGACGCCCTCGAAGGCGTCGTCAGGGCCTACACCCGCAAGGTCGAGAAGCACACCCCCATCCACCCCGAGTACGTCGCCTCCGTCCTGGACGAACTGGCCGACGACGACGCCGTGTTCACCGTCGACACGGGCATGTGCAACGTCTGGGCGGCCCGCTACCTCACCCCGAACGGACGGCGCAGGATCATCGGCTCGTTCAGCCACGGCTCGATGGCGAACGCGCTCCCGCAGGCGATCGGCGCGCAGTTCACCGACCTGAACCGCCAGGTCGTCTCGCTCTCCGGCGACGGCGGGTTCTCCATGCTCATGGGGGACTTCCTCACGCTCCTCCAGTACGACCTGCCCGTGAAGGTCGTCGTCTTCGACAACTCCTCGCTCGGCATGGTCGAGCTGGAGATGATGGTCGCCGGGCTCCCCTCGTACGGGACGACGAACAGGAACCCGGACTTCGCCGCCATCGCCCGCGCCGCCGGGGCCTACGGCGTCCGGGTCGAGAAGCCCAAGCAGCTCGCGGGCGCCCTCAAGGAGGCGTTCAGGCACAAGGGGCCGGCCCTGGTGGACGTCGTCACCGACCCCAACGCCCTCTCCATCCCGCCGAAGATCAAGGCCGACATGGTCACCGGCTTCGCGCTCTCCGCCGGCAAGATGGTCCTGGACGGCGGAGTGGGGCGGATGCTCCAGATGGCCCGCTCGAACCTGCGGAACGTACCCAGGCCCTGACCCTCCGCGACCACTCCATGTGTGTCGGCGGCCCTGCGGGGCATGCATCCCCGTGAGCCTGTTCGACGCGACCACGGGTGGGGGGACATGACCGGGGAGGCACGGCAGCCGACTCAACTGCTCAGAAAGGTGGGATGCGCGGATCTCGCCGCCGTTCCGGAGGTGCGGCACGCCCTGCGCGAACTGCTGGGGAAGTGGGGCGGGCCGGGCGCCTCCGACGTGGCCGAGCTGCTCACCAGTGAACTGGTGACCAACGCCCTGGTCCACACCGACCACGGGGCCGTCGTGACCGCGACGGTCGTCCCCGAGCAACTGAGGGTCGAGGTGCGCGACTTCGTCCCGGGGCTGAGGACGCCGCCCGCCCCGCCCGCCGACGACGGCACGAACGGACGGGGGCTCGTCCTCGTCCGGTCCCTTGCCGACTCCTGGGGCGTCGAGGACCAGGGGACGGGCAAGGTGGTGTGGTTCGAACTGAGCGGCGAGGCCGCGTGAGCGGTCGCGCCACGCACCCGACGCGTCCGGGCGGGCGGCGGGAACGCGCGAGGAGCGGGACCGTCCGAGGACGGCCCCGCTCCTCGCGTTCTTCCGTTCCCGTGCTCAGCCGAACTGCTGCTCCAGGTCCTTGAGCTTGCGCTCCAGGGAGTCGAGGCGGGGCAGCGCCTGGGTGTCGTCCTCGGCGGTGGGGTCCACCGTCCGGGGGTCTCCCGTCCGGGGCTCATCGCCCTTCACGGCTTGCAGGGACGGCCGGGAGCGGAGCGGCAGTTGTCCGGGGTCCGCTATGGCGGGCTCCACGACGGGCGCCTGGACGGCGGCCGTCGTGGAGCCCGGCCCGGAACCCGGGGCCGGCACCGCCCCCGAAGGGGCCGTGGCGTTCAGGGCCGCCATCTCGCCCCGGTCGCCGCCGCGGCCGAGCCCGAAGGCGCGGTGCTGACGGTTGATCGCCCGGAGCCGGGCCCGGTCCAGCTTGACCTGGTCCCTCCTGCGCATCCGGTTCTGCTCCTTCTCCCGCCGGTCCTCGCGCACCTCGTCGACCGCCTCGTCCAGGGTCCGTACGCCCTCCAGGAGCATCAGGGACCAGGCCGCGAAGGTCTCCCGGGGGGCCCTCAGCCAGCGGACGATCCGGATCTGCGGCAGCGGACGGGGCACCAGGCCCTGTTCGCGCAGCGCGGCCCGGCGCGTCTGCTTCAGCGCCCGGTCGAAGAGGACCGCCGCCGAGAGGGACATGCCCGCGAAGAAGTGCGGAGCCCCGTCGTGGCCGATGCCCCGGGGCGCGTGCACCCAGTTGAACCAGGCCGCCGCGCCCGCGAACAGCCAGACGAGCAGGCGCGAGCCGAGGGCCGCGTCGCCGTGGCTGGCCTCGCGGACCGCGAGCACCGAACAGAACATGGCCGCCCCGTCGAGGCCGAAGGGCACGAGGTACTCCCAGCCCCCGGAGAGGTTGAGGTTCTGCCGGCCGAAGCCCACGAGGCCGTGGAAGGAGAGCGCGGCCGCGACGGCCGCGCAGCAGAAGAGCAGGCCGTACGAGGCGAACCCGTAGACGGCCTCCTTGCGCCTGCGGCGCTCCTCGCTGCGTTCCCAGGAGTCCTCGGCCGGGGCCTGGTCACCGGCGCGCTTCCCGCGCGCGAGCACCGCCACCGCCGTCAGGACTCCGGCGACCATCACGCCGCCCGGGAGCAGCCAGTCCAGCGATATGTCGGTCAGTCTCATGCGGTGTCCCTTGCATCGCGTCAGGGCGTTTGGCCGCCCATACTGGCGGACCTCGCGGGGCACCCACGGTGTTTCCGGGCAAGTGCACGCCATCGGGGTGTCGAGCCATGCGAATGAGGACGTCCTGGTCGAACGCCTGCTCAGGGAAAGGGGGTTGGGTTCGATTCGCATCACCCTTCCGGGTGGCGTGAATCGTCGCGCGGCCGACGGGGCGTTTCAGGCGGTGGCGCTCATCCGGCGGACCCGCTCGGCGTCGCAGGTGCGCGGGCAGGTCACACAGGTGTCCTCGGGGCGCAGCGTGTAGAAGAAGCAGCAGGTGGCCCGGTCGCGGGTGGTGAGCGGACCGCCCTCCGGCCCCTCGGTGCCGGGAAGGTCGCGGAAGCCGGCGGAACCCGCGTACGGCTTGTGGGGCTTGACGGTGCCGGGCATGAGGAGTTCCAGCTCGTCCCTCGCCCGCCGCTCCTCGCCGAGCAGGGTGCCGACGTACCAGAGGCCCTCCACGATCTCGTCCGTGGCCATCCCCCACAGGGCCCGGCGGCCCCGGCGCATCCGGGAGCCGAAGCCGTCGAGGACCGCCTCGAAGTGCTCGGCGAGCGACGAGCGCACCTCGGCCCGCAGCGCCTCCTCGCCGGGGACGACCCGGGCGCCGGGCAGGGCCGCGGCGGGATCGTCCGGCAGGCAGGCGAACTCCTCGATCCGGACCGCCAGACGTCCGAGCGTCCGGTGGAAGGCCACGTTCCGGACCGGGAGCCGGGGCACCCGGCGCTCCAGGAACCACGGGACGGTGACGAGCAGGCAGGCGGGCCAGGCGTAGCGGTGCAGTCCGAAGCCGGCGACGACGTCGGGGCGGCCCCGGGTGCCGTAGTCGCGCAGCACCTGCTCGTCGTCCCAGGCCAGGAAGGCGTCGAGCGCGGCGCCACCGGCCGCGAGCGCCTCCGCGTCCACCCATCCCTCGCCGTGCGGCAGCGATGCGCCGCGGGCGTGCTCCTCCACCCGCAGGTACGGGAAGACCTCGGCGAGGCGGGCGTAGGAGGCCGCGACGGGAGAGGCGGGCGGGGCGGGCAGCAGGGTGGGGACGGTCATGCGGACCACCGAATCGCGAGCGTTGGCAGGTAAGCCTTACCTTACCTGATTCGGTCGGGTGTCTCACCACCGACGCACCGCTCCGACCTGCGGGGTCCCTCGTGTCCCGGGTGCCGGTCCGTTCGCCTATGGTGCACGGGGGACCCGCGCGACGCGAGCCGGGACCGGTACGAGGTCACGGGAGGACCCGGGTGGAGCAGGGCGCGGCGCGCGAGCGGGAGACGGAGAGCCCGTTCCCGCCCTCCGCCGGGGCCGCGCGCCCCGCGCACGCGGGACCCGCCGGAACCGTGCGCGAGACGCCCGTACGCCTCCCGGACCAGAGCCGGGGCGCGGAACCGTGGCCCGTCCGGGACGGCGGGACGCGGCACGGCACCCGGGACGCGCGCCCGCAGGAGGACGGCCCGGCCGTCCCCGCCCACCCGGCCGTACGGCGGCACTCCGTCCGGGAGCAGGTCCTCGACGCCCTCCGCGCCTCCCTCGTCGGCGGCGAACTGGTCCCCGGCGAGGTGTACTCGGCCCCGGTCCTCGCGGAGCGCTTCGGCGTCTCCGCGACCCCCGTCCGCGAGGCCATGCAGCGCCTGGCCGTCGAGGGCGCCGTCGAGGTGGTGCCGAACCGGGGCTTCCGCGTCGTCGAACGCACCTCCCGCGAACTGGCCGAGCTGGCCGAGATCCGCGCGCTCATCGAGGTCCCCGTCATGCTGCGGCTCGCCCGCACCGTTCCGGCCGCCCGCTGGGCCGCGCTGCGTCCGCTGGCCGAGGCCACCGCGACCGCCGCCGCCCGGGGCGACCGCGCCCACTACGCCGAGACCGACCGGGCCTTCCACCGGGCCGTCCTCTCCCTCGCCGGGAACGACCAGCTGCTCGTCGTCGCCGACGACCTCCACCGCCGGTCCCAGTGGCCCCTGCTCAGCGCCCCGGCCCTCCGCCACGGCGTGCTCGTCGCGGACGCCGCCGAACACACCGCCCTGCTCGACGCGCTGGCCGCCCAGGACCTGACGGTCGTCCAGTCGCTGGTACGGGAGCACTTCACGGGTTCGGAGTACTAGAACCGTGCCGGATCGTCGGCCGGGTGAGGGCATCTCCGGGTTCTCGACGACGCCGGCCCCCGCGGAGAAATCCCGCGACGGTTCGCACGGGTCGTGCCAGTGTGCGCGGGTGGCGGAGACAGGGAGGGCGGACGTGTTCGCGGCCGGGCGCCGTGGTGGGGGCGGGAGGCTCTACGCGTATCGGGTGCGGGGGCCCGACCGCGCCGGGGTGGTCCTGTGGATCGGTGGCGGGGACGACGAACCCGATCGGGTGCCGGCGTTGCCGGAAGCCGATCGCCGTCGGGTACCGGTGTTCGTGACCGTCCGGCAGGCACGGATGTATGCGAGCCGGCGGGGACGGAGACCGGTCACTTCCGAGGCCGGCACGTTGGAGCTCGTCCGTGTCCAGCGTTGGCTGGAGGACCCGGTGCGCCGACGCGTTCCCCCGGGCGTGCTGCTGGAGGCGTGGAACTTCTTCGAGGATCTGGCCCGGGGAATCGGTGAGGTCCACCGGCTGCCCCGGCAGGGCGCGGCGCACGACAGCGCCTACGAGAAACTGTTCGGGGACGAGTGCTCCGCGTGGACTCCCGACGAGCGGGGCGCGGTACGGGAGTTGATCACGGCCGGGGTGGAGCTGTGGAACTCCTGCCCGGCGATCGTGAAGCCCCGTTCGGGCGACGTCTCCGTCCGTGCGCGGGGCGCCCCCGGGGACATGTGATCCGTGCGTCGGCCGGTT
This sequence comes from Streptomyces sp. NPDC001744, assembly GCF_042892575.1. Classification (NCBI taxonomy): domain Bacteria; kingdom Bacillati; phylum Actinomycetota; class Actinomycetes; order Kitasatosporales; family Streptomycetaceae; genus Streptomyces; species Streptomyces sp. NPDC001744. The sequence goes on from NZ_JBIAUG010000019.1 coordinate 128,865, forward strand.
CTCCGAGGGGCTTCCCCGCACCCCCGGCCCGGACGGCGGGAGGCTTCCCGGGGCCGGGCGACTAAGGTCGTGGACGTCAGCCGTTCGCACCGTGCCGCCCGTGAGGTGTCCCCATGCCGTCCGCGACCCCGCCCCCGGCCCGGGACGGACGCCGGCCCGCCGCCGACGCGGAAGCCGGGGCCGACGCCCTGCTCGGCTGGCTCACCGATCCCGGCGCGCCCCCGCTCTGCCTCGTCACCGGCGCCCCCGGCAGCGGCAAGACCGCCCTGCTCCACCGGCTCGCCGCACACGCCCCCCGCTCCGCCCGTGCCCGCCGCCGTCCCGCCCGCGTCCTCGTCCCGCTGGCCGGACAGAGCGCGCTCGGCGCGGCCTGGACCGTCGCGGACCGCCTCGGCGTCGTGGCCCGGTCGGCGGACGAACTCGTCGATGTCCTCGCCACCGGCGAGACCCGGTCCACGGGCCGGCCCGTCCTGCTCCTCACCGACCTGCACGCCGCCGCCGAACCCGCCGCGCTCACCCGGCTGATCGCGGAACTCGCGGACGTGGGGCGGGTCCGCCTCGTGGTGGAGACCCGCGGCGGGCTCCCCGCCCCCGCCGCCCCGCGCTCCGCGCGCGGCGTCGCCCTCGTGGACCTCGGCGGCGATCCCGCCCCCGCCGCCCCCGGCATACCCGTGGGGCCCGCCGGACCGCCGCCGGACCTCTCCGATCCGGTGGCCGTCTGCGTCGCGGACCCGCTCCTCGTCACCACGGCGTACGTCACGGGCGCCGCGCCCGCCGGTGTGCCCGGCACCCCCGACGGGCCCGAACCGTCCGGCCGCCCCGGCGGGTCCGCCGGTGACCACGGCGGCCTCCGGACCGCCTGGATGCGGGCCGGCCAGTCGCTCTGCCGCGACCAGGCCCCGGCGGACCGGGCCCTGATCCTGCTCGCCGCCCTCGGCGACGGGGCCGACCCCCGGCTGCGCCCCGCCCTCGCGGACCTCGCGCGGACGGCGCCCTGGCGGCTCCGGTGGGCCCGTCACCGGGGCGACCTGACCCCGCCCTGGCCGGGCCCCGTCACCGTCCTCGGCGCGGCGGGCGGGCCGCTGGAGGGCACCCTGCTCGTGGGCGACCGCACCGGCACCGTACGCCTGCTCCACGAGTCGGACGCCGGTTCCGCCGGGCGCCTGGCGCACACCGTCCCCGGCCGGATCGCGGCCCTGGCGCCCGCGCCGGACGGCACGGTGCTGCTCCTGGACGACCGGGGCAGGCTGCACGTCGTACGGGGAGCGGCGCCCCGCCCCCCGTACCTGGAACGCCTCACCGAGGCGGTCTCCGCGACCCTGGCCCGTCACCCGGGCACGGCCCTGGCGGCCGTCGCCGGTTCGGTGGTGGTGGGGGACCGGCTCGGTTCCGTGCACGCCTTCGGTCTCACCGGCCTCCACCAGGCCGCCTCCCACAGCGGCCGGGTCACCGCGGTCACGGCGGTCGGCTCCGCGACCCCCTTCGTCTGTTCCGGCGGTGCCGACGGGACCGTACGGCTCTGGACGCCGGGCCGGGACCCCCGCCCCGAACCCCTCGCCGCACGTCCCTCGCCGGTGGTCTCCCTGCACGCGGCGGAGACCCCGGACGGCCCCCTGGTCGCGGTGGCGTGGGGCGACGGCCTCGTGGAGCTCCACCGGACGGAGGGCGGCCCGACGCTCTCCGTCCGGCCGGGACCCCCGGTCCGCGCCGTCGCCGTCACCGGAGCCGGTTCCCTCCTCGTCGGCACGGACGAGAGTCTCCTCTGCCTCGCGCCGAACGGGTGACGAGCGGTCAAGCGCCTTCCGGCAGCGGCCTTTTCAGGTGGCCGGGCGTGGAATCAGCTGGGAGGCCAGCCAGGTGGGGACGCCGCCGAGCAGGCGGAACAGGCGCCGTGCCTCGGCCCGCAGGCGCCCGGCCTCCGGCTCCGTCTCCGTGGTGGCCAGGGCGGTGAGGGCCGGGGCCGTACCGACGAGGTAGCCCAACTCCTCCCGGATGCGCAGGGATTCCGCGAAACCGTGCCGGGCCTCCGCCACCTCGCCTTCCCTCAGGGCCAGTCCGGCGAGGTGCCGCCAGGTGGAGGAGAGCAGCAGCGAGTCCCCCTGGGCGGTCGCCCCCGCGTGCGCCCTGCGGTACGCGGCCAGGGCCGCCTGCGGGGAGTCGCCGAGGTTCTGCGCGATCAGCCCGCGCCGGAAGTCGAGCAGCGGCCGGCCGTCGGCGGAGGGGGCGATCAGCGCCGCCGCCCGGCCGAGCGCCATCCGGGCCTCGTCGGCCCGGTCGCGCACCCCGAGCAGGGTGGACGCGTAGGCGAGGTAACCGCGTTCGCAGGCGGCCGCCCCGCGTTCCTCGTCGGTACGGGCGACCGCCTCGGCCGTCCGGAGGGCCTCCTCCGCGTCGGCCCAGCCCTTCTCCGTGTAGAGGCAGCGCTCGATGAGGAGCGCGGCCCGTTCGAGCGCCGCGGCCGGTTCGGCGGCGCGCGGCGCGAGCAGGGCGGCCGCGTCCGTCCAGCAGCCCCGGGAGCGGAGCCGCCACACGGCGGTCTCCACGGGCGTCTCCCCGTCGTGGGCGAGGGACGGTTTTTCGCCGCCCCTTGATTCGGAACCAGACATGGCGGTGTCCGCCACATTGCCCTCCCCGAGCGCGCCATCGAGCTGTTGAGTAGACCCGCATCTCAGCACGAAGGGCAGCACCCGGCCAAGGGGTCGGGTGAAAGATTTCACAAGGGGGTGACCGGTGCGGAGAGCGTGCCCGGGGACGCTTCCGAGGACCCGTCAGGTCGCCGCAGGGCCCGGGACCCGGCCCTCGGGAGGACCCGTCGGCCGTCCCCGCCGACGGGTCCCACCAGCCCGGACACCACTCCTTCGGACTCCTCCGAAGGAGTGAATTCCCGGATGATTTTCCGGGCCCTCCCCGAACCCGCCGAGTCCTTCCCGAACCCGCCGCGAGCCCCCGGGGGCTCCGCGAGTCCGCGCGGTCCTCCCGGACCCTCCTCCGGGGAGCGCCTCAGCTCATCCGCAGCGCCAGGAAGAAGTCGAGCTTGTCCTCCAGGCGGGACAGGTCGCGGCCGGTGAGCTGCTCGATCCGGCCCACCCGGTACCGCAGCGTGTTCACGTGCAGGTGGAGACGGGCCGCGCAGCGCGTCCAGGAACCGTCGCAGCCCAGGAACGCCTCCAGGGTCGGGATCAGCTCCGCCCGGTGGCGCCGGTCGTAGTCGCGCAGCGGGTCGAGCAGACGGGCCGTGAACGCCCGGCGGACGTCGTCCGGCACGAACGGCAGCAGCAGTACGTGCGAGGCCAGCTCGTGGTGGCCGGCCGCGCAGACCCGGCCCGGCCGGGCGGCGGCGACCCGGCGGGCGTGCCGGGCCTCCTCCAGGGCCCCCCGCAGCCCCTCCGCCGAGTGCACCGCCGCGCTGACGCCCAGGGTGAGGCGCCCGTCGTCGGCGAGGCCCGCGGAGAGCGGAGCCCGTACGGCGGCCAGCAGCGCGTCCGCGTGCAGGCCGACGGCGGGCGTCCGGCCGCCGTCCCCGCCGTCCGGCGCCGGTCCGGAGGCCAGCGGGACCAGCGCGACGGCCTCGTCCCCGCTGTGGGCGACGGCTATCCGGTCGGCCGAGTCGGCGCCGACGGCCGCCGGGTCGACCAGGATCTCCTCCAGGAGCGCCTGCGCGACCGGTCCGTTGTCCGCGGCGGGACCCTGCCCCGCCTCCTGCTCCCACTCCACCCGGGCGACGACCACCTGCCAGTGCGGCGCCGTGCCCAGACCGGGCAGCAGCACCGGGGCGGCCACCCGCAGCCGGGCCGCGATCTCGGCGGGCGCGGCGCCCGTCTGCACCAGCTCCAGGACCTCCTGGGCGAGCCGGCGCCGCACCGCGCGGGACGCGTCGCGCCGGTCCCGCTCGACCGCGATCAGCTGGGTGACGCCCTGGAGCAGGTCCAGCCGGGCGGCCGGCCAGTCCCCGGCGTCCGCCTCCACGGCGAGCAGCCAGTCCGAGAGGACCGTCTCGCGCGCGTCCCGGGGGACCGGGGCGGCTCCCCGGCCGGTGTTGCGGATCGGGAAGAGCGAGTACGTCGTACCGCCGCGGGTCACCCGGTGCGGTCCGCGCCGGCCGCTTCGCGCGGCGGCCAGGTGCTCACCGGCCAGGGTGGCGGCGAGCCCGCCGTCCAGGGGCTCCCCGGCGCCCGCGATACGGCGGCCGGTGGGGGAGAGGACCCAGGCCCGCAGGTCCAGGTCGGAGCCGAGCAGGTCGAGGACGACCTCGGGGCCGCCGCCCGCCGGGCCGGAGGTCATCAGGCGCCGGTGCCGGTCCACGACGGCCGCCAGGTCCCCGGCCCGCTCGCCGGAGACCTGCCGGACGACGTGCTCGGTGATCGTCGCGAACGCAACGGACTCGTTGACCCCGAAGAGCGGCAGCCGGTGGCGCGAACACGCCTGTACGAGAGCGTCGGGAACGTCCCCGAGTTCCGCCTCGCCCGCCGCGAGGGCGGCCACCCCCGCCGAGGTCAGGATGCGGACGAAGGGCTCGGCGTCGGCCGGCTCCCGCAGCCAGGCGAGACCGGTGAGGACCAGTTCGCCGCCGGACAGGTACCGGCTGGGGTCCTTGAGGTCCGTCGTCATCACGCCCCGGACGGTGCGGTCCATCTCGTCCTCGCCGCCGAGCAGGCGCAGCCCCAGCGCGTCGTTCTCCAGCAGTGCGCGCAGCCGCATGGTGTCGCCGCCGTCCTTCTCGTCAGTGGTGGTGGGTGTCGCATAGGGGACGGTGCGGCGGTGCCCGCGTTTCCGGGGGGAAACGGTGAGGCCGCCGCTTTCCGTCTTTTCCGTCTTTCGTTCGAATCTACAAGACGACGACGGACCCCAGCCAACTCCTTCATGTTTTCGGTGACTGCACCCGGGCGATCGTGGACTTGTGTACTGGGTCACACACCGCGTGAACAGCACATGAACCGAAGCCGAGGGCCGGTCGTCTCTCCGGGCCCGTCCCCCCGATCTCCAGAACCACGGGAAGAGAACCCCCATGGACTTCCTTCGCCCCGCCGACTGGGAGGAAGCGCTCGCCGCCAAGGCCGAGCACCCCACGGCCGTGCCCATCGCGGGTGGCACCGACGTCATGGTCGAGATCAACTTCGACCGGAGGCGTCCCGAGTACCTGCTGGACCTGAACCGGATCGGACCGCTGCGCGAGTGGGAGGTCGGCGAGGAGACCGTCCGCCTCGGCGCCTGCGTCCCGTACACCCGCATCATGGAGGACCTGCGGGCCGAGCTGCCGGGCCTGGCGCTCGCCTCGCGTACGGTCGCCTCCCCGCAGATCCGCAACCGCGGCGGCGTCGGGGGCAACCTCGGCACCGCCTCGCCCGCCGGGGACGCCCACCCGGCCCTGCTCGCCGCGGGCGCCGAGGTCGAGGCCGCCTCGGTGCGCGGCAGCCGCCTCATCCCGATCGACGCGTTCTACACGGGCGTGAAGCGCAACGCCCTCGCGCCGGACGAACTCATCAGGGCCGTCCACATCAGGAAGGCGGACGGCCCCCAGCAGTACTCCAAGGTCGGCACCCGCAACGCGATGGTCATCGCCGTCTGCGCCTTCGGCCTGGCCCTCCACGCGGAGACCCGGACCGTGCGCACCGGCATCGGCTCCGCCGCGCCGACCCCGGTCCGCGCCGAAGCGGCCGAGGCGTTCCTGAACGCGGCCCTGGAGGAGAGCGGCTTCTGGGACGGCGGCGGGGCCGTCGCCCCGTCGGTCGCGCGGCGGTTCGCCGACCTCTGCGCCGGTGCCACCGACCCGATCGACGACGTCCGGGCCACCGCCCGGTACCGCCGTCACGCGGTCGGCGTCATGGCCCGCCGCCAGCTCGGCTGGGCCTGCGAGCGGTACCGCGGCACCGGCCGCGCGTCCGAGGGGGCCGCATGACGATGCGCGTCGCCTTCACCGTCAACGGGCGCCCGCAGGTGGCCGACGGGGTCTGGGAGGGCGAGTCCCTCCTCCACGTCCTGCGCGAACGGCTGGGGCTGCCCGGTTCCAAGAACGCCTGCGAGCAGGGCGAGTGCGGCTCCTGCACGGTCCGCCTCGACGGCGTGCCCGTCTGCTCCTGCCTCGTCGCCGCCGGCCAGGCGGAGGGCCGCGAGATCCTCACCGTCGAGGGCCTGGCGGAGTTCGCCGGGCGGCGCGAGAAGGCCCGCCGGGAAGGCGGCGCCCCGGCCGCCCCGACGGGCACGGCCGGGAAGCGGGAGGCCGGGCCCGTTCAGGACTCGCAGACCGGCGAGGGCGTCGAACTGAGCCCCGTCCAGCGGGCGTTCCTCGACACCGGCGCCGTCCAGTGCGGCTTCTGCACCCCCGGCCTGCTGGTCGCGGCCGACGAACTCCTGGAGAGGCTGCCCGACCCGTCCGACCAGGACATCCGCGAGGCCCTCTCCGGCAACCTGTGCCGCTGCACGGGCTACGAGAAGATCCTCGACGCGGTCCGCCTGGCGGCCGCCCGCCGGGGAGGGACGGACCGGACATGAAGCGGACCACCCGCACCGTGCCCGCCGGCACGCCCGCGCACGTCACCCAGCACCACACCGGGGGCGGCATCGGCGAATCCACGCTCCGCCCCGACGGCGTCCTCAAGGTCACCGGCGAATTCGCGTACTCCTCCGACATGTGGCACGAGGACATGCTGTGGGGCCGGACCCTCCGCTCCACCGTCGCCCACGCCGAGATCGTCTCCCTCGACGTCTCCGAGGCCCTCGCGACCCCCGGCGTGCACGCCGTCCTCACCCACGACGACCTGCCGACCGCGACGAAGCACTACGGCCTGGAGATCCGGGACACCCCCGTCCTCGCCCACCGCCGGGTCCGCCACCACGGCGAACCGGTCGCCCTGGTCGCCGCCGACCACCCGGAGACCGCCCGCCGCGCCGCCGCCAGGATCAAGGTCGTGTACGAGGAACTGCCCCTCGTCACCGACGAGGCGTCCGCCCTCGCCCCCGGCGCGCCGCTGCTCCACGGGGACCGCGACGACCACCACGCCCGTCACGTCCCGCACCCCAACGTCGTGCGCCGCCAGCCGGTCGTGCGCGGCGACGTGGCGGAGGCCCGGCGGCGGGCCGACGTGATCGTGGAGGGCGACTACGTCTTCGGCATGCAGGACCAGGCGTTCCTCGGCCCGGAGTCCGGCCTCGCCGTACCCGCCGAGGACGGGGGCGTGGACCTCTACGTCGCCACCCAGTGGCTCCACTCCGACCTGCGCCAGATCGCCCCCGTCCTCGGCCTGCCCGAGGAGAAGGTCCGCATGACGCTCTCCGGCGTCGGCGGCGCCTTCGGCGGCCGCGAGGACCTGTCGATGCAGATCCACGCCTGCCTCCTGGCGCTCCGCACCGGCAGACCCGTCAAGATCGTCTACGACCGCTCCGAGTCCTTCTTCGGCCACGTCCACCGCCACCCGGCCAGACTCCACTACGAGCACGGCGCCACCAGGGACGGCCGGCTCACCCACCTCAGGGCCCGGATCGTCCTCGACGGCGGCGCCTACGCCTCGTCCTCCCCGGCCGTCGTCGGCAACGCGGCCTCGCTCGGCGCCGGACCGTACGCGATCGACGCCGTCGAGATCGAGGCGCTCGCCCTCTACACCAACAACCCGCCCTGCGGCGCCATGCGCGGCTTCGGCGCCGTCCAGGCGTGCTTCGCGTACGAGGCGCAGATGGACCGGCTCGCGAAGGAACTCGGCATGGACCCGGTGGAGTTCCGGCGGATCAACGCCATGGAGCAGGGCACGGTCATGCCCACCGGCCAGGTCGTCGACTCGCCCGCCCCGGTCGCCGAACTGCTGCGCCGGGTCAAGGAGCGCCCGATGCCGCCCGAGCGCCAGTGGGAGACCGCCGGCGAGGACGCGGACGTCCGCGCGCTGCCCGGCGGCCTCTCCCACACCACCCACGGCGAGGACGTCGTCCGGGGCGTCGGCTACGCCGTCGGCATCAAGAACGTCGGCTTCTCCGAGGGCTTCGACGACTACTCGACCGCCCGCGTGGTCCTCCGGGCCGTCAACGGCGAACCCGTCGTCACCGTCCACACGGCCATGGCGGAGGTCGGGCAGGGCGGCGTCACCGTGCACGCCCAGATCGCCCGCACGGAGCTGGGCGTCGCCCGGGTGACCATCCAGCCCGCCGACACCCGGGTCGGGTCCGCCGGTTCGACGTCCGCCTCCCGGCAGACGTACATGACCGGCGGCGCGGTGAAGAAGGCGTGCGAGGCCGTCCGCGAGGAGGTCCTGGAGATCGCCCGCCGCAAGAACGGTGCCCGCCACCCCGCCTGGGCGGCCGCCGGGCTCCTCCTGGCGGACGGCGGGATCGTCACCGGCGACGGCGAGGTCCTCGCGACCCTGGTCGACGTCCTGGAGGGCGAGGACCCGATCGACGTCGTGCGGGAGTTCCGCCACCGCCCGACCGTCCCCCTCGACCCGGTCACCGGCCGGGGCGGCGGCCACGTCCAGTACGCCTTCGCCGCGCACCGCGCGGTGGTCGAGGTGGACACCGGGCTCGGCCTGGTCAAGGTCGTCGAACTCGCCACCGCCCAGGACGTGGGCAGGGCGCTCAACATGCTCTCCACCGTCGGCCAGATCCAGGGCGGCACCGTCCAGGGCCTGGGCATCGCGCTGATGGAGGAGATCGTCGTGGACCCGGAGACCGCGAAGGTGCGCAACCCCTCCTTCACGGACTACCTGATCCCGACGATCCTCGACACGCCGGACCTCCCGGTCGACGTGCTCGAACTCGCCGACCCCCACGCGCCGTACGGCCTGCGGGGAGTCGGCGAGGCCCCGACCCTGTCGTCCACCCCGGCCGTCCTCGCGGCGATCCGGGACGCGACGGGACGGGAGCTGACCAGGGTGCCGGTCCGCCCCGAAGCGCTCACCGGCACCCAGTAGACGCCTCCGGGCGGTACGGCTCGTCCCGGGGACGCCACCCTTCCCCGCCCGTACCGCCCGGAGTCCGCACCACCCCGTCCGCCCCGGGCCGTCCCCCGGGTCGTGCGGCCACGCACCATCCCGAATCCCGCGCTCTTCGACGGACCGGAACCCTCCGGAGCCCGGCGCGGGTGCCCCTTTGAACCTTGGGAGCAGGCCCCATGACCCAGTCGTCAGTGGAGCCCAGGACCACCGCGGAGGACGCGGGCCCCGGCTCGCGCAACCCCGCGGGAAGGTCCTGGCTCGACCGGTACTTCCACATCTCGGAGAGAGGCTCCACCGTCGCCACGGAGGTGCGCGGCGGCGTCACCACCTTCATGGCGATGGCGTACATCCTCCTCCTCAACCCCCTGATCCTCGGCGGCAAGGACGTCGAGGGGAACCTGCTCGGCCAGCCGGCGCTCATCACCGCCACCGCCCTCACGGCCGCCGTGACGACCCTCCTCATGGGTTTCTGGGGCAAGGTGCCGCTCGCCCTGGCCGCCGGCCTGAGCGTCTCCGGCGTGATGGCCTCCCAGGTCGCCCCCGTCATGACCTGGCCGCAGGCCATGGGCATGTCCGTGGTCTACGGCGCGGTGATCTGTCTCCTGGTCGTCACCGGCCTCCGCGAGATGGTGATGAACGCGATCCCGCTCGCCCTGAAGCACGCCATCACCATCGGCATCGGCCTCTTCATCGCGATCATCGGCTTCGTGAAGGCCGGTTTCGTGCACGAGAACCCCGCCCCGGGCGGCGGCCCCGTCACCCTCGGCCCGGCCGGTGAGCTCCAGGGCTGGCCCGTCCTGATCTTCGCCGTCACCCTGCTGCTGATCTTCGCGCTCCAGGCCCGCAACGTCCCCGGCGCGCTCCTCATCGGCATCGTCGCCGGAACGGTCGTCGCGGTGATCGTCAACGCGGTCGCCGACATACCCGCCAAGGCGTGGTTCTCCGGTCCGCCGGAACTCGGTGGCGGCGCGGTCTCCGCACCGGACTTCTCGCTCTTCGGAAAGGTGTCCTTCACCGGCTGGGGCGACGTCGGCTACCTCACGATCACCATGATCGTCTTCACCCTGGTGCTCGCCGGCTTCTTCGACGCCATGGCGACCATCCTCGGCGTCGGCACCGAGGCGAAGCTCGCCGACGAACAGGGCCGCATGCCCGGCCTCTCCAAGGCCCTCTTCATCGACGGCGCCGGCGGGATCGTCGGCGGCGTGGGCGGCGCCTCGGGCCAGACGGTCTTCGTGGAGTCCGCCACCGGCGTCGGCGAGGGCGCCCGCACGGGCCTGGCCTCCGTGGTCACCGGCGGGTTCTTCGCCCTCTGCCTCTTCTTCACCCCGCTGACCGCGATCGTGCCGCAGGAGGTCGCCGCCGCCGCCCTGGTCGTCATCGGCTCGATGATGATGCAGAACGCCCGGCACGTGGACTGGGGCGACCGCTCCGTGGCGATCCCGGTGTTCCTCACCGTGGTCCTGATGCCGTTCACTTACACCATCACGACGGGCGTCGCCGCCGGTGTCATTTCCTACGCGGTGATCAAGACGGCACAGGGGAAGGTGCGGGAGGTGGGCGCCTTCGTGTGGGCCCTGACGGCGATCTTCCTCGTGTACTTCGCCATCCATCCGATCGAGGGCTGGTTCGGCGTCGGCTGACGCCCGGCGGCCCTCCCGCACCTCCCGAGGAGAACCGAGATGCTGGACATCGCCGAAGAGCTGCACCGGTGGGTCGGGCAGGGGCGCGACGTCGCCGTCGCCACCGTGGTGGCGGTCGGCGGCAGCGCCCCCCGGCAGCCGGGCGCCGCCCTCGCCGTCGACGGCGGGGGCACGGCGATCGGATCGGTCTCCGGGGGGTGCGTGGAGGGCGCGGTGTACGACCTCTGCGTCCAGGCGCTCGACGACGGCCGGACCGTCGCCGAGCGCTTCGGCTACAGCGACGAGGACGCCTTCGCGGTGGGTCTGACCTGCGGCGGGACCATCGACGTCCTCGTCTCCCCGGTCCGCGGCGGAGTCGTCCCCGCCGCGCTCGCGGCCGCCGCGGCGGGGGAGACGGCGGCCCTGGCGCGGATCGTCGCCGGTCCGGACGGCCTGCTCGGGCGCGCGCTCCTGGTCCGCCCCGACGGCTCGTACGAGGGAAGTCTCGGCGGCCCCCCGGCACGGGACCGCGCCGCGGCCGGTGCGGCCCGCGCGCTGCTCGACGCGGGCCGCACCGGCACCGTGGAGATCGGCGAGGACGGCAGCCGCTGCGGGCAGCCGCTGACCCTCCTGGTCGAGTCCTCGGTCCCGGCCCCGCGCATGATCGTCTTCGGTGCCGTCGACTTCGCGTCCGCGCTCGTACGGGTGGGGAAGTTCCTCGGCTACCGCGTCACCGTCTGCGACGCGCGGCCCGTCTTCGCCACCCGGACCCGCTTCCCCGAGGCCGACGAGATCGTGGTCGAATGGCCCCACCGCTATCTGGAGGCCGCCTCCGCCGCGGGCGGACTCGACGGACGGACCGTGCTGTGCGTCCTCACCCACGACGCCAAGTTCGACGTGCCCCTGCTCGAAGTGGCCCTCCGGCTCCCCGTCGCCTACGTCGGCGCCATGGGCTCCCGCCGCACCCACGAGGACCGCAACGAACGGCTGCGCGAGGCCGGCGTCACCGAGGCCGAACTCGCCCGCCTGCGCTCCCCGATCGGCCTGGACCTCGGCGCCCGTACGCCGGAGGAGACCGCCCTGTCGATCGGCGCCGAGATCGTCGCCCACCGCCGGGGCGGCAGCGGGGTGCCCCTCGCCGGCGCCCACACCCCCATCCACCACGACGGACCCCCGGACCCGGCCGGCGGGCCGGGGGACACGGCCCGGGAAGCGGTGGCCGGGGAGCTGTAGCCGGGGTCGGTACACGGGGGCGGCCGGCCGGGGTGTCAGGTGCCGGTGCCGGTAACGCTGTTCACCGGGCGGAGGGGGCGGCCGGCGCCGGGCCGCACGCCGGTGCGGCCGGGGAGGTCACGCCGGTTCGGCCAGGGAGGCCGGGTCCGCCGGGAGCGCGTCCCACGGGGGAGGAGCGGTCTGGTCGGTCCAGGCCGTCAGGGCCTCGCCGTCGACACAGAGGATCCCGCACGTGGCGGCGTACTCGGCGGCCGGCGCGGTGAAGGAACTGGTGGTCACGACCACGGCCACGTCGGCCCCGTGGACGGTGAAACAGGTGCCGCCGAACCTCTGGAGGTCCTGGGAGCCCACCCGGTTGGTCTCGGCGTAGTGCTTGCACTGGATCACCAGGCGGCGGCCGTCCACGGTCGTCGCGATCACGTCGGCGCCCAGGTCGCCCGCCCCGCCCACCACTTCCACGGGGGTGCAGCCGTCCCGGGCGCAGAGCGCGGCCACCGTGTGCTCGAAACCGTCCGCGTCGACCGCCGCGTGGTCCAGGGCCTCGGCCCCGACGTCGGGCACCACGGGCTCACCGGGCGCGCCCGCCGTGTCGGGCACGCCGGGGACGTACGGGCCGGCCACCGTCCCGGGCCCGGCCGGGCGCCGGGCCCGGCGGTCGCGGACGGCCGACGCGCTCCTCCGGACCATCGCGAGACCGACGGCCAGCGCGCCGAGGGCGGCGAGCGCCACCAGCACGGCGGCCGGGACCCCCGACCCGCGGCTCTCAGCCGCCTCGGCCGTCTTGAAGAAGAGGGCCAGACCGCCGACGCATATCCCCGTGAGCCCGATCGCGAGCACCAGATCGCGCCCGACGGCCACGGGGCCGCGCCGGGCCGTCGCGCTGTTCTTCCCGGTCGCCCTCATCCGGACCCCTCCCTCGCTCGTGTACGGCTCCACGCGCGCCGCGGCCCCCCACCCGGGACGGGTGCGGGGTCCGCGGCGGCGCCGGTTCTGCGGCTCAGTGCCTGAAGGCGTCCTTCGTCTTCTCCTTGGCCTCGCGGGCGTCACCCTTCGCCCGCTCGGCGCGGCCCTCGCCGGCCATCCGCTCGTTGCCGATCGCGCGGCCCGTGGTCTCCTTGATCGCGCCCTTGACCTGCTCGCCCTTGGCCCGCATCTTCTCGTCGCCCGACATGGTGACTCCTCTCCGGGAAACCGTGGCTCCGGGTTCCCGTGTTCTCGTGCGTTCCTCTGTCCGTGGTGGAAATCCGCATAACCGTGAACCCGTTCCCGAAACGCGGGGAACCGGATTCTTCGCCCCTTCCGGCTCCCGCGCCCCTTCCGGTGCCCCCGGTCCTTCCGGTCTCTCCGGGGCCCTTCCGGAGGCGGCGCCGGAACTCCGCGCCCGACCCGCGACAATGGCCGTCAGGGGACCGTGCCGCGCGTACGCGGGCACGGTCCGGCCGTCTCGCGGACGAAGGAACGACGATGTGGGAAGAAGGCCGGCGCGTGAGGCTGGCGGTGGATCTCGGGCTGTCCGGAGAGGCCGTCCCGGCCGGTGGGTCCGTACCGGGGACGGACGCCTGTTTCCTGGCCCTGGGGGCGGGCGCCGAGGGCACCGTCGAGCGGGTGGACGAGGAGCGGGAACCGGAGCGGGACGTCCGCGAGTACGAACGGCTCACGTCGCTCCTGGGCGACTTCGGCCACCAGATGCCCCCGGACAGCAGGAAGCGGCTCGAAGAGCAGATCGCTTCCCTGGAACCGGCGTGGACCGCGCACCGGGAGCGGGGACCCCGCCCGCGCGTCCGCGTCCGCTTCGACAACGGGTTCGTCGTGGACGGGGCGCCCGGGGACCTCTTCACGGCCCTCTGACTCCTCCGCCGCCCCGGCCGGCCTTGGGGCACATCCGTACAGCGGTGAACGCTGAGCCGGTGATCAGGGATCGGGTCGGCTCATGGGCGGGACTGCCGCAGCCAGACGTTCGGGTGGGGCTGGGCCTGGAGCCGTTCGCGCAGCTCGGCGGTGGGCGGATCCCCGGGGCGGCGGACGCGTACCGGCTTGGGCCGCATCGGTGGGCCGTCGCCCGCCGATTGTCAGAGGCCGCTGGCAATATCGCCGCCGTGAACGTCACCCGTACCACTCCACCACGGCCGTTCGACGTGGCCGCGGCCTTCCCTCAGCTGGCCCCGCTGGCCCGCACGGCGACCCGGCTGCATCCCCGCCCCGGCTCTCCGTCCCCATACGACAGTTCGGTCGGCGGGCCGCTGCTGTGGCCCTCCAGCCAGCCGTGGCTGTACTGCGACAAGTGGCACGAAGGTCCGGTTTCCCCTCTTCTGCCAGTGGCCCAGCTGTACGTGCGCGACGTGCCCCTGCTGCGGCCGCCCGGACGGACCGATCTGCTCCAGGTGCTGTGGTGTCCCTCAGAGCACCCGCCGGAGTACAAGCCCACGACCGAGCTGTTCTGGCGAACCGCCGCCGACGTCACCCACGTCCTTGCCTCGCCGCCCAAGCCGAGCGAGGTGCAGTACGGCTACCTGCCGGAGCCGTGCGTGCTCGCACCGGAGCAAGTCACCGAGTACCCCAACTTTCTGGAGTTGGGCGAGGGGTTGCGGCAGCAGCTGAGCGACTGGAGCCTGTGGAAGGCGGCCGGAGTCGAGATAGACGATCGCTATGAGGCCGCTCCGCAAGAGTTCTACATGAACGAGCTGTCGGAGGCCCCTGGCTGGAAGGTCGGTGGATGGGCACCTTGGGGCCTCACCGATCCCATCGCCCGGTTCTGTATCAACTGTGGCGCCGCGATGAATCCGCTGCTGACCATCGCCTCGGACGAATGCCGTGACTACAGAAGGGGTTGGACCCCGCACGAGGACCAAGCCGTCGCCGTGCTCGACAACGACCCCGTGTCGAACCCGCCCGGGATCCAGGTCTCCGACGCGAATCATCTGCAGCTCTACGTTTGCCCGACGTGCTACACGCATACCGACCTGATCCAATGAGTCAGTGCTGGAGCCCCCGCGACGGCCGGGGCGGGAGGCTCTTCCGACAGCCGGCCACTCAGCCGAACGAGGACACGGCCGTTCCGGATGTACGGCCTGGGAGACAGTTGTCCCGAGGCGGCAGCGAGCTCCGTTGTCGGAGTCACTTGGCAAGATCGCGGCTATGAACAGCACGCTGACCAAAGATCTTCTGCCGACCCCCGCCAGCGGGGCGGCCCCGTGTGCTGCACGCCCAAGATCGTCGGCTTGGCGTCAACCGCTGTACTGGTGTGCCCCAAGGCCGCCGGGCACGGGACGGGCGTCAGGCGTGCCGGGCGAAGACCTCGCGGACGTGGGCGAGGTCCGCCTCCCTCTCCTTCTCGTCCTCGTACAGGCCGTCCTCGTCCCGCGCCGCCACGACGGTCTCCGGGGTGAGGTCCCGGCCGAAGCGGTAGGCGTCCAGGCAGTAGTCGAAGCCGGACTCGCCGAAGAGGTCCACGTCCTCGCGGCGGCAGTGCTCCGCCAGGCCGTCGGACACGTGCCAGCGCGCGCCGTCGTACCAGAAGACGCCGCCCGCGTAATGGATCGTCCGGCCCGTCGCGGGGTCCGTGAGGTTCAGCGACTCGTAGTTCTCGGGACGGTCGCGGACCAGGGCGACGAGGGACTCGGGGACGCCCTCGTAGAAGGACTCCTGGAGGGCGAAGTCCCCCTCGGCGTACAGGTTCAGCTCCGACTCGTGGTCGAAGGTCAGCAGCAGGACGCGGCCGTCCCCCGCGAAGTACCAGACCGCGGACTGGCCGCCGCCGTCGTTCCAGGCCGGACGGCACGCGCCGGGCACCGTCACCGGTTCGACCCCGGTGAGCTCGTCCACGACGGCCGCGCGGCGCCGCACCTCCGGAAGGGGGGTCGCCGCCAGGGCGTCCCACATCGCGTTGTTCATCCCCGCAGGGTATCCACCGCCTACGACAGGACCGTTGCCCGGCGCCCCGCCGGCCGCCCCCGCTCCCGGCACGGGCGTACCGCCGCTCCCGTCCGCCCCCGCCCGGCCGGTGGGGTGGCGGGGCGGTCACAGCCGCTTCAGGCAGTCCTCGAACTCGGGGAGCGTCACCAGGCCGTCGCCGTCGACGTCGGCCTTGCGGAACAGGTGCCGCAGGGCCTCGTCGTCGTGCTCCCGCCCCGTCAGCCGCCTCACGGCACGGCCGAACTCGCGCACATCGAGCCGCCAGTCGTCGTCGGTGTCGAACTCCCCGAACACCGCGCGGACTTCCGTCGGCGCGCCCCCGTCGCTCATGCGGTCTCCTCGTCGTCGCCCCGGCCCCGTCGCCGGATGCGGACCGGCTGCCCGCTCCTCGCGCGTGCCAAACGGTGCCGCCCGGGAGCGGCACCGTCCGGCGCGCGACGGGTCCGCCGCCCGGCCGCCCTTCCGGAGCGGGTCAGACGCCCAGGAGGGACCGGAGGTGGGCGCAGGCGTCCGCCTCGGTGGGGTGCACGGCGACCGGTTCGTACGCGCCCCGCTCGTACACCCCGGTCTCCCAGCCGCTCCCGTCCGGCGCCGCCCGCAGGTAGGCGAAGTCGGTCGGGACGGGGGACGGTTCGTGGACGCCCTCGATCCAGTAGTACCCGGCGGGCACACCGGCGTCGCCGAGCGCCCGCTCCAGCGCGCGGAGGTCGGTCACGCGGGAACCCGTGCCAGGTAGCCGTGGTCCAGGAGCCACTTCACGTTGAGGCGCTGCCCCTCGCCCGGGTCGAGGAAGACCGGGTCCAGCTTGATCTGGCGGCCGCCGCCCGGCTGCTCGAACCAGGGCGCGACGGAACCCTCCCAGACCACGAACGCCCGCCTCACCTCGTACACGCGGTAGTCGCAGGGAACGGCCGCGTCACGGGTGTTGAGGTTCTGCGGGGGCAGCGCCCGTTCGGCGTAGGCGTCGCCCGCGGGGGCCAGGTAGCCGCCGTACTCCGAACCGAAGCGGTCCAGGCGCTCGCCCGGTGTCAGGAGGTCGGGGGACTTGTCGACCTCGCCGTTGACCTCGCCGAAGCCGTCGTTCGGCGGGTACTTCCAGCCCCCGGTGTCGGCCGGGCCCTCCCAGTACTTCTTGAGGAAGGCGGCGGGGGAGAGCTTCCCGGTCCGGTGGTACCCGTCGAGCAGCGGTCCGACCGGCTTCTGGTTCTTCTTCGGCAGGTACCGCGGCCCGAGCCGGCCGTCGTCCTGGAACTCCCCGGTGCAGGGGGCGTGCGCCGCAGCCCGGTGCTCCCCGGTGGGCGCGACGGGCGCGGCCTGTGCCGCGGGGGCCGCCGTGAGGGCGGCGGTGACGCCCGTGGCGGCGAGTACGGCACGGATTCTGAGAACGGTACGGCTGTGCTCCACGCGGAGGTCTCCTCGGAACGGATCGGCCAGGGGCGCGGCACACGGTAACGGAGCGCGGACGCGGAGTGACGGAGGGGGTGGGGTGGAAACCGGCCATTCGCGCCGGGCCGTCCGGGCGGGGCGCGCCGGGACCGCCTCCGGGCCCGTGGGCGTGCGGGGCCCGTGCGCGTCCGGGAGCCGGAGGCGTCCCCGGTCCCGGAGGCGTCCCCGGGGTCCGGCTCAGGCCTTCCGGAGTCCGCTGAGGAGCAGTTCGGCCAGCTGGTCGTACGCCTCGGCATCGGCCAGGCCGGTCGCGGCGGCGACCTGGCGCCGCTGGATGCGGACCATCACGGAGGAGATGACGTCGGCGGCGAAGGTCACGTGCACCTCGCGGAAGACGCCGGTCCGCACGCCCTCCTCGATGAGCTGCTGGACCCGGCCGGCCGCCGCGCGGGTGTTGCGCTCGTACACCTCGGCCGCCGGCTCGAAGGCCGCCACGTCGTCGAAGAACCGCGGCGAGACCGGTGCCAGCTCGGCCGAGACGGCCCGCAGGTAGGCGGCGAGCCGCTCGGCCGGGCCGGTGGCGGCCGCGAGGACGGCCTCGACCCGGGCCGTGGCGCGCCGGAAGAAGTGCACGACCGCCGCGCGGACCAGCTGTTCCTTGCTGCCGGCCAGACCGTACAGGGTCCGCTTCGAGCAGTGCAGCCGGGCGGCGAGATCGTCGAGCGTCAGCCGGGCGAAGCCCTCGTCGACGAGGAGGGCGACCAGCTCCTCGAAGAGGGCGGAGCGGCGTGCCGCCCCGCGGCCCGTCAGGTGCGGGGTGTCGGCGGCGGTGGTCTCGATCACCCCGCCAGTATTCCAGGCCGCCCCTCCGGGGGGTTGCGGCGGCTCCCGCCTGCGCTACTCTCAGCGGTACTGCAGTACCTCTGCCAGTACCACTTTGCGCGCCGCTGGAGTCGCCATGGATGTCGACCGCCTGCTTCCCACCCCCGAAGCCGCGGACCTCATCGCCCTCACCCGGGAGATCGCCGACAAGGAACTCGCCCCCCGGGTGGACGCGCACGAGGCCGCCGAGACCTATCCCGAAGGGCTCTTCGCGAAGCTCGGGGAGGCGGGGCTCCTGGGCCTCGCGTACCCCGAGGAGTACGGCGGCGGGGGCCAGCCCTACGAGGTCTACCTCCAGGTCCTGGAGGAGCTGGCGGCGCGCTGGGCGGCCGTGGCCGTCGCCACCAGCGTCCACACGCTGGCCTGCCACCCCCTCCACGCCTTCGGCACCCCGGAGCAGAAGGAGCGCTGGCTGCCCGCGATGCTGGAGGGCCGGACCATCGGCGGCTACAGCCTCTCCGAGCCGCAGGCCGGCTCCGACGCCGCCGCCCTCACCTGCAGGGCGGAGCGGCAGGACGACGGCAGCGGGTACCGGATCACCGGCACCAAGGCATGGATCACCCACGGCGGCCGGGCCGGCTTCTACACCCTCTTCGCCCGCACGGCCCCCGGCAGCCACGGCGTCTCCTGCTTCCTCGCCCCCGGCACCGCGGAGGGCCTCAGCTTCGGGGTGCCCGAGCGCAAGATGGGCCTCCAGGCCGTTCCCACCACCTCCGCCCACTGGGACGGCGCCCTCATCGAGGAGGACCGCCTCGTCGGGAAGGAGGGACAGGGCCTCCAGATCGCCTTCAGCGCCCTCGACAACGGCCGCCTCGGCATCGCCGCCTGCGCCACGGGCCTCGCCCAGGCCGCCCTGGCCGCCGCCGTCGACCACGCCAACGAGCGCACCACCTTCGGCCGCCGGATCATCGACCACCAGGGCCTCGGCTTCCTCCTCGCCGACATGGCCGCCGCCGTCGACGCGGCCCGCGCCACCTACCTGGACGCGGCCCGCCGCCGCGACCTCGGCCGCCCCTTCAGCCGCCAGGCCAGCGCGGCCAAGCTCATCGCCACCGACACGGCCATGAAGGTCACGACGGACGCGGTCCAGGTCCTCGGCGGTTACGGCTACACCCGCGACTTCCCCGTGGAGCGCTACATGCGCGAGGCCAAGATCATGCAGATCTTCGAGGGGACCAACCAGATCCAGCGGCTGGTGATCAGCCGGGGGCTGGTGCGGGCGGAGAAGTAGCGGGTCGACGCCTGGGCGAGCGAGAAAGGTGCCGCACCCCTCTGCGGCACCGCCGTGAGTCCGGCCGCGCACCTCCCACCCCGCGCGGCCGGGCTCATGCGTGGCGAGGGCCCGACCGCACGTGCTCCTCGTGCCGTGGGGACGTCGATTCCGTGGTGCTACTCGGTGAAGGCGCTCCGCTCTCCGGAACCGATCGGGGCGCCTTCGTGATGCGGGACGACCAGGTCAGTGCGGGATGCTGTCGATGACGTCCCGAACTCCCTGCCGCAGGAGGGCGACGGCGACGGACGTGCCGAGTGTGGCCGGGTCGAGGCGGCCCGCCCATTCGTGGACGTTGAGCACCGTCTTGCCGTCCGGACTGCCTGAGCGACAGATCTGCCTCGTTGCTCCCCTGCCAGGATTTCGAGGGCGCAGGACGCTCTATTTGTGGGGGGAGCCAACTACGGTGTGCACGCGTACAGCGAAGTCCCTCACCCGCGGGTCGCGCGGCCATTGCTGGAGGTCGGCGGTGACGGTGTGGAGGTAGGCGTGGGCGCGGGTGGACTTCACGGTGCTGAGGATGCCGAGTGCTTGGTCGGCTGAGGTGAGTGCGCGGTCGAGGTCGCCTGCGTGGACGTGGCTGCTGGCCAGGACCGCGTGGCGGATGCCGGTGGCGCGGGTGAAGCGGCTGGCGGGCATGGGTTCGGCAAGGCGGTTCCATCTGAGGGCGGCTTGTGGCTGGCCGAGGTCGCGGTGGATTTCGATTGCGTCGGCCGCCAGGCGCTCGGGGGTGAAGTAGGCCAGGTGCTGGGGATCGTGGGCGCCGGGGCGGACTGCGTCGAGGAGTAGTTCGGACTGGGCCAGGGCGGCTCCGGCGGCAGCCCGGTCCTTCATGCGGCCGTGGGCGCGGGCCTCGGCGAGTTTGGCGAAGGCCAGGACGCGGGGGGCCGCGTGGCCATGGCCGCGCTCGTAGGCGCCTTCTGCCATGTCGGCTGCCTGCTCGGGGAATCCCCGGAGCATGGCCTGGAGGGCCATGGTGGTCAGGACGTAGCAGCCGGTCTCGATGTCGCCAGTGGAGCGGGCGAGGCTGAGGGCCTGGATGAAGTGGCGCTGGGCGACGTCGTGGTGGCCGGCGTCGAAGGCGGCCCAGCCCACCACGCGGGAGAGTTCGGCGGTGGCGGCGAACAGTTCGCGGCCGACGGCCTCGGTGTAGGTGCCGCGGAGCATCGGGGCGGCCTGGGTCTGGAGGCAGCGGGTGATCGAGCTGTTCTGCCAGTGGCCGCCGCCGAAGCGGGAGTCCCACACTCGGGCCTCTTCTGATGCGGCCCATAGCCCGTCCACGTCGGTCCGCCCCACCCGGCGAGCGCTGGAGGTGACGGGGGCGCTGGGCGGAGTGGCGGCGGTGGCGGGTTTGGCGAGCCAGCGGGTGACGGGCGTGGTGTAGGCGCCGAGGGCGAACCCTGTGGTGAGGAATCGTCTGCGGCTGTCCACGGGGGTCCTCCAGTACGTTGACGCGACGCGTACGGCGTCAGCGGGGTCGCGGGGGAAATCCAACCCCATGGTCGGCACCGGTGTTGACGTCGTGGACATGCCGATGTCGTCGGTGCTGACGGGTCGCCCGAGGCGTTCTGCCAGGACAGCGGCCACGAACTCGGGCGTCCGCCCGCGCGGGACCATCCCCAGATTCACCCATCTGGTGACACTTGTGTGCTCGTACCGCAGGGTGACTCCGGCCAGCCGACCGCGCTCGTTCACCAGCCGGGCCAGAGCCTTGTGGCTCAGGTTCGCCTCGGCGAGGAGGCGCGTCAGGTCTGCGTTGGGGTGGGTCTGACGCCGTGTAGTTGTTGCCACCGCGACCTCGCGTTCAGCCGGCGCCGCCGTGGCCTTCGGCGGCATGGGAGACGAGCCTAGGACCGCTGAGTCGCTGCCCGAAGACGAACGGCGTTGTTCGCCCCCCGAGTTCGCCCCCCGTGGAGTTCGCCCCGCTAGTTCGCCTCCCCGTGCCGGGCGAGCGGCGCTTTCCTGAACCTCCGCCAGCGAGCCGGACGTCGGCTCGCCCCCTTCCGCCCGGCTGGCCGGGCGGAAGGAGCGGACGGTCTTCTCCCGGAGGTACTTCATGCCCTCTGAGCCCGAGCAGCTGCGGATCGCCGTCGGCTCCGACGACGCCGGCCGTACGTACAAGGATCTCCTCGCCGAGGCACTGCGGGCTGACGGCCGTGTCGCCGAGGTTCGGGACGTCGCCGACGGCTTCGCGGCCGGGGCCGCCTACCCGCTCGTCGCGCTCGCTGCGGCCGAGCAGGTCGCCGACGGCCTCGCGGACCGGGCGCTGCTGGTGTGCCACACCGGTCTCGGTATGGCCATCGCCGCGAACAAGGTGCCCGGGATTCGGGCCGTCACGGCGCACGACGTGGTGTCGGTGCGGGCGTCGGTCCTGTCCAACGACGCCCAGGTCCTTGCGCTCGGGCAGGGCGTCATCGGGCTCGCGCTGGCCCGGCGCCTGGTCGACGAGTGGCTGACCCATCGCTTCGCCCCGGGCACGTCGGCGACGGCGAAGCTCGCCGCGATCCGCGACTACGAGGAGAACCGCGCGAGCGGCGCGGTGGCCGGACGGGGGTGCTGACGATGGCGGTGGACACGAGCACGGTCCCGGACGTCGACCCGGCGCTCTTGCGGTGGCCGGTCGAGCCGCAGCAGGGCGGCTGGTACACCGACGCCGAGCACGAGGTGCTGGACCGGGTCATCAGGGAGTCGGACGACTGGCGCACCGGCTGGCGCCAAGCCGTCTACCTCGGCCGGTTCGAGGAGGCGTTCGCGGCGTACTGCGGCGCTGGGCACGCGATCGGGTTCAACTCCGGAGGCACCGCCCTGGAGATGGTTCTGCGGGCCCTGGAGCTGAAGGCCGGGGACGAGGTGATCTCCTGCGCGGTCAACTTCGTCGGCCCGCACGTCGCGGTCATCGGGCAAGGCGGGCGTCTGGTGCTCGCCGAGCCCGACCCGGACACTTTCGGTCTCGACCCTGTTGATACCGAGCGCCGCCTCACCCCGCGCACCCGGGCGATCCTGCTGACCCACTGGAACGGGGCCGTCGCCGACGTCCACCGGTTCGTGGAGTTGGCCGCGCGGCACCCGCACCCGGTGCACGGGCCGCCGAAGGTGATCGTGGACGCCGCCCGCGCCTGCGGCGGCCGGACGCCGAACGGCGGGCGGGTCGGCGCCGAGGGCTGGGCCACGGTCTTCTCCTTCGAGTCGAAGAAGCTGATGACCACGCTCGGGCAGGGCGGGATGGTCACCACCGGCGACCCCGCGCTCGACGAGCGGCTGCGGCTCCTGCGCGGCTACGGCGGGCTGGGGGAGTCCTGGGGCACCAACCAGATGCTCTCGAAAGCGCAGGCCGCGGTCGGGATCGTCCAGCTTGCACGGCTGGATGAGATGAACGGCGCGCGGATCGCCCGCGCGCACGCTCGCACCCGAGCGCTCGCCGGCGTCGCCGAGCTGACGCTGCCGCCGACCTGGCACGAGAGACGGCACCTGTACTACCGGCACAACCTCCTCGTCCCCGACGCCTGGGCCGGAGCCGGCCGGAACGAGCTGATGTACGTGCTCGCCGCCCAGTACGGGGTCGGCAGCATCATCAGCGACCCCGTCACCCCGCACAGCAAGGCCCTGATCCGCAGCCACACCGCCGGCCAGCACGTTCCGCGCGCCGAACGGCTCGCCGCGCGGCTGCTGTGCCCGGTCTTCCACCCGCGGATCAGCGACGCCGACGAGGCCGCCATCTGCGACGCGATCCGCCGGGCCGTCGCCGACGTCGCCCGCACCCGCCCCACCACCTGAACCAGGGGAGCCCCCGATGTCCCTTCTCCAGCAGGAGGCCGACCGCATCCGCGCGGGCGAGATCTCCCTCGCCGACCCCTACGAGCCGAAGGACCCCACCGGCCGGCTCCGTGTTGTCTTCGCGATGCCGTACGGGCACGCCTACAGCCTGCTGTGCAGCGGCCTGATGGCCCTGTACGACCTGATCAACCGCGACCCGGCGATCCCGGCCGTCGCCGAGCGGGCCGTCGAGTACGACTGCCTCGTCCGCACCGGCGCCCGCCTGCGGACTCCTGCCGAGGAGGTGTACCGCAGCATCGAGTCCCCGGCACCGGTCGGCGCCGCGGACGTCCTGGGTGTCTCGGTGACCAACGCCGGCGGCCTGTACAGCGTGCTGCGGCTGTTGGACCTTGCCGGGATTCCGCGCCGGGCCGCCGACCGCGCGCCGGGCCGCCACCCGCTGGTCGTGGGCGGCGGCCCGGGTCTGACGAACCCCGAACCCCTCGCGGACTACCTCGACGCCATTGCCCTCGGCGAGGCCGAACAGTCCATTCCCGAGCTGCTGCGCGTGGTGCACTCCCACCGGCTCGCCCCCGACACGATTCCGCTGCACCGGCAGCTCGCCCGTATCCCCGGCCTGTACGTCCCCGCCGCCTACGAGTACGACCCGGCCCCCGGAGGCGGAGTCCGCTCGGTCCGGCCCGTGGCACCGACCATCCCGGCCCGCGTCCACGCCCCCTACCTGTCCGTCACCGAGCTGCCCGCCGCGCACTTCTGCTCCCCGGTCAGCGACGGCAGCGCCGCCGTCATCAGTCCGGTCCTCGGCTGCCTGCACGAGTGCCACTTCTGCACCCTGGGCGTCCCCGCCTTCCGCCAGGCCCCGCTCGACCTCCTCACCGGCTACGTCGACCGCCTCGAAGCCCACGGCATCCGCCAGATCATCATCAGCGCCCCCACCTTCACCCAGTACCGGCACAAGCGCGCGCTGCTGGAACACATCAGGGCCTACGCCGACCGGGCCGCGGCCAAGGGCGAGAAGGTGTCCACGATCATCGGGTCCGTCCGCGCCGACGAGATCACCGCCGACTACCTGAAGGCCATCAGCGAGCTCGGGGACTTCGGGCACCTGTTCACCGAGCTTGCCCTCGACCGGCCCCGGGGCATCGTCACCATCGCCCCCGAGTTCGCCGCCGGCGACCTGGTCGCCCTGTACGGCAAGACCCTCAAGCGCGAGCGGGTAGACCGGGCGATCGACCTGTGCCGTACCAGCGGGCACGTCAGCGCGGTCATGCTGTACTTCATCGCCGGTGCCCCCGGAGAGACAGCCGCCGACCGGCACGCCATCGCCGACTACGCCCGCGACGTCCGAAAGCGTCTCGGAGACGGCGACACCGCCGTCATCGTCAAGATCACCCAGTTCCAGCCCACCCCCGGTACCCTCGGCCAGCGTCTGGCCATGGCCGACCCGGACACCGTCCAGGAGTACGTCCGGCAGATCACCGACGACCTACGCGATCTCGTGGGCCCGGCCGTCTTCGCCCGGCACTACCGCGTCGAGGGACCGTGCACGGCCCGCATGCACCTGGAGGCGGTGTGCCTGCGCGGGGACCGACGCGTCGGCCACGTCCTGGAAGACCTCTACGACACAGGCACAGACCCGAACACCGTCACCCGGGATCAGCTCGCCGTCGCGCTCGCCGCACACGGCCTGGACTACGAGCACCACCTGCGGCACATGGACGAGGCCGTACTGCCCTGGCACACCGTCGACTCCGTCAACCGCGTCGCCGAACAGCAGCTGGCGGACGCGCTCGCGAAGCGGGAGGCCCGCCCGTGACTCGCCCAGTCCTGCCGCTTCACCCCGGCAAGCACGCCCTGCCCGCGATCCCGGACCCGGCCGAGCACGCGCACCACGTCCGCAGCCGGGCCCCCGAGGCGACCCTCACGGACCACGACGGCGCCGTCCTCATCTACCAGGACCGCCTCCTGGCCCACGCGGTCGCCAACTACGGCGGTCGTCGTACCGACTGGGTCCGCGGCAACCTGCGCCTGATCGAGCGCCGAGGCCGGCGCCTGGCGGTCTGCGGCGGCTTCGGCCTCGGCGCCCCCGCGGCTGCCCTCGTTCTCGAACAGCTCATCTCCCTCGGAATCCGCCGGGTCGTGACCGTCGGTACTGCCGCCTCCCTGCACACCAGCCTCGTCCCCGGCAGCCTCGTGGTGTGCACCCGGGCCCTGCGCGACGACGGACTCTCCTACCACTACCTTCCGCCCGCCCCGTACGCAGAGCCCTCGCCCGAGCTGACGCGGCACCTGGTTGGCGCCCTGGCCGCACGGGGCACCGATGCCCGGCAGGGGAGCGGGTGGACAACGAGTGCCGTGTACCGGGAGACGGCCGCCGAGGTCTCCCGCTACGGCTCCCTCGGGGTCCTGACCGCCGACATGGAGGCCGCCGGCATCTTCGCGGTCGCCGAGCACCGCGGCATCGACGCCGCCGCGGTGTTCGCGGTCGCCGACTGCCTCGCCGAGCGTCGGTCCCGCCGCGATCACCCCCGCACTGAGACAGCCCTGCACGCCGCCGTCGAAGCCGGGCTCGCCGCGCTGTCCACCGCCGCACACGAGCAGCCGCACGACTAAGGTGGGCCGTCTCCCAGATGACGAGACGGCGGCGGGAAGGTTCCCGGCGCGGAAGAGGACCGGACCTTGAGCACTGGCGTGCCCCGCATCGGGGCGGTCGTCCTGACGATGAACGACCGCCCCGACGAGTTCCCCAAGGCCATGGACTCGCTTCTCGCTCAGCAGGGCGTCGACCTGGACGTGGTCGTGGTCGGCAACGGCTGTGACCCCGCCCAGGTCTCGCCCGGGGTGAAGACCGTGGCCCTGCCGGAGAACGTCGGCATCCCCGAGGGACGCAACATCGGCGCCAGGGCGGTCGACGGCGACCTGCTGTTCTTTTTCGACAACGACGCCGTGCTCCCCGACAGCGACGCCCTTGCTCGCCTGGCCGCCGCCCTCCTCCAGGAGCCCGGTCTCGCCTACGCCCAGCCCCGGATCGCCGACTCAGACACCGGGATCACCCTGCGCCGCTGGGTCCCCCGCCTGCGCGCCGGCGATCCGACCCGCCCCGGGATCGTCACGGTGATGGCCGAGGGCGTCGTCATGATCCGCCGCAGTGCGTTCGACGCCGCCGGTGGCTGGCCCGGTCACTTCTTCCTCTTCCACGAGGGCATTGATCTCGCCTGGCGGCTCTGGGACCACGGCGGCACCGGCCGCTACCTGCCCGACATCGTCGTCCACCACCCCGCGACCAGCCCCGCCCGGCACGAACGCTTCTACCGGCTCAACGCCCGCAACCGCGTCTGGCTCGCCCGCCGCAGCCTCCCCGCCCCGCTGATTCCCCTGAACCTCGCCGCCTTCGCCCTGCTCACCCTCTGGCGCTTCCGTGACCGGGCCGCGCTCCGCGCCACCGCGGCGGGCTTCCGTGAGGGCCTGCGCGGCGGCCACGGCCGGCGCGCGCCCATGAGCTGGCGCACCGTCGCCCGCCTCACCCGCGCCGGACGGCCGCCCATTGTCTGACCTGCCCGGAGTCAGGGAGCGACGTCAACCAGAGGCACCGTGTACGTCCCCGAATCCGGGCGGGGCCTCAGCACGAGCTGTGCCGCAGCGCTGCGCGTGAGCCGGCGTTCCACTCCGCTCTCACGGCGCCTGCCGCGCCGAGGAGCTGGTCGTCGCAGTGGGGCGGGGCGCCGGGGTCAGGCTGCCTTCACGAGGTCGCAGCGGGTGGCCTTGCCCCACTCGACCAGGAGACGCCGGTACTCCCGGGCCCGACGCTCGCCGTGGGGCTCCTCCATGAGCCGGCGGATCGCTGCGTTGACCCGGGCCGCAGGGCGCGGGCGGCCGCGGGGCCGTGGGTAGGAGGGCATGAGAAGAGCGTACGGGCTGCTACTGACGGCCCGTAACTCCTCGTGCTGTACACGGGGTTTACGGATCGCGCCCCTGCGGCTCAGGGCTGTGCAGGGGCGCGATCCGGAGTACCGTCCTGAGTGTCTAGGTCAGCACGGAGTACGGAACTCAGTATGCCCTCTTCCAGTGATGAGCACATCGGCGCGCGCGTGCAGATTGCCCGAAACGCGGCGGGTCTGACTCAAGTTGAACTCGCGGGCTTCCTCGGGCGCTCGGAGTCGTGGGTGGCGAACGTGGAGAGCGGCCGTCAGCCCCTCGACCGGTACAGCATCATCACCGCCATCGCGGAGCGCTGTGACGTCGACGTGGTGTGGCTGCTCGGGCAGCCCTACCGGCTCCAGCGCGGCGAAGGCGGCTTGGCGCACGCGCACGTTCCCGCCCTGCGGACCGGCCTGCGCCGGGCCGGGCTCATCCTCTCGGGGCATCCCGGGCTGACCCCGCAGGGCGGGCCCGTGGACCTGGAAGGCATGCGGGCTCGGGTGCGGAAAGCGAACACGGCGAGGCAGGCCGCGAACCTTCCGGCGGTCGCCACGATCCTGCCGTCGCTGGTAGAGGACCTGAACACGGCGGTGCTGACCACGAGCGGCCAGGGCCGGGAGGACGCGCTCCGGCTGCTCGCGGACGCCACCCGCACCGCCCGCATGTGCCTGAACCAGATCGGCTACCCGGATCTGGCTTGGGTGGCCGCCGAGGTCGCGGCCGGCGCCGCGACGCAGCTCGGTGACCCCGTGGTCAAGGCCGCCGTCGCCTGGGACCGGTGTGGCGCACTGCTGCACCAGGCGTCCCTGCGGGAGACCGTGACCGTGGCCGAGGCCGCCCTGCGGGACCTCGAACCGCTCGCGTCGGCGCGGCAGCCGGACGACGTCGCGGTCTCCCTGCGCGGGGCTCTGCACTTGCGGTGCTCCATTGCTCTGGCCCGGGGCGCCGGATCGAAGGAGGACACCTGGGCGCGGATCGACGCCGCCCTGGAGGACGCCGACCGGCTCGGTCCGGAGTGGTACGACCTCGAGCGGCACACCGTGTTCGGCCGGGGTACCGTCGCCGTCCACGCGGCCGAGGCCGGTGTGGAGGTTGACCAGCCGGACGCCGGGCTCAAGCGGGTTCCCCAGGTGGACATTGCGGAGGTGCCGAGCAAGGAGCGCCGGACGCACTATGCGATCGACGAGGCCCGTGCGCTGCACCGCATGGGCAGGAATCCGTCGGCTGTCGTCAAGCTGCGGGAGGCCGCCGCGGCGGCGCCGTACTACGTCTTCTCGGACCCGATGTCCCGGGCGCTGGTGTCGTCGCTCGCGAAGGTCGGCGTGCCGTCGCAGGCGTCAACCCTGTCCGGCCTGATCCGGAACATGGAACTGGTCAGCTAACTGCCCTTCTAACGAGCTGGTGCGTGATAGCGGTGTAGGCGTGTTTCGCCTGGTTGTGGCCTGTTCTCAGGTGTTGGCGGTGCGGTCGGAGATGAGGCCGGCGATGGCCCGGTAGGTGTCGGGCAGGGCATCTCGCCGGTGCATCCAGCGGGTCAGCTGCTTCCAGCGTTTGTGGTCGGCGAGTGCGTGCTCGACGGTGATGCGCTTCGATGAGTGTCGGTGCCGGGCTTCCTCTCTGGCTGCGTGCACGTGTGGGAGGGCGATCTTGTTCGGCTTTCTGGGTGGTGTGATCGCCTTGCCGGGGTGGTCGCGTCTGAGGCCGAGGTATCCGTCGTCCAGGAGAACCTCCACGTCGGGGAAGTGCTGGAAGCAGACGCCGATGCCCTCATTGCGGGCGGCGGTCGCATCGTGCATCCGCCCTGGTCGCAGGGCGTCGGTCCAGAGCGTGCGGCCTTGGTGGTCGGCGACGACAGTGGCCTTCATGGTGTTCTGCTTCTTCTTGCCCGAGACGAACGCGCGTCGTCCGCCGCGGCCGGCCAGGGGCCTGCAGACCTGGACCTCGGTCGCATCCAGCCTCAGCTCGACGCCCTCGGCCTGGGCATAGGCGAACACGTCTGCCAGGGTCCGCAGCCGCAGGCCAGGACGGTCGGGGACCGCGCATCCCCGCTCGGCCAGGAGCCCGCGTATCTCTCCGATAGCGCGGGTGACGGTGGAGCGGTCGACACCGAACAACAGGGCGAGGAGAGAGTGCGGGAGATCGTGCCGCAGGTGGATCAGTGTGGCGACCAGCCGGTCTACGAA
Source organism: Streptomyces sp. NPDC001744 (assembly GCF_042892575.1). Lineage (NCBI taxonomy): Bacteria > Bacillati > Actinomycetota > Actinomycetes > Kitasatosporales > Streptomycetaceae > Streptomyces > Streptomyces sp. NPDC001744. The sequence goes on from NZ_JBIAUG010000019.1 coordinate 157,960, forward strand.
GACCAATCGGTGACGGGCGCCGGCCCCCGCAGCCCGTCTCCTGGCCCCGCCGCGTGTCTGGTGACGTCGTCCTTCGACAGCGGCCTTCCACGGGTCGGCCAACTCCTCAAGCAGGCAGGCGAGATGAAGCCGGGAGATGCCCGTGAACACCTGATCCGCGAGAACCATCCGGTTAACCATGATCGTCACGATCGGATCATGCCACCCACCAGCCCGGATGCCTCACCCGCTATCACGCACTACTGAACTTGATTGGGTGATGCCGGGACCGTTCGCCTGACAGCTCCTGGTCCGTTCCGGTAGCCCTGGACTGTGAGATACGCGCAGGGCGGCGGGTTGACCGATGTCGGGAGGGCCGCGCGGGAGCGGATCCGGTTGCAGGCCGTGGAACGCTTCGAGGGCGGGGAGAAGAACCGGGAGATCGCCGCCGCGCTGCGGGTGTCGGAGCGGTCGGTGGAGCGGTGGCGCCGGCGATGGCGGGAGGCCGGAGTGTCCGGGGTGCGCTCGAAGGGCTCCCCGGGACGACCAAGGCTGAGCGATGCGCAAATAACCCGGCTGGAGCGCGAGTTGGAACGCGGGCCGCTGGCGCATGGCTGGGCTGATCAGCGGTGGACGTTGGCGCGGGTGAAGACGCCGATCGGCCGGCTGTTCCACGTTTCCTACACGGTGGAGGGGACCTGGCCACTGCTCAAGCGGCACGGGTGGTCGTGGCAACAGTCGGCACGCCGGGCGATCGAGCGCGACGACTCGGCGGTCGAGCTGTGGAAGAAGGAGGTCTGGCCGCGGATAAAAGCACCGCGGCGGCCCGTGGAGCCTGGGTCGTCTTCGAGGACGAGGCCGGACAGTCCATGAGGCCGCCGCGCGCCAGGACCTGGGGGCGGATTGGCCACACGCCCGTCGTCCGCGTCCGCGCCCGGGGATCCGGACGGGTCTCGATGGCCGGGATGAGCTGCTTCAAGCAGGGCAGGAGATCGCGGCTGTTCTACAGCTTCCACGTCTACCGGGGCCGCAAGGGCGAGCCGAAGGGCTTCACCTGGCGGGACTACCGGGACCTGATCGTGAGGGCGCACATCCAGCTCGGCGGCCCGATCGTCCTGGTCTGGGACAACCTGCGCGCTCACTTGATGCCGCAGATGAGAGCGTTCATCGAGGCGAACGCCGACTGGCTGACCGTTTTCCAGCTTCCGTCGTACGCGCCGGACCTCAACCCGCAGGAAGGCATCTGGGCCCTGGTCAAGCGGACCATCGGCAACCTCGCCGCCGCGAATCTCGACCAGATGGCCAGGGCTGTGAAGCGCAGCCTCAAGCAGATCCAGTACCGCCCTGCCCTCGTCGACGGCTGCATCGCTGCCACCGGCCTGACTCTGGATGGCTGACCGTGACCGGGAGCAGTCCCGGATCATGCATCCCAGTCCGCGTAGTCCCCCATCTCCACGTCGTCGCAGAAGGTCTCCCAGAACCCATCGGGCACGAGAGCGGTCTGGTCGATGCCGGAAAGCAGGTCGCGCAACTCTTCCGCCACCTCGTATGTCTCCTCATCGCCCTCGGCATGGAACGGGAAGCGTGCGATCACGGCCTCGACGCATCGGTTGAACGATGCGAGGTCCCGGTTCACGTGCCTCATCGCTGCTGGCTCGCCAGTGGGAATCTCCACTACGTGACCGCTGGCCACATCAACGGCGAGGGTGATGCTTCCGAACAGGCCACTCACCGCGATACCTACCAGCCCCCGCTCACCGAGGTCCGCGAAGTACACCGGCTTGCTCAGTGGTCGGTACTCGTAACCGATCAGCCCGGCTGGGATGCCGGTCTTCCGGAGATCGACAGCAACCTGGGTGGGCACCTCGGGCGGGGCCTCAACAGGAATCAAGACGAACTCGGGTTTCGGCAACTGCGGCAGGGGCTGGTTCACGGGAGGATCCTCTCCCGACAGGCTGCTCGGCAACACCCACAGGCCCGCGAGACTCGTGACTCCTGCCAGGCGGCCGACCCCGACATCACCCAATCAAGTTCAGTGAGCGTTTTCAGCGTTGACGCTCCAGGGTGAGGACGGCTGCGGCGATGACGGTCATGCGATTGGGGCTGCAGCGGGCTTTGCGGAAAATGCGCCAGGACTTGAGTCGCGCGACGCTCCGTTCGACCGGTGCTCGCGCCGCTGACAGGGCCCGGTTGATCGTCTGCTGGGTCGTGGTGAGGTCCCGGTTCGGGAGCCGTCTGATCGGTGTGGTCACCCAGGGCCCGGCCCCGATGTAGGCAC
>NZ_JBIAUG010000020.1:0-159371 GCF_042892575.1 Streptomyces sp. NPDC001744
AAATCTCACCCCGGAGCCGTTCCACCCCCCCAACCTCATGACCAGAAGATGCCCACCACCAGCCAAGATCACCCAACGTAACGAAGCACTACTAGAGGGCCGCGTACCCCGGGCGCACGACCTCGTCGATCAGCCGCCGCCGCTCCGGCAGCGGCAGGAACGCGGCCTCCAGGGCGGCGACCGTGAACTCCTCGAAGACCTCGGGGCCGTACCCGAAGGCGTCCACCATGTGCTGGAACTCCTCGCTCATGGTGGTGCCGGAGACCAGGCGGTTGTCGGTGTTGAGCGTGATCCGGAAGCCGAGGCGGCGCAACTCGTCGATCGGGTGCGAGGCGTAGTCCTTCGCCGCGCCCGTCTGGAGGTTGGAGGTCGGGCAGACCTCCAGGGCGATCCGGTTGTCCCGGACGTACGCGGCGAGCCGGCCCAGCGTGCCGTCCTCGGCTATGTCGTCCGTGATCCGCACGCCGTGGCCGATCCGCTCGGTGCCGCAGACCTGCACGGCCTCGTGGATCGACTCCGCGCCCACGGCCTCGCCCGCGTGGATCGTGAAGTGGCAGTTCTCCCGCTTGAGGTGCTGGAAGGCGGGGAGGTGGCGGGCCGGCGGGTTGCCGATCTCGCCTCCCGCGATGTCGAAGCCGGCCACACCGTTGTCCCGGTGCGCGACCGTGAGCCGCGCGATCTCCAGGGAGCGGTCCGTGTGGCGCATGCCGGTGAGCAGGGTGCGGACGACGACGCGGCCGCCGGAGCGGCGCTCGCCCTCGCGGAAGCCGTCGTTGACCGCCTCGACCACCTCGTCCAGGGTGAGGCCGCCCTCCAGGTGCTGCTCGGGGGCGTAGCGGACCTCGGCGTAGACGACGCCGTCCGCCGCCAGGTCCTCGGCGCACTCGGCCGCGACGCGCGTGAGCGCCTCGCGGGTCTGCATCACCGCACAGGTGTGGGCGAAGGTCTCCAGGTACCGCTCCAGCGAACCGGAGTCGGCGGCGTCCCTGAACCAGACCGCGAGTTCGGCCGGGTCCTCGGTGGGCAGCCCGGTGTAGCCGCAGGCATGCGCCAGTTCGACGATGGTCGCGGGGCGCAGCCCGCCGTCGAGGTGGTCGTGGAGGACGGCCTTGGGGGCGTGCCGGATCCAGTCGGAGACGGGAGCGGCGGCAGACGGGGCGGAGTTGTCAGACAAGTGCATGGCGGGGAAGTGTACGCCACGGCCGGGGAGGGCGGCACGCGGTGCCCGGTGGGGCCCCCGCCGGGGCGCGTCGGGACCCGTCCGGGCTCAGTGGGACTGGGTCACCGGCAGCGCGGGCGCCCCCGTCGGCAGCATGTGCTTGGCGGCCAGGACGGGGACCTCCCCCACCCGCACGACCTGGGTGACCAGGACGGCGGGGGTGTCCGCGGGGCGGCCCAGCTGTTCCCCGCGCCGCCGCCCGAGCAGCGTCGCCGTGATGCCGCTGTGCGCGCTCAGGGCCGTCTCGCGCGAGGCGCCGACCAGGACCGAGAGCATGGAGACCGCCGGGCGCCCACCCTTCCCCGCCCCGGGGGCGTCCGTTTCCCGCAGGGCCCGCGCGAACGCGGGGTGCACCCGGTCGAGGAGGGCGTCGGCCGCCGCCCACTCGTGGCTCAGGGCCGCCGCCGTGCCCTCCCCGGTGAGCACGGACTCCCAGAACCGCAGCTCGGCGCGGGCCGGGGCCAGCAGGTGCTGGGTGGTGAAGTCGGTCGGCTCCTCGACCGTCCGGAGCAGCGCCCGCACGCGGAGCGGGGCCCCCGTCCCCGCGCCGATCAGCTCCTCCAGGGGCTGGACGTGTTCGAACCCGCGCCGGGGCGGGCGGTCGTTGACGGTCCGGCCGACCCCGCGCCGTACGGTCAGGACGCCGTCCTCCTGGAGCAGCAGCAGCGCCTCCCGCAGGGCGGGCCGGCTCACGCCCAGCTCGGCGGCGAGCTTCGGCTCGGAGGGGAGCGTCGAGCCCGGCGGGTAGGTGCCGTCGTGCACCGCGTCCGCGATCCGCTCGTAGAGCGCCACGACGGGCCGCCGCCGCTGTCCGCCGACTGCCACGGCCCCTCCTCGTCTCGTTCCCGGCCTCTTCCGCGCCGGTGCCCGCCCCCACCGTAGCCGGGTCACGCTGTCTGACAAGTCACCCGCGCGGCGCTCCTCGCCGTCACCGGGAGGCGCCGCCCCTCCCCCGTGCCCCGGCGGCGCCCGGGGGAGGGACCCGGTGTCCGCCCGGCGGTCCCGCGTAATCTGGCCCGGTGTCCGACGAAACCCGTCCGTACCTCGCCGTCGGTCCTCGCGTGGGCCTGCGTCCCTTCTCGTACGCCGACGCGGACGAGTTCACCGCCCGCGCCCGCGAGAGCCGGGAGCTCCACCGGCCCTGGCTCTTCCCGCCGTGCACGCCCGAGGCGTACGCCTCCTACGCCGGGACGCTCCTCGGCGATCCGGCGCGCGCCGGGTTCCTGGTGTGCGAGCGGGACGAGAGCGGCCGGATCGCCGGATTCGTCAACATCAACAACATCGTCCGGGGAGGCTTCCTCAGCGGGGCCCTCGGCTACGGCGCCTTCGCGCACGCCGCCGGGCGCGGCCTGTTCGGCGAGGCCCTGGGCCTCGTCCTGGAGTACGCCTTCGGTCCGCTGGGGCTGCACCGGCTGGAGGCGAACATCCAGCCCGGCAACACGGCCTCCCGGGACCTCGTCCGCCGCGCGGGCTTCCGGCTGGAGGGCTTCTCGCCCGTGATGCTCTTCATCGACGGGGCCTGGCGCGACCACGAACGCTGGGCGATCACGGCCGGGGAGCGGAGGCCGGGGACGGGGGAGGGGCCGGGGCCGGGGCCTGAACCGGCGCGCTCCGTCTGAGCCGGCGCGTCCCGTCCGAACCGGCGTCCCGTCCCGGCCTCCTCAGCGCTTGCGGTTGACCTTCATCGTGTCGAGGTCGGTCACCGTCGAGCGCAGCCCCTTGTACCCGTGGCCCAGCTCCCCGAGCGCGGTCTCCACCCGGTCCTCCGCGAGCACGCCCGCCATCTCCTCGCCGTCCTCGGCGTCGGAGACGACGACCAGCCGGTAGGAGAAGTGCTTCAGCGTCCGGTCGTAGGTGAGCGAACCCTCCTCCGTGAACCGCATCGCCGTCAGCCCGTGGTCGTCCGCCTCGGCCAGCAGCCGGGACCGGCTCTCCTCCGACAGACCGTCGAACGTGCCGCGCACGATGACCCGGTAGGTGTGCCGCGTGCTCATGTTCCGTACTCCCCACGTCGCCGCTCCCGGCCCGCCGCACCGGCGCGCCGACGCACCACGGTACGGCGCCGGGGTCCGGCGGCGCCCGGAATATCCGGGCGCCCGCGGGGTCCGGCGCACCCGGCCGGCGGCCGGGTCAGGACACCCGGCACAGGATCTCGCCGTGCGGGACCATGAACCACGCGTCCTCCCGCCCGCCCCACTCCCGCCACGCCTCCGCGATCGCCGCCAGTTCGCCGTCGGTCGCGTGGCCGCCGGAGACGGCCAGTCCGGCGTAGCCGGAGGCCACCGTGCGGTCCGCCCACAGGCCGCTCCACCAGGCCCGCTCGCCGGGAGTGGCGAAGCACCAGGCGGAGGCGGTCGTGGTGATCTCGGTGAAGCCGGCCCGCCGGGCCCAGGAGAGCAGCCGCCGCCCCGCGTCCGGCTCGCCGCCGTTGGCGCGAGCGACCCGGCGGTACAGGTCCAGCCAGCCGTCGAGCGCGGGCCGTTCGGGGAACCAGGCGAAGGAGCCGTAGTCGCTGTCCCGGGCCGCGACGATCCCGCCGGGACGGCACACCCGCCGCATCTCGCGCAGCGCCCGCACCGGGTCGCCCACGTGCTGCAGCACCTGGTGGGCGTGGACGACGTCGAAGGAGTCGTCGGGGAAGTCCAGGGCGTGGACGTCCGCCACGCCGAAGGTGACGTTCTCCAGGCCGCGTCCGGCCGCCACGGAGCGGGCCTCCGCCAGGACGCCCCCGGCCGCGTCGACCCCGGTCACGTGCCCCGGAGCGACCAGCGCGGCCAGATCGGCGGTGATGGTCCCGGGCCCGCACCCCACGTCCAGGACGTCGAGTCCGGGCCGCAGCGCGGGCAGCAGGTGGGCCGCGGAGTTGGCGGCGGTCCGCCAGGTGTGCGAGCGCAGGACCGACTCGTGGTGGCCGTGGGTGTAGACGGCGGTCTCGTGGGCCGCGGGCGGTACGGGGGCGTGCGTCATGGAACCGGCTCCCTCGGTGTGGGTGGTGGTCCCACCGTAGGCGGAACACTCACATGGTGAGACCCATGTCTTGGGATGTGGACGCGCCCCTGTCCGGCAGCGCCCTCCGGTACCGGAGTTCCTCCAGGAGCCGGCCGCCCGTCTCCTCCCGCCACCCCGCCGCCTCGTAGAACCTCCGGGCCCGCCCGTTCCCGGCGAACACCCACAGCGCCGCCGAGCGGAAACCGGCCTCCACGAGCGCCCCGGTGGCCGCCGCCAGGAGTGCCCGCCCCACACCCGTGCCCCACACCTCCGGCAGGGCGTACAGCGTCGACAGCTCGGCCGTGGTCGCCGGGTCGAACTCCCCGCCCGGCCAGGGGCGGAAGCAGGAGAAGGCGACCGGCCGGCCGTCCGCCGCCGTCGCCAGCAGCACGGCGGGCCGGTCCGGGGCCGTGAGGCGGGCGCGCCAGGCGGCGGCACGCTCCTCCACGTCCAGTCCCTCCAGATACGGACCGGGGAGCAGGTCGCGGTAGGCGGCCCGCCAGGACAGCACGTGCACGGCGGCGAGGGCGGCCGCGTCCCGGGGGAGCGCTTCACGGATCGGCATGCCGTGCATTCTGTGCCCGGAGCCCTCCCGCCGCCCCGCGTCCACCGGGCCCCGCACCCCCTCTGTGACAGGTCTGTGAACGGACCGTCCGAACGTGTTCCGCGCCCCCGGGCCGTGTCCGTAGAGTCCCGCCCGGACCGCGACGCCTTGCGATGTCACGCACCGGACGTCGCGGTCCCTGCCCTCCGGGCGGACGGCGCTCCTTTCCGGACCACGGCCCGGGACCGGCACGCCGCCCGTTCGGCCGTTCCCCCTTCCGTCCGCCGAGGAGTCCCGTGACGTACTCGCCCGTGCCCGCCCGACGCTCCCTGCTGAAGCTGCTCGCCGCGAGCCCGGCGGTGTCCGCCCTCGGCGGGCTCGCCGGCGCGGCCCCCGCGCGGGCGGCGACCGCGGCGGGACCCACCGTGCCCGGGATCGTCAAGCCGCTCCCCGCCGAGCACTTCACCGTCCGGGGCACCAACGCCGAGGCGCGGTTCGACGCCTTCGCGGACACCGGGTACCTCACCCCCGCCGACCGCTTCTTCGTCCGCAACCACACCTCCACCCCCGTCCTCGACGCCCGCGACTGGCGCCTGACGCTCTGGGGCGACGGCCTCCACGGCCGCCGCCCCGTCCACTTCACTCACGGACAGCTGCGCGACCTGCCGTCCGTCACCCGGACGGCCCTCGTCGAGTGCGCCGGCAACGGCCGCGGCTTCTACACGAGCCAGCAGGGCGAGGCCGTCACCGGCACCGCCTGGACCCTGGGCGCCGTCGGGGCCGCCCGCTGGCGCGGCGTCCGCCTCGCCGACGTGCTCCGGCGCGCCGGGCTCGCCCGCGACGCCGTCGCCGTCCAGCCGCGCGGCCTCGACGACCCGTACGTCTCCGGCGGCGTCGACTTCGGCCGGGTCCGCCGCCCGCTGCCGCTCGCCAAGGCCCTGGACGACGTGATCCTCGCGTACGAGATGAACGGCGAGCCCCTCCCGTACGACCACGGCCACCCCGTCCGGCTCGTCGTGCCCTCCTGGATAGGCATCGCCTCCATCAAGTGGCTCGGCGACATCGAGGTCTCCACCCGCCCGCTCACCTCGCCCTGGTCCACCGACTGGTACCGGCTCTTCGGCGACGCCCACCCCGGGGGCGGCAGCGCCCCGCTCGGCCGCCAGACCCTCAAGTCCGGCTACCAGCTCCCCTCCGGCGCCGTCCTGGAGGCCGGCCGCGTCCACCGGCTCACCGGCCGCGCCTGGTCCGCCCTCGCCCCCGTGCGGAAGGTGGAGGTCTCCACCGACGGCGGCGCCCACTGGCGCCCGGCCCGGCTCCACGACACCCCCCGGCGCGACGGCTGGGTCCGCTGGAGCGCCCCCTGGCGCCCGCACCGCGCCGGCCGGGTCACCCTGCTCTCCCGCACCACCGACGCCGCCGGCAACGTCCAGCCCGAGCGGGCCGTCCACAACACCCAGGGCTACCTCTTCGGCGCCGTCGTACGCCACCCCGTCACCGTCGTCTGAGCCGCCCCGCGCCGTCCCCCGGACCGGCCCCAGAAGCGGCGGAACCGCCCGAACATCCGTATAAAGGGCATGAGGGTGCCCTGCCCGGCGCCCCGTGCGCTCAGGAGGTGCGGGACATGCCGCAGAAGGCTCCGGAAGGGCGCGGTCCGGTGCGTTACGGTCCCCCCGCCCCCGACACCGGGCTGCCCGTCCCGCCCGTCCTCACCGCGCTCCTCTCCGCCTCCGCCGGACGCACCGGCCCCGAGCCCCCCGGCGGCGGTGCCGTCCTGCGCGAGGCCGCCGCCGGCTACTGGTGGCGCCGGGGCCTGCGCACCCACCCCGAGGACGTGGTGGCCGCCCCCGGCGCCCCCGTCCTGCTCCTGGCCCTGCTCGCGGCCCACGGTGGCGACCTCCTGCTGCCCCGGCCCTGCCCCGCCTGGTGGACCCCGCAGGCCCGGCTCCTCGGCCGGCCCGCGTACCACGTGCCCACCCCCGCCGAGTGCGGCGGCGTCCCCGACCCGTACGCCCTCCTGGAGACCGTCCGGCGGATCCGCGCCGAGGGCGGCGACCCCCGGGTCCTGCTGCTCTCCGTCGCCGACGACCCCACCGGCACCGTCCCGCCGCCCGAACTCGTCCGCGAGGCGTGCGAGGCCGCCGTCGCCGAGGGCGTCCACGTCGTCAGCGACGAGACCTGGCGCGACACCCTCCACCCCCCGCAGGACACCGTGCTCCTCAGCCCCGCCGAGATGTGCCCGCAGGACGTCACCGTCCTGAGCGACCTCGGCGGGGCCCTCACCCCGGCCGCCTGGCCCTGCGCCGTGGCCCGCTTCCCTCCCGCCGACCCGGCCCGCGCCGACCGGTGGACCGACCCCAGGGCCCGCGTCCTCGACGTGCTCACCGCACTCGGCGCCGCCCTCCCCGCCCCCCTGGTGCCCGCCGTCACCCACGCCCTCGACGAACCCGCGGACGTCACCGGGGACGCCCGGCACGCGGCCGCCGTCCACGGGCGCCTCGCCGGTGCCGCGCACCGCGCCGTCCTTGCCGCCGGGGCGCTCGCCCTGCCCCCGAGGGCCGGTCGCCACCTCTACGCGGACCTCGGACCGCTGCGGGCCGGCCTCGCCGCCCGGGGCGTCACCGACTCCCCGGAACTGGAGGACCACCTCACCGCGCGGCTCGGCGCCCCGGTGCCCGGCGGCCACCGCTTCGGCGACGGGACCGGCGCGCTGCGCGTCAGGTTCAGCACGCGCATGTTCCTGGGGACCACGGGGGAGGAGCGGTCCGGGGCCCTCGGGGCCGGGGACCCCGTCGAACTCCCCCACGTGGCCCGCGCCCTGACGGACTTCGGCGCGGCCCTGGCGGAGTTCCGTACCCCGGCCGCGCGCCGCCCCACGGACCCGCCATGAAGCGCCGAACGGAACGGAGCCCGCAGATGACCGAACGGACGGCAAGCGCCACGTACGAGCCCCGGCCCGCGACGGCCCCCGCCGCCGCGTCCGCCCTCCACCCCGTCGGCCGGCTGCGGCGGGACTGGCCCCGCAGCTTCGCCGACCGGCTCACCGCGCCCCTGCCCGGTCTCCGGGCCATGGCCCGCTTCGCCCGCGAGGGCGCCGTGCGCCCCCGCCCCGAGGGCCTGCGCGACGTCCCCCTGCTCCCCTTCGAGCCCGGCCCGCTGCCGCCCGCCGGACCCGGCACCGTCGCCGTCACCTGGGCGGGGCACGCCAGCTGGGTGGTGCGCGTCGGCGGCCTCACCGTCCTCACCGACCCGGTCTGGTCCCGCCGCATCCTCGGCACCCCCGCCCGCCTCACCCCCGTCGGGGTCCGCTGGGAGGACCTGCCGCCCGTCGACGCCGTCGTCATCAGCCACAACCACTTCGACCACCTCGACGCCCCCACCCTGAGGCGGCTGCCCCGGGACACCCCGGTCTTCGTCCCCGCCGGACTCGGCCGCTGGTTCGCCCGCCGCCGGTTCACCCGGGTGACCGAGCTCGACTGGTGGGAGGCGGCCGAACTCGACGGCGTGCGCTTCGACTTCGTCCCCGCCCACCACTGGTCCAAGCGCTCCCTCACGGACACCTGCCGCACCCTGTGGGGCGGCTGGGTGCTCACCGACCGCTCGGGACACCGCGTGTACTTCGCCGGGGACACCGGTTACGGACACTGGTTCGCCGAGATCGGCCGCCGGTACCCCGGCATCGACCTGGCCCTGCTCCCGATCGGCGCCTACGACCCGCGCTGGTGGCTCAGCGACGTCCACACCGACCCGGAGGAGGCCGTCCGCGCCCACCGCGACCTGGGGGCGAAGCGGATGGCCCCCATGCACTGGGCCACCTTCGCCCTCTCCTCGGAACCCGTCCTCGAACCGCTCCTCCGCGTCAGAGCCGCCTGGGAGAAGGCCGGGCTGCCCCGCGAGGACCTGTGGGACCTGCCGGTCGGCGCCTCACGGGTGCTCGTGCCCTGAGGCGCCCGGACGCTCCGCCGCCCCGCCGCGCGCCGGCCCCCGCACCCGCCGCCACAGCGCCGGGACCGCGCCGACGAGCACCGTCAGGCCCACCGCCGCGACGATGCCCTGCCACGGCTCCGGGAAGAGCGAACCGCCCAGGACCCCGATCAGCTGGTACGTCGCCGCCCACGCCAGACAGGCCGCCACGTCCCCCCGGACGAAACGGCGCAGCGGCGTCTCCGCGAGCAGGCACGCCAGCATCACCGGAATCCGCCCCGCGGGCACCAGCCGGGACAGCACCAGCACCGACACCTGGTGCGTGTCGAGCCGCTCCCGCGCGTGCGCCAGCCGCTCCGGGGTGACCCGGCCGCGCAGCGAGGCCAGCCACCGGGAGCCGTTGCGCGAGTGCACCCCGCGCCGCCCGAGCCAGTACAGCGCGGCGTCCCCCGCGCACGCGGCCGCCGACGCCACCAGGAAGACGAGGAGCAGCGAGAGCGGCGACCCCCGGTGGAGGGCGACCACCGCCGCCGAGCTGACGATCGCGCCCGTCGGCACCACCGGCACCAGGGCGCCGAGCGCCACCAGCAGGAACAGCGAGGGGTAGCCGACCGCCTGCTGCGTGGACTCCGGCGGCAGCTCCCGCGCCGCCGTGAGGACCCGGGCGATCCCGTCGATCACCGGGCGACCTCCGGCCGCACCCGCTCGCCGTGGCCGAGCAGGTGCACCGCCACCTTCGGCGCGAGGCGCGCCGCGTGGCGGACGAACTCGTCCCCCGGGGAGTGGAACTCGTGCGGCCGCACCCCGTCGAGCCCGACCGGCCAGTAGGTGCCGTAGTGCACCGGCACCGCCGCCGCCGGGGAGAGCTCCGCCAGGGCCTCGGCGGCCCGGCCCGCGTCCAGATGGCCCGCCCCCAGGTACGGTCCCCAGCCGCCGACCGGCAGCAGGGCCACGTCCACCGGCCCCACCGCCTCCGCCATGCCGTCGAAGAGCCCGGTGTCCCCGGCGAAGTACGTCCGCGCCGCGCCCTCGACCACGTACCCGAGCGCGGGGGAGCGGCGCGGCCCCATGGGCAGCCGGCGGCCGTCGTGGAGCGCGGGGACGGCCCGCACCGTCACCCCCTCCACCACGACCTCGTCGCCCGGCTCCACCTCGGTCAGCCGCAGCCCGTTCCGTGCGAGGCCGCGCAGTCCCGGTACGGCGCCGGGGGCCCCGCGCGGCACCAGGAGCCGCGTCCCGGGCGCGAGCCGGGCCAGCGACGGCAGGTGGAGGTGGTCGGCGTGCAGGTGCGAGACGAGGACGGCCTCGGCGACGGCCGCGCCGGGCGGCGGCAGGGCGCCGCGCCGCCGCCGCAGGTGGGCGAAGCGCCGTGCGAACAGCGGGTCGGTGAGGAACCGGACCCCGGAGTCCTCGACCGTGCAGGTCGCGTGACCCCACCAGGTGACCTCCACCGGCATGCCGCCTTCCGTCCTCGGGCCCCGGCCGCCGGGCCCGTCGCCGCGGCCGGTCCGTGTGCCTCCGTACCCCCGTACCCCCCACGACGAGGTTAGACGTCCCGCGCGGGCACCGGGGATGTCCGGGCCCGCCTTCCCGCAGTAGGGTCGGCCCATGGACGACGTCCGGGTGGCGGTGATCGCCAGCCTCACCCCCCTCGAAGAGCTCGACAGCGAACCCTTCCTCGTCGACACGCGCGCCCAGCACGCGGTGTGCGCCCGCTGGGCCGAGGACAAGGGATACGTGATCACCCGCAAGCTGCTGTTCTACGGCCTGCGCCCCGACCACGAGGCGCTGTGGGCGGACGTGGAGGCGGGCGCGGTCGACCTCTTCGTGGCCGCCGGGGAACGGGTCCTCGCCCGCGCGCTGACCTCCGTGGCCGGCTTCCGCGCCGAGTGCGAGCGGCGCGGGGTGCGGGTGGAGACCGTCTCCGGCGACGAGCCGCCGTACGACGCGGCGGCCAAGGCCGGGGTGCACCGCAGGCTCTCCATGCCCACCGCGGGGTACGACGGGTCCTGACGCGCGGCCGGACACCGCCGGGGCCGCCGCCGTCCGGCACGGCCCGCCCCGCCCGCCCGCGCCTCCGTTCCGGCCGCTGTGACAGGCTGGAGCGTGTGTCGAAAGTCCCGTCTGCCCGGCGGCGCCCGGCACGCACGCTCGCCGCGTTGTCGGGATCGCCCCGATACATCCAGTATCGGGGCGACCCTTCGCCGTGCGATCGCACGCACCGGACACCGCCGGGCCCGCCCTCCGGGCGGACGACGCCCCTTTCGACACACGCTCCGGGGCAGGGAACGCGGGAAAGGCGAGGCGGGCGTGGGTGACGTGCGACGGGGCGGCGCCGGGCGCTGGCGGACCGCCGGGAGCGCGCTGGGGCGCGTGATCGGGGTGTGGGCGGTCTCCACCCTCACCCTGCTGGTCCTCGCGGGACTGCTCCCCGACTTCCAGCTCCAGTCCCCCGACGGGGACACCCTCACGCGCACCGCGCTCACCGCCGCCTGGGCGACGGGCGCGTTCGGCCTGCTGGGCGCGCTCGTGTGGCCGCTGATCGTCCGGGCCCTGCTGCTCGTCCCCGCCCTCGTCCTCGGTCTGCTCGGCTTCTTCCTCAACGGCTCGCTGCTGCTCGTCGCGCTCCGGCTGACCCCCGACGGGCGCGGCGCCGCCGACCCCGAGACCGCCGTCGTGGTCGCCGCCGTGATGTCCGCCGTCGCCTCCGGCACCTCCACGGCCCTCGCCGTCCGCGACGACGACGCCTACCGCCGCCGCCTCTACCGGCTCACCGGCCGCACCCGGCCCCGCGGCCCCGGCGACCCGGCCGACGCCACCCCCGGCACGGTCTTCCTCCAGCTCGACGGCGTCGGCCACGACGTGCTGCGGGACGCCGTCGCCGCCGGTCTCATGCCGGCCGTCGCCGCCCGGCTGGCGGCCGGGCACCGGCTCACCCCCTGGCGCACCGACTGGTCGAGCCAGACCGGCGCCAGCCAGCTCGGCATCCTGCACGGCTCCAACGAGGACGTGCCCGCCTTCCGCTGGTACGAGAAGGACACCGGCCGGATCATGGTGTCGAACCGGCCCGGCAGCGCCGTCGAGCTCCAGCGCCGGGCGGTGCGCCGCACCGGCGACGACGGCCTCCTCTCCTTCGACGGGGCCTCCCGGGGCAACCTCTTCAGCGGCGGCGCCGAACAGGTCGCCCTGGTCCTCTCGGTGGCCGCCCGGCGGGGCCGGCGCAACCGCTCCCGGGCGGGCTACTTCACGTACTTCTCCGACCCGGCCAACGCCGTCCGCACCGCCGGGTCGTTCGTCGCCGAGTGCGTCCGCGAGACGGTCCAGTCGGCACGGGCGAGACTGCGCCGCGAGACCCCCAGGATCCCGCGCGGCGGCACGTACCCCCTGGTCCGCGCCTTCGCGACGGTCGTGGAGCGGGACGTGGTGGTCTCGGCCGTGATGGGCGACGTGCTGGCGGGCCGGACCGTCGTCTACGCCGACCTGGTGGCGTACGACGAGGTGGCGCACCACTCCGGTCCGCGCGGCCGCGACACCGACCAGGTCCTGCGCCGCCTCGACCGCTCGATCGCGCTCGTCGCGACCGTCGCCGAGCACGCCCCGCGCCCGTACCGGATCGTGCTCCTCTCCGACCACGGGCAGAGCCCCGGCGAGACCTTCGAGGCGGCGTACGGCCTGACGCTCAAGGACCTCGTCAGGGCCGGGTGCGGGCTGCCCGTGCCGCGCCGGGTACGGCGCACCCGCAGCGGTTCGGAGGCACGGGACGCGGCCAGGGACGCGCTGCGCAGCGCGCTGCACCGCCCGCCGGCCGACGGGGACGAGACGGCGCGGGAGCCGTCCGCCCGGTCCTCCGATCCGGTGGTCCTCGCCTCGGGCAACCTGGGCCTGATCTCCTTCCCGGACGTGCCGCACCGGATGACCCGGGAGGAGCTGGACCGGCGCCACCCGGCGCTGCTCCGCACCCTCGCGGACCACCCGGGCATCGGCTTCGTGCTGGTGGCGAGCGCCGAGCACGGCTCGGTGGTCCTGGCCCGCGACGGCGTGGAGGTCCCGGTCTCCGACCTCACCGACGACGGGCCGCTGGCGGTGTTCGGGCCGGGCGCGGCGGCGGCCGTACGGCGCGTGGACGGCTTCCCGCACGTCGCGGACGTCATGGTCAACTCCATGTACGACCCGGCGACCGGCACCGTGCACGCCTTCGAGGAGCAGATCGGCTCGCACGGCGGCCTCGGCGGCGAGCAGTCGCGCCCCTTCCTGCTCTCGCCGCCGGAACTCTCGCCGCCCGTGGGGGAGGGGGAGGAACTGGTCGGCGCGGAGCAGGTGCACCGGGTGCTGCGGCGCTGGCTGGCGGAGTCCGGGGGGCCGCAGGTGCCGGTGGGGTACCCGGCGGCGGAGACGGAGGGGGCCCGCGCGCCGGTGGAGCCCCGGTCGGCGGTGACGGAGATTTCACCGTCCCCGAGCCTTCCGGAATCACATCTTCCGGTCGATGGTCCGATCGCGCGGGACGAAAAGCGCTGATTTGGACGCTTGTGCGTCACCGTCGGACCATGGCCGGGACCTGCACGACGGAAGGCGCACCCCTCATGAGCACGGCCCCCACGACCCCCCGGCGGGCACCGGACCCGGCCCCCGGCACCGGAACCGGCTCCCCGAGCAAGCACGCCCGGAGCTTCGGCCTCCCGGTCGCGACCGCCCTGGTCATGGGGAACATCATCGGCGGAGGCATCTTCCTGCTGCCCGCCTCCGTCGCCCCCTACGGCACCATCAGCCTC
Organism: Streptomyces sp. NPDC001744; assembly: GCF_042892575.1. Taxonomy (NCBI): domain Bacteria; kingdom Bacillati; phylum Actinomycetota; class Actinomycetes; order Kitasatosporales; family Streptomycetaceae; genus Streptomyces; species Streptomyces sp. NPDC001744. The sequence goes on from NZ_JBIAUG010000020.1 coordinate 13,445, forward strand.
GTCGCCTTCGGCGTCCTCACCCTCGGCGCGATCGCCCTCGCCCTCGTCTTCGGCCGCCTCGCCCGCCGCCTCCCGAAGACCGGCGGCCCCTACGTGTACGCCCGCGAGGCGTTCGGCGACTTCGCCGGATTCCTGACGGCCTGGTCGTACTGGATCACCACCTGGGTCTCCAACGCGGCCCTCGCCGTCGCCGCCGTCGGCTACCTCGACGTCCTGGTCCCGGTCCACGGCTCCAAGGCCGCCACCATCGCCGCCGCGCTCCTCCTCCAGTGGCTCCCGGCCCTCGCCAACCTCGCCGGCACCCGGTACGTGGGCGCCGTCCAGCTCGTGGCCACCGTGCTCAAGTTCCTGCCGCTGCTCCTGGTCGCGGTCGGCGGACTGTTCTCCTTCGACAGCGCCAACCTCGGGCCCTTCCGGGCGGGGGACGACAGCGCCCTCGGGGCCGTCTCCGCCTCCGCCGCGATTCTGCTCTTCAGCTACCTCGGCGTCGAGTCGGCCGCCGTCAGCGCCGGCGAGGTCCGCGACCCGCGCCGCAACGTCGGCCGCGCCACCGTCCTCGGCACCCTCGCCGCCGCCGCGCTCTACCTCCTCACCACCCTGTCCGTCTTCGGCACCGTCCCGCACGAACGGCTCGTCGCCTCCACCGCCCCCTTCACGGACGCCGTCGACCTGATGTTCGGCGGCTCCTGGGGCGGCACCGCCGTCGCCTGCATGGCCCTCGTCTCCATGGTCGGCGCCCTCAACGGCTGGACGCTCCTCAGCGCCCAGACCCCGTACGCGGCGGCCCGGGACGGACTCTTCCCGGCGGTCTTCGCCCGGAAGCGGCGCGGCGTCCCGACGGCGGGCGTCCTCGTGACCGTCGTCCTCGCCTCGCTCCTGACCGTCTACAACTACACGGCCGGCACCGAGGGCGTCTTCGAGACCCTGGTCCTCGTCACCACCTTCACCGCCACCGTCCCCTATCTCCTCTCCACCGCCGCGCAGCTGTACTTCCTGCTCTCCGGCCGGTCCGACCGGGTCCACGGCCCCCGCCTCGCCCGGGACGCCGTCCTCACCCTCGCCGCCTTCGGCTTCTCCCTCTGGCTGGTCGCCGGCTCCGGCTACGCCGCCGTCTACCAGGGCGTGCTGTTCCTCTTCGCGGGCGTGCTCGTGTACGCCTGGAGGGCGGCCCGCAGGCAGCGCACCGCGGCGGCGGACGAGGCGCCCCGGCCGTGAGCCCGCCCCCGGCATTACCTCCCGGGTCATCGACCCGCGCCGCGCCGCCCGGCATGCTCGGGGCACCGGAACCCGGGCGGCGCACTCCGTCCGGGCTCCGGGTCCACCACCCGCCGCACGTCCTCCCGGAGGATGATCCGCCATGTCCCGGACCCTGCTCGCCGGCCTCGCCCGCAGCACCCGCCCCCACCTGGCGGTCCGCCGCTTCCTCGCCCTGGACGCCGTCGTCACCGGGGCCAACGGCCTCGCCTACGCCGTCGCCTCCCGCCCCCTCGGGGAACTCCTCGGGGTCGACGCGGACCTGCTGTTCGGACTCGGCCTGTTCCTGGTCCTGTTCGCCGCCGGGGTCGCCCTGCTCGCGAGCCGCCCGCGGCCCACGGCGGCCCTCGTGGGGACCGTCGTCGACGCCAACCTCCTGTGGGCCGTCCTCAGCCTCGTCGCCCTGGCCGTGTGGCTGGAGCCGACCACCGCGGGCCTGGTGTGGACGCCGCTCCAGGCGGCGACCGTCGCGGGCTTCGCCGCCCTCCAGTGGGCCGCGCTGCGGGCGGTCGGCCACCGGGCCACCGGGCGCCGCCCTCAGTGACCCCCGGCCTCCCCGGGGGCGTCCGCGAGCGACCGCAGGTACGCGGCCGTCCCCGGATCGGCCGGCATGAGCGTCTCGATGGCCAGCTCGGCGACCGTCACGTCCATCGGGGTGTTGAACGTCGAGATCGACGACACGAACGACAGCACCCGCCCGCCGTGCTCGATCCGCAGCGGCAGCGCGAAGTACGGATACGGCTCCGGTTCCGGCTCCTCCGGGACGCCCCCGGTGCGGGGAGGCGGCGGGTACGCCGCCACCTCCTCGTACAGCGCGCGCAGCGGGTCCGAGCGGACCAGGGCGATCTGGCGCTCCATCTGGGACAGCAGGTGGCCGCGCCACTCCCGCAGGTTCCTGATCCGGGGAGCCAGGCCCTCCGGGTGCAGGGCGATCCGCATCGCGTTCAGCGGCGGGGTCAGCAGGTGTCCGGGCAGGCCGGAAAGGAGCAGCTCGACGCCCCGGTTGGCCGCCACCACCGTGTACGAACCGTCCACCACGAGCGCCGGGAACGGCTCGTACCCCCGCAGCAGCCGCTCGACGCCCTCCCGCAGCGCCTCCAGGCGCGGGCCGTCGAGCGGCGACTCCGCGTACCGGGGGGCGTACCCGGCGGCGAGCAGCAGCGCGTTCCGCTCCCGCACCGGCACCTCCAGGTGCTCGGCGAGCCGCAGGACCATCTCCTCGCTCGGTCGCGAACGGCCCGTCTCCACGAACGAGACGTGCCGCGCCGAGGAACCCGCCCGCAGCGCCAGCTCCAGCTGGCTCAGCCGCCGCCGCTCACGCCAGCGGCGCAACAGCGGTCCCACTCCCGTGTCGCTCACGACAGTCGTCATGACCGGACGGTATCCCAGAGGGCGGGCCCGGGTGCCTTCCCCCCCCGGGACCCCGTCCCGCCCGCCCCGCCCGACCGGAGGGAACACCGCCGTGCCCGCACAGCCGCTGTCGCAGAAGGAGATCGAGGACCGTCTGCGCGAGCTTCCCGGCTGGTCCGCCGAGGGCGGCCGCCTCACCCGCGCCTACCGCCTCGACGACCACTTCGCGGCGACCGCCCTCGTCGTCCACGTCGCCCGGATCCAGCAGGAACTCGACCACCACTCCGACCTCACGCTCGGCTACGACTCCGTGGCCCTCTCCGTGCACACCCACTCCGCCGGCGGCGCCGTCACCGAGAAGGACTTCGCACTCGCCGAGCGCGTCGAACGGATCGCCCCGGCCCACGGCGCCCGCTGACCCGCCGGAGGGAGCACCGCGCCCGTACGGGGGCGAACGCTCCCGCGCCTTGCCGAACCGGCAAGATTTCTCGCGCTTCCGGCCGCCCCGGCGCACCCTGGAGCCATGAACCGGCATCACGCACCCCACCAGGACCACCCGCACGGAGCGCACGGCGAGGGGCACGGCCACCAGGGCGGCGCCCGCCCCGACTGGAACCGGATCGCCCCGTTCCTGGAGCGGCAGGCGGAGGTCGCGAGCCCCGCCTACGCGGACGCCGCCGCCTGGCTCGGCACCCTCGTCCCGGCGCAGGCCGTCCGCCGGGTCCTCGACGTCGGCAGCGGTCCGGGCGTCGTCACCGCCCTGCTCGCCGAGGCGTTCCCGGCCGCCGAGGCCGTCGCCGTCGACGGCGCCCCCGAACTCCTCGAACGGGCCCTGGAGCGCGCCGGATCACGCGGACTCGGCGCCCGGGTCTCCACCCTCCACGCCGAACTCCCCGGGGACATCGGCTCCCTGGGCAGGGCCGACATCATCTGGGCGGGCAACTCCCTGCACCACCTGGGCGACCAGAGCGCCGCGCTCGCGGAGTTCGCGGGCCTTCTCGAACCGGGCGGTCTGATGGTCCTCGTCGAGGGCGGCCTGCCCACCCGGTACCTGCCCCGGCACATCGGGATCGGACGGCCCGGCCTGGAGGCCCGGCTCGACGCGGTCCACACCGACCGGTTCGGCGAGATGCGCGCGGACCTCTCCGGCTCCGAGGACGAGCCGGACGACTGGCGGGCCCTCCTCGCCGCCGCCGGCCTCACCCCGGCCGGCACCCGCACCTTCCTCACCGACCTCCCCGCCCCCGCCTCCCCGCTCGTCCGGGAACTGGCCGTCGCCCACTACGAGCGCCTGCGGGAGGGCCTGGGCGCCCGGATCGACCCGGACGACAAGGCGACGCTCGACCGGCTCCTCGACCCGGACGACGCGCTGTCCCTGTACCACCGCACGGACCTGTTCCACCTCGCGGCCCGCACGGTCCACACCGCCCGCAAGGGCTGACGCCGGGAAGCGGGGAAGGGGCGCGCCCCGCAACGGGACGCGCCCCTTCCGCGGGACCCCGCGCCGTCAGGCGCCGACGTTGAACTCCGCCGGGTCCGGGCCCAGCCGCCGGTTCTCGTCGAGGGCGGCGATCGCGGCCAGGTCCTCGTCGTCCAGCTCGAAGCCGAAGACGTCGATGTTCTCGCGGATGCGCGAAGGGGTGACCGACTTCGGGATCACCACGTTCCCCAGCTGGAGGTGCCAGCGCAGCACCACCTGCGCCGGGGTCCTGTCGTGCTTCCGCGCGATCGCGACGATCGCCGGAACCTCCAGGAGCCCCTGCCCCTGGCCGAGCGGCGACCACGCCTCGGTCGCGATGCCGTACCGCGCGTGCGCCTCGCGCGAGACCCGCTGGGAGAGCTGGGGGTGCAGCTCGATCTGGTTGACGGCGGGCACGACCGAGGTCTCGCCGATCAGCCGCTCCAGGTGCTCGGGGAGGAAGTTCGAGACGCCGATCGCCCGTGCGCGCCCGTCCGCGTGGATCTTCTCGAACGCCCGGTACGTGTCGACGTACGCGTCCTTCGCGGGCACCGGCCAGTGGATCAGGTACAGGTCGACGTGGTCGAGGCCCAGCTTGTCGAGGGAGGCGTCGAAGGCGCGCAGCGTCGCGTCGTAACCCTGGTCGCCGTTCCACAGCTTGGTGGTGACGAACAGGTCCTCGCGGGGGATGCCGGAAGCGGCGACGGCACGGCCCGTGCCCCGCTCGTTCTCGTAGGCGGCGGCGGTGTCGATCGAGCGGTATCCGGCCTCCAGGGCGGTCGCCACGGCCTTCTCCGCCTCGTCGTCCGGCACCTGCCAGACGCCGAATCCCAGCTGCGGCATCGCCACGCCGTTGTTCAGGATGACCGGGGGGACCTTGCTGTCCGTGCTCACGTGAGGGGATTCCTTACGTCGTTCTGAGTCGTACGGGGTACTCCCAGCGTCAACGATCACGGACCGCTCCGCATTCCGGACGCGGCCGACGGGCCGACGGGCCGACGGGCCGACGGGCCGACGGGTCACAGTCCCACCCCGACGCCCCGCCCGCGGGCTCCCGCCCGGCCGTACGGCGCCACGGCCTCCGCCCGCGCCGCCCCTCCGGCTCAGCCGTACAGCGCCGCGACCTCCGCCGCGTACGCCCGCTCGATCGCCTTCCTCTTCAGCTTCAGGGAGGGCGTGAGCAGGCCGTGCTCCTCACTGAAGGGGTGCGCCAGTATCCGGAAGGTCCGGATCGACTCGGCCTGCGAGACCAGCGTGTTCGCCGCCACCACGCCCCGCCGGACCTCCGTCTCCAGGGCAGGGTCGCGGACGAGGTCGGCCGGGGCCAGCGGCGCCCGCCCCTGCACCGCGAGCCAGTGCTCCACCGCTTCCCGGTCGAGCGTCACCAGGGCGGCGACGTACGGCCGGTCGTTGCCCACGACGATGCACTGGGCGATCAGCGGATGCTCCCGCACCCGGTCCTCCAGGACCCCGGGGACGACGCTCTTGCCGCTCGACGTCACCAGGATCTCCTTCTTCCGCCCGGTGATCGTCAGATAACCGTCCTCGTCGAGGGAGCCGAGGTCCCCGGTGGCCAGCCAGCCGTCGCTCAGGACGGCGGCGGTCGCCGCCGGGTCGTTGAGGTAGCCCGAGAAGACCTGGCCGCCGTGCAGCCACACCTCCCCGTCCTCCGCGATGTGCACCGTCGTGCCCGGGACCGGCTGCCCGACCGTGCCGTACTTGGCCCGCCCGGGCGGGTTCGCCGTGGCGGCGGCCGAGGACTCGGTGAGCCCGTACCCCTCGAAGACCGAGATCCCCGCGCCCGCGAAGAACAACCCCAGCCGGCGGTCCATGGCCGAGCCGCCCGACATCGCGTGCCGGACCCGGCCGCCCAGGGACGCCCGGATCTTCCCGTACACGGCCTTGTCGAAGAACCGGTGCTGCACGCGCAGCGCCGCCGACGGACCCGGCCCGCGCCCGAACGCCCTCTGCTCCAGCGCCTCCGCGTACGCCACCGCCACCTCCACGGCCTTGTCGAAGGGGCCCGCCCTGCCCTCGCTCTCCGCCGCGCGCCGTGCCGCCCGGAAGATCTTCTCGAAGACGTACGGGACGGCCAGGACGAAGGTCGGCCGGAAGGCCGCCAGGTCCGGAAGCAGCCCGGCCGCCGCCATCACGGGCTGGTGCCCCAGCTTCACCCCGCCCCGGACCGCCGCGACCTGCACCATCCGCCCGAAGACGTGCGCCAGCGGCAGGAACAGCAGCGTCGAGGCCCGCTCCTCCGGCCGGGACCCGAACACCGGCTCCCAGCGGCCCCTCACCATGTCCGTCTCGAACATGAGGTTGGCGTGGGTGATCACACACCCCTTGGGCCGGCCGGTCGTCCCCGACGTGTAGACGACCGTCGCCACCGTCTCCGGGGTCACCGCCCGCCGGTGCCGGTGCACGACCTCCTCGTCGATGCCGGCCCCCGCCGCCGTCACCTCCGCCACCGCGCCCGCGTCGAGCTGCCACAGCCGCCGCAGCCGGGGCAGCCGGTCGACCACCGAGCCGACCGTCATGGCGTGGTCCTCGTGCTCCACCACGCACGCCGTGACCTCCGCGTCGTGCAGCATCCAGAGGACCTGCTCGGCCGAGGAGGTCGGATACACCGGCACGGGCTGCGCGCCCAGCGTCCACAGGGCGAAGTCGAAGAGCGTCCACTCGTAACGGGTGCGGGCCATGATCGCGACCCGGTCGCCGAACCGCACCCCCTCCGCGACGAGACCCTTCGCGAGCCCCAGCACCTCGTCCCGGAACCCGGCGGCCGTCACGTCACGCCACTTCCCGTCCGGGCCCTTGCGGCCGAAGGCGATCCGCCCGGGATCGGCCAGGGCGTGCTCGAACACGGCGTCCGCCAGACCGCCGACCTGAGGCGCCGCCTCGACGGGCGGCACGGTGAACTCGCGCACTGACCTGCTCCTCGACGGCTCGATGGCTGCCCGAAGGCTGCTCGCTGGCGGGAAAAGCCCGTAGTTCCGCTCCGTACGGCGCCGGTGACGGTACCCCACCCCATCACTCGGTGGGAGAACCTTCACGAAGCCGGGACATTTCGTGTTCGCACAGGTCAGAATGGGTGGGAGTGTCGCTCCGGGACCGCCGCCCACCCGTCGCGGGCCGCGCGGGGCGCCCTCCGGGCGCGAATCTCCACGGAATCTGTACGCACCGCCCACGCGGACCGCCCGGACGGCCGGCGGACCGCCCCGGGGCGGAGGCCGCCCCGTTCCGGCGGACTCCGCCGTCCGCCCCGCCCGTAGGCCGGATCGCGCCTCGCCCGTCCCTCTGCCCGTGGGGCGGATCGGGCCCCGTCCGTCCCTCTGCCCGTAGGCCGGATCGCGCCCCGCCCGTTCCCCTGCCCGTAGGCCGCGCCCGCCCTCCCGTCCGTAGGCCGGATCACACCCCCGCCCACCCCCCGATGATCATCCGGGCCGCTACGGTGCTTCCATGCCCGCACTCGATCCCGGCCGCACCGCGCTCCTCCTCGTGGACCTGATGGAGCGCATCGTCGCGCTGCCCCTCGCCCCCCGCCCCGGAACCGACGTCCTCGCCGCCTCCGCCCGGCTCGCCGACACCTTCCGGGACGCGGGCGCCCCCGTCGTCCACCTCCGCGTCGAGCGGCCGAACACCGCCGTCCAGCCGCCCGGCAGCGAACTCGTCCCCGACCTCGTCGCGGACGGCGACCCGGTCGTCGTCAAGCGGACCGTCGGCGGCTTCCACGAGACCGGTCTCCACGAACTGCTCTCCGGCCTCGGCGTCACCACCCTCGTCCTCGGCGGCATCGCCACCAACCTCGGCGTCGAGTCCACCGCCCGCGCCGCCTGCGACCTCGGTTACGACCTCGTCTTCGCGGAGGACGCCATGTCCGCCCTCACCGCCGACGAGCACCACGCCTCCGTCGCGCTCGACTTCCCCCGCCTCGGTACGGTCGCCCCCGTCGCGGCGATCACCCTGGACGGCCCGGAGTGACCCCGTTCCCGATACGGTACGGGGCCCGCCCCTGCTCCCTGGTCGTCTGCCGGGGCTGCTGCTGCGGCGACGCCCGCAAGAACCCCGGCACCGACCACGACGCCCAGCTCGCCCGGTTCCGCGAGGCCGCCGCTGCCTCCGGCGGCCGGCTGATCGTCCGCACCAGCGACTGCCTCGGCCCCTGCGCCCAGGCCAACGTCGTCGTCGTACAGCCCTCCACCGAGGGCCGGCGGCGCGGCGGACGGGCCGCGTGGGTCGGCTTCGCCGCGGACGACGACTGCCTCGACGACATCCTCGCCTGGACCGAGGCGGGCGGCCCCGGCATCGCCCCGCCTCCGGCGACCCTCGCCCTCCAGCTGATCGACCCGCCGAAGAACTGACCCCCTTCCCGCGCGGGTGCCCTCCCCGTCGGGCGCCTCGCCGAGACGGGGGGCAGCCCCCGCCCCGCGCGGGCGCGCCCCGTTCCGCCCGGACGAGGAGGCGGGGCGGGGTCCGTGCCCCGTCCGGCCCCTTGTCACGGTCGTCCAAGCGGCACGGGTGAACGTTGGTGGTTTACGTCACCGGTTACCCATCAGTCGCTGGCAAGACTGGGTGGTCCTGCCGGACGAACGAACCACCTAGGGGGTCCCTGAGCATGACGGGCACTCGCATTGCCGCGCTCGGGCACTACCAGCCCGCCAGGGTGCTGACCAACCACGACCTCGCCGACATCGTCGACACCGACGACGCGTGGATCACCAGCCGGGTCGGCATCCGCACCCGGCACGTCGCGGGGCCGGACGAGCCCGTCGACGAGCTCGCCGCCCACGCGGCCGGCAAGGCCCTGGCCGCCGCCGGCCTCGTCCCCGGCGACATCGACCTGGTCCTCGTCGCCACCTCCACCGCGATCGACCGCTCGCCGAACACGGCCGCCCGCGTCGCCGCCCGCCTCGGCATGGGCTCGCCCGCCACCCTGGACCTCAACGTGGTCTGCGCCGGCTTCACGCACGCCCTGGCCACCGCCGACCACACCGTACGGGCGGGCGCGGCCCGCCGCGCCCTGGTGATCGGCGCCGACAAGATGACCGACGTGACCGACTGGACGGACCGCACCACCTGCGTCCTCGTCGGCGACGGCGCGGGCGCCGCGATCGTCGAGGCGGTCGCGGACGGCGCGGAGCCGGGCATCGGACCCGTCCTGTGGGGCTCCGTCCCGGAGATGGGCCACGCCGTCCGCATCGAGGGCACCCCGCCCCGCTTCGCCCAGGAGGGCCAGAGCGTCTACCGCTGGGCGACCCAGCGGCTCCCCGCCCTCGCCCGCGAGGCGTGCGAACGCTCCGGGGTCGCCCCCGAGGAGCTCGCGGGCGTGGTCCTGCACCAGGCCAACCTGCGGATCATCGAGCCGCTCGCCGCGAAGATCGGCGCCGTGCACGCGATCGTCGCCCGCGACGTCGTCGACTCCGGGAACACCTCCGCGGCCTCGATCCCGCTCGCCCTGGCCAAACTGGTCGAGCGCGGCGAGCTGCCGTCCGGCGCCCCGGTCCTGCTCTTCGGCTTCGGCGGCAACCTCTCCTATGCCGGCCAGGTGATCCGGGTCCCGTGACCGGGGGGCGGGCCGCCGGACCGCGACGGCGGCGGTACCCCGTCCGGCGGATCCCGGTGGCGGCGGGCCGGGGGCGGACCTAGCTTCGAACACGGTGAGGGCCGCCCCCTTCCGGCCGTGGAAACGCTCCGCGGCGGGGCCCTCGTCCGATCCGGAGGACCGCCATGCGCGCGATACGTGTCGCCACCGCCGCCGCCCTGTTCGGTGCCGCCGCCGTGCTGACGGCGGGCCCCGTGGCCCTGGCGGCCGAGGACGACACCGCCGTCACGTCGTTCGGTTTCTCCGTCACCCCGACGACGGTCGCCCCCGGCGGCACCGTCACCCTCACGTCCGAGGGCTGCGGATCGCCGTCCGTGACGGCCGCCTCCGGGGTGTTCGACGCCGTGACCCTCGGCGAGGGCCGTCCGGGCACCGCGACCGTGGACCCCGACGCCGAGCCCGGCGCCCGGCACGAGGTCACCTTCGACTGCGGGGGCGAACGGGGCACCGTCGGCCTCACCGTCGCCAAGGGCGAGAGCGGCGGAAGCACCGCGGGGAACACCGGCGAGGCATGGGCCCAGGAGGGCGCCGTGCCCACGCCCGAGCCCACGGCCGGCGCGTGGGAACATGACCCCGCCGGGCCCGTGGCCGAACCCACGGCCGGTGCGTGGGAACACGACAGCGCCGGACCCACGGCGGGACACACGACCGGGCCCACGGCGGGACACACGACCGGGCACGGCGAGGCCACCCACACGCCCCCCGGTGCCGCGCACAAGGGCGTGAAGGCCGGCTACGGGACCACGGCCTCCGGAGCGGAGTCCTCCGACGGGTTCCTCACGGCCGAGGTGGTGACGGGCGCCCTGCTCATCGTCGGCGCGCTCGGCGCCGCCGTCGTCCTGGCCCGCCGCCGCGACACCGGCGGCCGTTCCTGAGGGCCGGAACCGGGGGGACCTGAAACGGCCCCTCCGCCCCGGTGTGACGAGGACCGGGGCGGAGGGGCGCCATTCCCGTACGGACGGCGGCGGCACAGGGGCGGACGGAGAAGGGCGACGAAAGGCGACGAAGGAGAGCGGACGTGGGACGGTCGGAGGGCACGGACCGGCGCGGCGCCTGGGGCGTCGTCGCCGTCGTCCTCCTCGTCGGGGTGCACCTCGTGCGCGGAGGTGTGGAGGAGCTCCGGGCGGACGGCCCGCCGCAGCCCCTCCCGGCCGCCGCCCCCGACGGCACCCGCGCCCGTACCGCCGCGCTCGTCCCCGCCCCCGGCCCGCTGTCCGCCTCGCCTCCGGTCCGGGTCCGCGTCCCGGCCGCCCGCGTCGACGCGCCCGTCACCGGGGTCGGTCTCGACGCCGACGGGTGGATCGAGCCCCCTCCCCCGGAGGAGGACCGGCTCGCCGGCTGGTTCACCGGCGCGGTCACTCCGGGCGAACGCGGCACCGCCGTCGTCGTCGGCCACGTCGACACCCCGTCCGGTCCGGCCGTCTTCCACGCCCTCGGCGCCGTCGGCAAGGGCAGCCGCGTGGAGGTCCGCCGCCGCGACGGCAGGACCGCCGTCTTCACGGTGTACGGGACGGAGGTCGTCCCCAAGGAGGGCTTCCCCGCCGAACGGGTCTACCGCGACACCGGTGTGCCGGAAGTACGCCTGATCACCTGCGGAGGCACATTCACGCGGGAGAAGGGCTACGAGGGCAACGTGGTCGTCTCGGCCCGCCTGACCGGGATCCGCTGACGCGAGCCGACCGACCACCACCGGCCGACCGGCCCTACGCCGAACTGTCGCCCGCTGCCCGCTGCCCGCCGGCCGCCGGCCGACCCCGCGCCGGACCACCACCCGCCCGGACCGCTCCGCCTCCGTCGGCCCCGCGCCGACCTGACGGACTCCGGGCGGGGGATTGGCCCGGACCAGGCCACGATGGCCAGGGTGACTCCCACGGAGCCGGCGTCGGGGGGCGTCGGGCTCCCCTCCGGCCGCCCTCACGTCCGGTACGCGTCCGATCGCGCACCGTGGAAGCGGCGGCACGAGCGGGACCGGAACGGGGACGACGGCCTCCCGCCACCCCACTGACCACGGGAAACGCTGGTGAAAGGGGCCCCGAACCCCTGGTAGAGTTATCTCTGTCGCCGCGGGGGAAACCCCGGGACGACAGACACCTTGTCCGGGTGGCGGAATGGCAGACGCGCTAGCTTGAGGTGCTAGTGCCCTTTATCGGGCGTGGGGGTTCAAGTCCCCCCTCGGACACCAGTAGGAAAAGTGGACGGATGGCCGGCCGAGTCGTACGACTCGGCCGGCCATCCGTCGTTTCCGGGTCTTGAATCCCCTGATCGGCTCGATGGGGGTAAGGGGCGGCGTTCCAGGGCCGCGCAGCCCCACTGCGCGAGGGAGCGCCGGAACGGTCGGCCGGCAACGGCAACGGCCATCCAGTGCCAGAGCTTCCCCTCGCGCCGACCGCTGAACTCACCCGGAGTCCTCCAGCCGCTTCGCCATTTCCCGAGGCCGTGGTACTTGGCGAGGCAGGAACAGGTGCCCAGGAAACCTTGGGTGTTCCGACAGGAGGAGTTGCACCTTTCATGCGGGTTGTACTCGCGGCCGGTGAGGACGTTCGGGTACCTGTGGAGCAACTCCCGGCTGAGACGGGAAAGTGAGTGCTGGCCACCGTCCAGCATCCCTGGCGGCCGTCCCACCGGAACGAACGATCGATCGCTCCCGGTCCAACCGGAGAGTTTCCGCTCGTGCTCCCACATCGTGTGGGTCGGAAACCAGACAGTGAGCCACCCGTCGGCAGGCAATCCGATGGTTGGCAGGTGCTCGCCCCGATAACTCGGAACCCATCCATGGGGCTTGAGGTGCTCGGCCTTCCTGTCTGTGGCCTTTGCCCATTCCCGCGATCTGCCGACTGCGTCGAGGTCCGGGTCCCCACTCGACCGACACGGGTGCGGCGAGCTGACCGGAGGCATGACAGGGGAAGCGACTCACCAGCCTGTTATGGGTGACCACGTGGCCGTCCTGGTCGACCACGACGAAGCCGCAGCACTTCAAGCACGTGCGGTTGAGCCTTGCGCCACCCACAAGCACCCCCTCGGACGCGCTGATCCTACTGAGCGTCCTGGAGAACGTCTCGTGACGGCCATCGGGCTACCTAGGCTGTGTGCCACGACAACCGAGCGCCAGGAGGCCGTCCCCATGCCCAGGACCACGCAACTGCGTACGTACACCGTTCGTGACGGCATGCTCGACGAGTGGGTGGAGCGCTGGCGGCAGGAGATCGTGCCGCTACGACTGAAGTTGGGCTTCACCATCGGCGGGGCGTGGGTGGAGCGGGAGCACAACCAGTTCGTGTGGCTGATCTCCTACGACGGCCCCGAGACCTTCCAGGAGCGCAACGCGCTGTACTGGTCGTCGTCCGAGCGCGAGGCGATGAACCTGGACCCGGACGACTACCTCGTCCACACCGACGACCGTACGGTCGAGCAGGTCCACTGATCACGGGTGGTCGAGCGGCAGCATGTGGTGCCGCCGCTCCTCCTCCGTGAGCGTGCGGAAGACCCTCCCCCTCGCGACCGCCTCCAGCCGGTCGTAGTCCGGCTCCGCGGGCCACACCCGGGCCGTCCCGTCGGCGGACCCGGTCAGCAACCGTGCGCTGTCGCGGGACCATGCCACCGACGTCACCTTGTCCTGGTGGACGCCGACGACACCGACCTCCTCGAAGGTGGCCGCGGACCACACCCGTACGGTGCGGTCGTCGCCTGCCGTGGCGACGTACCTGCCGTCGGGCGACCAGGCGACGGCACGGACCCGCCCCTCGTGCCCCTTCAGGACGTCGATGCGGCGCCCCGTGACCGCGTCCCACACGGCGGCCGTCCAGTCGCCCGAGGCCGTGGCGACGCGTGCCTCGTCCGGGGACCAGGCGGCGTCCTCCACATAGTTGTCGTGTCCCCGCAGGACGGTGAGCTGCCGGCCGTCGCCGGTGTCCCACAGCCGGCAGGTCCGGTCGTCGGAGCAGCTGGCGAGCAGCCGCCCGCTCGGTGACCAGGCCACCCGGCCCACCCAGTCCTGGTGTTCCTCGAATTTCGTCAGCTCGGTCCCGTCCTGCGCAGACAGGACGCGTACGGCGCCGTCGTGCCCGCCGGTTGCGATCCGCCGGCCGTCCGGGGACCAGGCGCATCCCTCGACGACCTCCCCACGCCGCTCGTGAAGTGTGCGGCCCGTCCCGTCCACGACCCGGAACAGCCCGTCGTTGGTGCCGAGTGCGAGCCGGTCGCCGTGCGGGGAGCAGGCCACGCTCCACACGCGGTCCTCCAGTCTCACCACGGGCCCGACGGGAGCCCCCGTCACCGCGTCCCAGATCCGCACGCTGCCGTCGTCGGACGCGGTGGCGACGCGGCTGTCGCCACCGGACCAGGCGGCCTCGTTCACCGGGCCCTCGTGCCCGTCGACGAGCGTGCTCTCCGCGCCGCGCGGACGCAGGTCCCACACGATCCCGGTGCCGTCGGCCGAACCGGTGGCGAGCTGCGTACCGGTGGGCGACCAGGCCACTCCCCACACGGTGTCGGTGTGTCCGCGCAACACGGCCAGGACCTTCGCGTCCTCGGCGTCGACGATGCGCACGGTCCGGTCGGAGGAGGCGGAGGCCAGCATCCGGCCGACCGGCGACCAGGCCAGGTTCCACACGTAGTCGGTGTGCCCACGCAGCAGAAGCCGGAGTTCGCCCGTCGCCACGTCCCAAACGCGGGCAGTGTGGTCACCGGAACCCGTCGCGATACGGCGCCCGTCCGGGGACCATGCGACGCCCTCGACGAAGTCCGTGTGCCCGGTCAGGGTCACGGTGGCCGCTCCCGTCGCCCGGTCCCACACGATCACCGTCTGGTCGTGGGAGGCGGAGGCGAGAAGGCCGCCGTTCGGGGACCACGCGACACCCCAGACGTCGTCGCCGTGCCCGCGCAGCTCCTGTACGAGCCGACCGGTCGAGGACTCCCAGACGCGTACCACGCGGTCCTTGAACGTGGCGGCGACGTGCAGCCCGTCGGGCGACCAGGCCACCTGTCTGCCGATGTCCCCGGCCCCGGCGAGCAGCCGTACAGGCTCTCCGGTCACGGCGTCCCAGATCCGCACGACATGGTCCCGGCCCGTGGTGGCAACCTGGGCCGAGTCGGGTGACCAGGCGACGGACTCGACCATCGCGCCGTCGGACGGCAGGACCAGTACGGGCCGTCCCGACCGGGCGTCGTAGACGCGGGCCGTACCGTCCCGGGACGCCGTCGCAAGTAGCCGCCCGTCCGGCGACCAGGCGATGTCGCGCACCGTGTCCGTGTGCCCGTCGAGGCGGGTGCGCAGATGGCTGGCGGCCAGCGCCGCCATCAGGCCCCGCCGCGCCGAGGGCGTCGGCGCGCACTCGCCGAGCGCGGCCAGCGACAGCAGCATGGCACGTTCGGGTTCGGCCTCCGCGCTGCCGAGCACCTGCCGGCCGATGCCGTCGGAGACACGGTTGAGGAAGGCGAGATCCCGGCGCTGCGAAACCTCGACGAGCGCCCGGGCGGACGCCGACGCCTGCCCGGCCTCGTCCAGGACTTCGAGCCATCGCCGGGCCGCAGTGAGCCGTTCACCGGTGAGGAGGTAGTCGGTACTGCGCCCGGACCTCTCCCAGTCCTCGGCCCACCGCTCCAATTCGGCACGCTCCCGCAGCCGCTCGGCCCGCGCCTCGACCTCCTGTCGCAGCGGCGCCCACTGCCGGAACAGGGCCTCGTGCGTCACCTGCGCGTACGGTTCTCGGCCGGCGGACGCGTCCCCACGCACATCGGACCGCAGCAGCCGGGCGTCGATGAACGCGTCCACCACATGCCGCTCCCGCTCGGTGAGATCCGACAGCGGCACGTGGCGGCGGGCGACCTCCTGCCCCTCCACGGTGACGAACTTCAGCAGTACCCGGAGGACGAAGTCGATGCTGTCACTCGTACCGAGGCCGGCCACGGTGTTGTCGGCCTGCCGCGCCAGCGCACCCGGTACGCCGCCGAGCCGCTGGTACAGCTCCTCGGTGACCGTTCCACCGGGGCCGGACGTGAAGTAAAGCTCCTGGAGGAGGTAAGCGAGCAACGGGAGGGCGTCGTCGGTGCCCGTCTCGTCCACGATCATGTCGACCACGCCGGGAGCGAAGGAGAGACCCACCAGAGCACCCGGCGCCTCCACCACCTCGCCGAGCTGCGCCCTGCCCAGGGCGCCGATCGCGACGGGTCGTTGGAAGAGTTCGGCATGACCGGTGCCGAGGAGCCTCCCCAGGAGGTCCACGCGGAGCGTGGCCAGTACTCGTATCGAGGGATCCTGTTCCAGGCAGGCACGCAGCGAGTCGAGGAAGTGGGCCCGTTCGCGCTCACCCGCCAGCGTGACGAGTTCCTCGAACTGGTCGACGACGAGGAGCGTCCGCCGGAACCGCCCCCCGCGCAGCCGAGCCAGCTCGGCCCGCAGGGCGTCCGGCCCCTGACGCAGCCGCCGCAGTACGGCGCCGGTCGTCTCCCGCTCTCCGGCGGCGGCCGCGAGAGACACGGCCAGAGCGCCGAGCGGACTCGCCCCGGGCGAGAAGGGCGGGACGACGGTCCAGCGGCGCTCCCGCAGCCGGGGCAGCACCCCGGCCCGCACGAGCGAGGACTTCCCGCTGCCGGACGCTCCGGCGAGCAGAAGGAAGCGGTCGGAGGGTTCCGTCGCGGTGGCGTGCAGCCTGCGCGTCAGCTCGGCGGCCTGTGCCTCCCGGCCGAAGTAGACGGCCGCCTCGTCCTCGTCGTACGCGTCCAGGCCCGGATACGGAACCCGGTCGCGTGGCCAGTCGGCCGGCGGCGGCGCGGGGTTCTCCAGCCGGTACACCACGACCTGTCCGACCACCATGGCCACCACCAGCAGCCCGATCGCCGGTACCGAGAACCGCTGGATGATCTGCAGCGCCCACGGAGCGTCGTCCGTGCTGGTGGCGTAGTTGGTGGTGATGCCGAGTAAGCAGGCGATCAGCGCCAGCACGACCTGAAGCGCCACCTGCATCCGGTGTCTCATCCGGCACCACTCACGACCGCATCACTGCTCACCGACACGACCTGCCCCCGATCTACCGGCCTCGCAGAACCGGCATCACGTTCCCTCGGCCCTCGCTATGGACGAGAGGGTTCGTGACCATCTTCCGGGGCGGGCAGTACTCGATCAACGACATGGGCCGGATCCGGCCACAGCAGGTCACGCTGTATCAGGAGGCCGATGGGTCGGGACCCTCGCAGTCGCAATCGGCCCAGACCGTCTTGCCACCGGGCGGGTACGGCTCGACGCCCCAGCGGTCGGCGAGGGCGGCGACCAGGAACGGGCCGCGGCCGGACTCGGCGTCCAGTGGCATCGTGCATTCCGCGGGCGGTGTCGGGAGGCACCCGCCCCGGGCGCCGGACGCGGTGCTGCGCAGGAGGCCGACCACGGGGTCGGAGGTGAGGCCGAGCCGGAAGTCACGGCTGTGTACGTGGCCGTGCAGGGCGGTGTTGGCGGCGAGTTCGGCCACGGTCTGCTCGGCGCGCTCGGTGGCACAGGGTGACAGATCCCAGGACCGGAGCTGTCCGACGGCGAGCAGCCGGGCGAGCCGGGCCCTGCGCCGGGTGGACGACAGGAGCTGGGCGAGCCTACACACGGCAGGGGAGTCTCGGGGAGCGGTCGTGTTCATGGCGCCACGGTGACGGGTGCGCGGGGGCGTGTTGCATGCGCACGGTCCGTACGCTGCATCACCGTACGGGGACATGCCGTGGACGGTACGGCAGTTCCTGCGTCACGCTGGGTGAGAGTGACGGGCGGTCGGTATGCGCCTCGAGAGGATCGCCGTTCTGGGGGAGTGGGACGTCAAAAACGCGCCCCGCCCTTCCGCGCCACCACCAGCCTGCACCGGGGGCTCCCGTCCTCCCGGCGGCCCAGGGGCTCGACCGGGACGAGGGAGACGCCGAAGCCCGCCTCCTCCAGGCGGGTGCGGACGTCCGTGAGGCGGAAGGTGCGGTAGTACATGACGAACGGCGGGCGCCGCACCGCGTTCCTGACCCGCATCGCCGCGTCGAAGCCCCACAGGGCCCAGTAGGAGCGCGAGCCGACGGCCGGCGGGGCCGGGAGGGGGAAGGCGAAGGTGCCGCCGGGACGGAGGGAAGAGTGGACCTGGGAGAAGAGGGTCCGCTGGTCGTCCGGGAGGAAGTGGCCGAAGGCGCCGAAGCTGACCGCCAGGTCGAAGGCCGGGGCGAAGGGCAGGGCCAGGGCGTCGGCGCGCACCAGGTCGGCGTCGGGGTGGGCGCGGCGCGCCCCGGCCAGCATGCCCGCGCTGAAGTCGACGCCCGTGACCCGGCCCGCGCAGACCGAGCGGAGGACGCCGAGCCCGGCGCCGGTGCCGCAGCAGACGTCGAGGCCCGTGTCGAAGGGGCCCAGGGGCTCCAGGGTGCGGGTCACCGCCTCCAGGAGGCGGTCGGAGGTCCGGAAGGAGGTCGCGTCGAACTTGTCCGCGAGCAGGTCGTAGCCGTGCTCCACCGAGGAGAGCGCCTGGACGGCCAGTTCGCGGAGGGTGGGGCCCTGCGGAGTGGACATGGACCCGACCCTATGCGGTGGGGGCCGGTGCGCGTCAGAGCGCGCTGCGCACCGGGGGCACCGACCAGGCCGGGGCGATGCCCGTGAGCTGGCAGGTCAGCAGGTACAGGGGGATCGGCGGCGTGTAGGGCGAGCTGCCGTCGGGACGGTGGACGAGGCGGGGGCGGCGGTCCGGGATCTCGGCGCCGGGCGCGTAGCAGGCGGGCAGCGGCCAGGTGAGGTCCAGGTCGGAACCGGCCGGGACGAGCCACCACCACCAGGCGGAGTCGGCGTAGACGCAGCCCTTGGCGGGCAGCCGGGAGAGGATCTTGAAGCCGAAGCGGGCCGGGACGCCGACGGCGTCGCAGCCGAGGCCGGTGCGGAGGCCGGCGGGGACGCTGAGGCGGGTGGCGTCCAGCCGCCGGGGGCGGGCGGAGCCGGCCGGGCCCCGGGCTCCGGAAGGGTGGTGGGCGTCCAGGTCGAGGCGGAGTTCCCCGGGACGTCCGGGGGCCGGGGCGGATCCGGCCTCGGGGTACCTGCTGCGGGCCCGCGGCATCATGCGGGTCGCCATCGACCTCAGCACGGGTCGCCCGTGCCGTGGTCCAGCTCCGCCCAGACGGTCTGCGACGTGCCGTGGCCGGTGCGCTCGGCGCCCCAGGCGCTGCACAGCGCGTCGACGATGAGGAGGCCGCGGCCCCGTTCGTCCTCGCCGCAGTCGCGTATCCGCGGTCCCGCCGGGCCGCCCTCGTCCCGTACCGCTATCCGCAGCTTCTCCTCGCCCTCGCGGAGCTCGCAGACGAAACGGCCGCTGGCGGTGTGCACGACGGCGTTGGTGACCAGCTCCGACACGACGAGGGACACCGTGTCCCGTACGTCGGGCCCGCAGCCCCAGACGATGAGCCGTTCCTCCGCGAGCCGCCGGGCCCGCGCGACCGACACGGTGAGGGCCGGCAGCTCGAAGGCGAAGCGCCGGACTGCGGGAGTGCCGGTCTGGGGCTGTGGGCGCTGGGCCATGACGCGGGGACTCATGAGACCTGAAGGCTGCGCGTTACCAGAAGCCACGACCGGTTCCTCACAACAGTGGGCAGGACTTGCCGTACGGCGCCGGCGCCGGGGCGCGGAGACGCACGACGGCAGCGTGTACTGGTTCACCGGAACACTGTCCTCCTGAGTCGGACACTTGGCAAGTGGCACTCTGAAAATTGCAGAGTGCTGTGTTCTCTCTGCCTCGCCTTCGTGGCACACTCGGTCGAAACAGTGCGTCGGGGAGGTCTGACAGTGAGCGAGCCGCGGTCCGCCCCGACGGTGGGACAGGTCGTCCTCGGAAAGCGGCTGCAGGACCTGCGCGAGCGGGCCGGCATGAAGCGGGAGGAGGCCGCGAAGATCCTCCGGGTGGCCCCGGCCACCGTCCGGCGGATGGAGACCGCCGAAGTCGCGCTGAAGATCCCGTACGTGCAGCTCCTGCTGAAGGAGTACGGGATCACGGACTCCGAGGCGGAGGGCTTCGTCGCCCTCGCGGAGGAGGCCAACCTCCCCGGCTGGTGGCAGCGGTACCACGACGTGCTGCCCGGCTGGTTCTCCATGTACGTGAGCCTGGAGGGCGCCGCGAGCCTCATCCGGGCGTACGAGCCCCAGTTCGTCCCGGGTCTGCTCCAGACCGCCGAGTACGCCCGCGCCATCCTGCGCGGCGGGGCGGTCGGCGGCGGCGGCGACACCGCCGGGGACGAGGGCACCGAGCGTCACGTGGCCCTGCGGATGGAGCGTCAGTCCCTGCTGACCAGGGAGGACGCCCCCAAGTTCTGGGTGATCATGGACGAGACGGTGTTCCGCCGGCCGGTCGGCGACGGGCCCGACGTGATGCGCGGTCAGATCGACCGGTTGCTGGAGGCGGCCGAGATGCCGAACGTCACCCTGCAGATCGCGGAGTTCGCGTCCGGCCACCACCCCGGCACCTACGGACCGTTCGTGCTCTTCCGCTTCGCCGTGCCCGAACTCCCGGACATGGTCTACAGCGAGTACCTGACCGGCGCCGTCTACCTCGACGCGCGTCCCGAGGTGGCGTCCCACCTGGAGGTCATGGACCGCATGGCGGCGCAGGCCGCGACTGCACAACGCACGAAGGAGATTCTCCGGAATCTCCGCGAGGAGCTGTGAATGGACCGCATATACAACGGCATGCCCGCCGCCGAACTCGGTGCCGAGGGATGGCACAAGCCGTGGAGCGGCGGGAACGGGGGCAACTGCGTGGAGGCCATGAAACTGGCCGACGGCAGGGTCGCCGTGCGACAGTCCGCAGACCCCGAGGGACCCGCGCTCATCTACACCCACGGAGAGATCGAAGCCTTCATCCGGGGGGCAAAATCCGGTCAGGCTGATTTCCTGCTCACCTGACCCTTCCGTCCCACCCCGCGCATCGCGTAACTCTTGCTCCCGTACACCTCGTTCGTCCCGACCAGGAGAGCCGATGACCCAGGACCCCGCCGCCCCGCGGAGCGAGATACGCATCGACACCAGCAAGCCGCATCCGGCGCGCATGTACGACTGGTTCCTGGGCGGCAAGGACAACTACCCGGTCGACGAGGCGATGGCCCGCCAGCTCCTCACCCTCGACGCCCGGGGCCGGGACATGGCCCGCGTGAACAGGGCTTTCATGCACCGCGCCATCCGCTGGCTCAGCGCCCGCGGCGTCCGTCAGTACCTGGACATCGGCACGGGCATCCCGACCGAGCCGAACCTGCACCAGATCGCGCAGCAGGCCGCGCCGGAGTCCCGCATCGTCTACTGCGACAACGACCCGATCGTGCTCGCGCACGCGGCCGCCCTGCTGCGCTCGACCCCGGAGGGGGCCACCGAGTACATCCAGGCGGACGCCCGCGAGCCCGAGGTCATCCTCGAAAGGGCCGGAAAGGTCCTTGACTTCGACCAGCCCATCGCCTTGTCGATGCTCGCCCTGCTGCACTTCATCGGGGACGAGGACGGCGCGCACGACCTGGTCGCCAAGATCGTCGAGAAGCTCGCGCCGGGCAGCTACCTCGTCCTCTCCCACGTCACCGGGGACTTCAACCCCGAGGGGTCGGCACAGGCGGTCGCCCTGTACAAGGAGCGCGGACTGACCCTGCGGCCCCGTTCGCGCGACGAGCTGGCCGTGTTCTTCGACGGCCTGGAACTCGTCGAGCCGGGCGTCTCGCTCACCGCCGAGTGGCACCCCGAGCTGGGCGAGCCCGTCCCGGTCCAGGGCGACGAGCCCATCCCGGGGTGGGCGGGCGTGGCCCGCAAGCCCTGACCCCCGCGAACGGCGTGACGGGACCCGCGGGCCTCCCGGTCCGCGGGTCCCCGCCGTCCGCCTCCCCGGCGGCTCAGTTCCGCAGGTACGCGAGACCCGGGTGCTCCGCCGCGTACGCCTCCACGAGCCGGCGGGCGACCGTGACCGAGTCCACCAGGGGATGCAGCGCGAACGCCTTCACCGCCGTCTCCCGGGAGCCGCTCTCCGCCGCCGCCAGCACCTCCCGTTCCACCGCCTTCACGGCGGTCACCAGGCCGACGGCGTGGTACGGCAGCGGGGCCGCCGCCACCGGACGGGCGCCGTTCGCGTCCACCAGGCAGGGCACCTCGACCACCGCGTCCGCGTCGAGCACGGAGAGCGTCGAACCGTTGCGCACGTCGAGGATCAGCGTCGTCCGCTCGTCGCGCGCGATCGCCCGCATCAGGGCGAGCGCCACCTTCTCGTAGCCGCCGGGCTCCAGGTCCTCCTCGGCGCGCTCCCCGGCCCCGGCCGCCTCCCGGTTGGCGGCCATGTAGGTGGCCTCCCGGTCCGCGAGCGTGCGGCGCCAGGCGGCCAGGGCCGCGGTGCCCGGCCGGGCCATCTCCTCGTAGAAGGAGCCCTGTTGGTCGCGCAGGTACGCCCCGCGCGTCCGCCCGGCACTCCGGTAGGCGCGCACCGCCTCCCGGTTGAAGTAGTAGTAGTGCAGGTACTCGTTGGGAACCGCGCCGAGCGAGCGCAGCCACTCCGGGCCGAAGAGCCTGCCCTCCTCGAAGGAGCCGAGCGCCTCCTCGTCGGCGAGCAGCCGGGGCAGCTCGTCCCGGCCCCCGATCCGCAACCCCCGCAGCCAGCCCAGGTGGTTGAGGCCCACGTAGTCGATCCACGCCTCGTCCGGATCGGCGCCCAGGACGCGGGCGACCCGGCGGCCGAGGCCCACGGGGGAGTCGCAGATGCCGACGACCCGGTCGCCCAGGATCCGGGACATCGCCTCCGTGACCAGGCCCGCCGGATTGGTGAAGTTGATGACCCAGGCGTCCGGGGCGAGCGCGGCGACCTTCCGGGCGACGGCCGTCGCGACGGGCACGGTCCGCAGCCCGTACGCGATCCCGCCCGCCCCCACCGTCTCCTGGCCGAGCACCCCTTCGGCGAGCGCGATCCGCTCGTCCGCCGCCCTGCCCGCCAGGCCGCCGACCCGGATCGCGGAGAAGACGAAGTCCGCCCCGCGCAGCGCCTCGTCGAGGTCCCTCGTCACCGTCACCGCCGGCGCGTCCGGCACCCCTTCGGCCTGGTCCGCGAGGACCCGCGCGACGGCGGAGAGCCGCGCCCCGTCCGGGTCGTACAGGGTGACCCGGGTGACCCGCCCCTCGGCGTGGTCGCCGAGGAGGGCGCCGTACACCAGCGGCACCCGGAATCCGCCGCCTCCGAGAATCGTCAGTCTCATGCCCTCACGCTACTGGGACGCCCGTCCCGGACCGCCGGATTCCGGGCGGGCGGCCGCGCGGGCGCCCCGGGGCGCCGGGTGCCGGACGCGGGGTGGGGGACAATGGCGGCATGTCCCGACGCAAGACCCGTCCCCGCACCCCGCAGGCCCCCGCCGTGACCGCGGACTCGCCCTGCCCCTGCGGCCGGGACGCCCCCTACGGCGAGTGCTGCGGCCGTTTCCACCCGGGCACGGCCGGCACCGCGCCCACCGCCGAACTCCTCATGCGCTCCCGCTACAGCGCCTTCGTCGTCCGCGACGAGGCGTACCTGCTGCGCACCTGGGCCCCGGAGACGCGTCCGGACGGGATCGACTTCGACCCGGAGCTGCGCTGGACCGGCCTGGAGATCGAGGAGACCACCGGCGGCACCGCCTTCCACCAGCACGGCACCGTCACCTTCACGGCCCGCCACCTCCACGGCGGGGAACCGGGCGCGCTGCGCGAACGGAGTCGTTTCGTCCGCCGCGAGGGGGCGTGGGTGTACGTGGACGGGGACGTCGCGGAGTAGGCCGGCGCGCCCGCCCCGCCCCGGCGCGCGGCAGCCCGTCCGCCCGCGTGCGGGGGCCGCCGGACGGGCGCCCCCGTCAGGGGGTGACGGGCAGTTGGGGGTGGTGCTTGGCGAGGATCTTGTTGGCGCGCGCGAGGGCGGCGAGGGCGTGCTCGCGGTCCGCCCGGTCCTCCGCGCAGAGCGGCCCCCGGAACCGGTACACCTCGCGGGCCGCGGAGTCCGCGTCGACCTCGGCCTGCAGGACGTGCAGCGGCAGACAGGAGCCGATCATCGCGGCCACGCGGTCGGGGATCGGGACGGGGACGAGACGCGAGGGCGAGGTGATCACGGGCAGTCCTAGTGGGGGTCCGGAAGGGGTACGGAAGAGTGTCCCCCCATAGGTACCGGATCGCGGTAGGGGTTCCGGTACGGAGATGTCGCGGAACGGTGACGGGCCGGGGGCGCCTTCGCGGGGGCGGACGGACGCGGACGGGACGGCTCCGCGTCGGCGCCGGACGCGGGCGGGGGCGTTCCCGCAGGTGTGGGGGTGCGCGGCCGCGTGACCTTTTCGCATCCTTCCTGCGGAGGCGACGCAGGTTTGTCGAACGCGCGTTCCGGGGAAGGAAGGCTGAAGAAGATCGATCATCGATAGAATGTGAAGCATCTCACTCGGGCGTCGAACGGCTTCCGGTCCGGCGGAACGCGTGCCTTCACGCCTCTCCGGCGGGATCGCGCCGGGGTGCCCGTCCGGGAAGGTCGGGGGCTGCCGTCCGGCTCCCGCCGGGGCCGCCGCGCACCCCGCCCGCTCCCGGCGCGCCGCGTTGATCGAACGTTGATGGCTCGTTTAGGACGCCCCGGCATCGTGGACGGCATGCAGATCCACACGAGCGTACTGACCGCACCGGAGCCCGACATGTCCTGGCAGGAGGACGCCCTGTGCGCCCAGGCCGGCCCGGAGTTCTTCTTCCCCGCCCCCGGCTCCTCCACCCGCGAGGCGAAACGGCTCTGCGGGGCCTGCGAGGGGCGCGTGGCCTGCCTGGAGTACGCGCTGGAGCACGACGAGCGGTTCGGCGTCTGGGGCGGCCTCTCGGAGAAGGAGCGGTTCCGGCTGAAGCACGGCCGGGGCTGACGCGTGGCGGACGGACCCGTCCGCCACGTGACGGAACCGGCGGTCAGCGCGCCGCGCGGGCCGCGAGCCGGGCCTTGCGGGCCGCGAGCTTCTCGTCGAACTTGCTCGCCTCGGCGTCCAGTCCCTCCATGTACAGGCCCAGCTCCTCCTGGGCGCGCAGCCCCTCGGGCCCCAGGCCGTCGATCTGGAGGACCTTGAGGAAGCGCAGCACGGGCTGGAGGACGTCGTCGTGGTGGATGCGCATGTTGTAGATCTCGCCGATCGCCATCTGCGCCGCCGCCCGCTCGAAGCCCGGCATGCCGTGGCCGGGCATCCGGAAGCCGACCACGACGTCCCGCACGGCCAGCATGGTCGGGTCGGGGGCGATCTCGAAGGCCGCACCCAGCAGGTTGCGGTAGAAGACCATGTGCAGGTTCTCGTCGGTGGCGATGCGGGCGAGCATCCGGTCGCAGACCGGATCGCCGGACTGGTGGCCGGTGTTGCGGTGCGAGATGCGGGTGGCCAGCTCCTGGAAGGCGACGTACGCCACGGAGTGCAGCATCGAGTGCCGGTTGTCGGACTCGAAGCCCTCGCTCATGTGCGCCATCCGGAACCGCTCCAGCTCGTCCGGGTCGACGGCGCGCGAGGCGAGCAGGTAGTCGCGCATCACGATGCCGTGCCGGCCCTCCTCGGCGGTCCAGCGGTGCACCCAGGTGCCCCAGGCGCCGTCGCGGCCGAAGAGGCTGGCGATCTCGTGGTGGTAGCTCGGGAGGTTGTCCTCGGTGAGCAGGTTGACGACGAGGGCGGTCTTCCCGATCGCGGTCACCTTGGACTGCTTCGGGTCCCACGCCTCGCCGTCCTCGAAGAAGCCGGGGAAGTTGCGGCCGTCGGACCACGGCACGTACTCGTGCGGCATCCAGTCCTTGGTGACCTTCAGGTGACGGTTGAGTTCCTTCTCCACGACCTCTTCCAGGGCGTAGAGCAACCGTGCGTCGGTCCACCCAGCCGAGTTGTCGAGGGAGGGAGAGGTGAGCGTCACGGGAGACTCCTGGGGACGGAGAGGGGACATGCGGACGTACTTACGGATTCGTAGGTTACGAAACCGTAGGTTAAGCCTCCGTAAGTCCCCGGCCAAGCCCGCCTCCGTCACTTTCGGTCACGCTCGGTCATGAGTGCCGCGCCATGGGGAACGGAAGGCACAGGTCACACCCCGCGCGGCGCCCGCCGGGCACCCGGCCGACTACGCAGCGCAGGTGCCCGGCGGGTCGCGGGGGACGGTCAGTCCCCGTCCGTGAACGGCTCGCGGACCTCCTCGGCGGTCGTCGGGCGCAGCGCGCCGTCGAGCAGCAGCCAGCGGGTGATCCCGAGCGACTCCAGGAACGCCACGTCGTGGCTCGCCACGACCAGCGCCCCCTCGTAGGCGTCGAGGGCCGCCGTCAGCTTCCGCACCGACGCCATGTCCAGGTTGTTCGTCGGCTCGTCCAGCATCAGCAGCTGCGGGGCCGGCTCCGCGAGGAGCAGGGCCGCGAGCGTCGCCCGGAACCGCTCCCCGCCCGAGAGGGTGCCCACGGCCCGGTCCGCCCGCGCCCCCCGGAACAGGAACCGGGCGAGCCGGGCCCGGACGGCGTTCGCGGTCGCCCCGGGCGCGAAGCGGGCCACGTTGTCCACCACGCTCAGCCCGTCGTCCAGGACGTCGAGCCGCTGCGGCAGGAAGCGGAGCGGCACCCGCGCCTCCAGTTCGCCCGACAGGGGGTCCAGCTCTCCGGCGATCGTCCGGAGCAGCGTCGTCTTGCCCGCGCCGTTCCGGCCGACCAGCGCGATCCGCTCCGGCCCGCGCAGCTCGAACTCGCCCTCCACGCGGGCCCCGTGCCGCAGTTCCAGGTCCCGCAGGCGCAGCACCTCGCGGCCCGGCGGCACCGAGGTGCGGGGCAGCTCGACCCGGATCTCGTCGTCGTCCCGCACCGCCTCCACCGCGGCGTCGAGCCGCTCCCGGGCCTCCGAGAGGCGCTCGCTGTGGAGCGTGCGCTGCTTGCCGGCCGTGACCTGGGCGCTGCGTTTCTGGCTGTTCGCCACGAGCTTCGACGCGACCTTGTTCTCGAAGCTCTTCTGCCCGTACCGCTTGCGTCGGGCCAACTTCACCTGGGTGTCGGCGAGTTCCCGCTTCTGTCGCTGCACGTCGGCTTCGGCGACCCGCACCATCCGTTCCGCCGCCTCCTGTTCGGCGGCGAGCGCCGCCTCGTAGTCCGACCAGGCGCCGCCGTACCAGGCGACCTCGCCGTCCCGCAGGTCGGCGATCTGGTCGACCCGCTCCAGGAGTTCGCGGTCGTGGCTGACCACGACCAGGACCCCGGACCACTTCTCCACCGCCTCGTAGAGGCGCGCGCGGGCGCGCAGGTCCAGGTTGTTGGTCGGTTCGTCGAGCAGCAGGACGTCGGGCCGGGCGAGCAGCAGCGCGGCGAGGCGCAGCAGCACGGACTCGCCGCCCGAGATCTCGCCGACGGTCCGGTCCAGGCCGATGCCGTCCAGACCGAGCTGGTCGAGGGTGGCGCGGGCCCGCTCCTCGACGTCCCAGTCGTCGGCGAGGGCGGTGAAGTGCTCCTCGGCCGGATCGCCCGCCTCGATGGCGTGCAGGGCGGCCCGCTTCGCGTCGATGCCGAGGATCTCGTCGACCCGGCGCGAGGTGTCCAGGACCAGGTTCTGCGGCAGGTGGCCGAGTTCGCCGGTGACCCGGACCGTGCCGGAGGAGGGCGTCAGCTCGCCCGCGATCAGCTTGAGCAGCGTGGACTTGCCGGAGCCGTTGAGCCCGACGAGGCCGGTGCGGCCGGGGCCGACGGCGAGGCGGAGGTCGTCGAAGACCTCGGTGCCGTCCGGCCAGGAGAAGGAGAGCGAGGAGCAGGTGATGAACGTGGGGTGATGTGCCATGGAGGACTCCCGGTGGCGCGAGCGCGTGTGGACTGGGTGCGACGCTTGGGAGACACCGGGGCGCGGGCAGCGGGAAGACGGCTCGTACGCCGAGGTCGAGAACGGCACACGCGGCACGGGGGCACGCGCGGCACGGTGTCTCACAACCTCAGACGAGCAACGTCCTTCTCCGATCGGGTGACGGCAGAGTCGTCACCGACCGTACGGCCCCGATCGGGGAGGCGCAAATGATTTACGGCGCGGTGGTGCCGGGCCGGGGGACGGCCTCGCCGCCGCGGAGGAGGAGAGGGAAGGAGGGAGAGGACCGGGGCGGCCGTCACGGGTGCTCGCGGAACAGCTCCGTCAGGTCGTGGTCCCAGTCCAGGTACTGGTGCTCGCGCCCCTCGGGGACCAGGTGCTGCGAGCGCTCCAGGAACCGGCGCAGCTCCGAGGTCCGGACGTGGACCATGGCCACTCCCTCCGGGGCGTGGAACTCCACCACGGTCCGGTCGTACCCGTACGGACGCAGCCGCACGTCCCCGACCCCGGCCGGGCGCTCGACCCCCTGGACGAGCAGGTCGCGCGCGAAGGCCCAGGAGACCTCGACGCCCTCCAGGGTCGCGGGGGGAGGAAAGGCCATGCTGACGGCGTACGGATCCTCGCGGTCGTACCGCAGGGTGGCGGGGACGGTCTCCATCCGGGGAGCGGATGCGACCAGACGGGCCTGGACGGCCTGCTCTATGACGGCGGACAAGACCGGCTCCTCTCGTACGGCTTCGGATCTTCTGCGTCTCCCCGACACCGGGGCTTCTGACACCCGGAAAGACGGACGTCGGGGCCTGGACGTGCATTCCGGCGGCGCGTGAGCTGTGTCACCGGACCCGCCAGGGGGGTGTCCGGGCAGGCCGGGAAGGTGTCCGGGCAGGCCGGAGCCGTCCCGGCCCGTCCGCAAGCGCTTCGGGACGGGGGCGCCGCCGGGCCGGTGGCGGCCCGGACGCCGCCGGTCCCCGAGGGCGTCCGGGCCGTACGGCACCGCCCGTGTGCCCCGCGGACCGGCCGGGCACCCTGGACGGGGAGCGGTCCCGGGCGCTAGCTTCCGGCGCCATGACGTCCATGGGGAAGACGAGACGAATGACGGCGGCGGGACTCGTCGGGGCGGCGCTCGCGCTGACCCCGACCGCCCCGGCAGGGGCCGGGGAGCCCCCCGCGACCGCCGCCGGCCGGCCGGCGGCTCCGGCGGCCGGCGAGCGGTCCGCTCCGGGGCCCGGCTGGCGGCTCACGCCGACCGGGACCGACGCCCGCTTCCGGGGGCTCGCGGCGGTCGACCGCCGGACCGCCTGGGTCGCGGGCTCCAAGGGCACGGTGCTGCGCACCGGCGACGGGGGCAGAAGCTGGCGAAACGTTTCCCCGGCGGGCGCGGAGGGACTGGAGTTCCGCGACGTGGAAGCCTTCGACGCCCGCCGGGCCGTCGTCCTCGCCATCGGGGAGGGGGAGGCCTCGCGGGTGCTGCGCACCGAGGACGGCGGCGCCACCTGGACCGAGTCCTTCCGCAACACCGACCCGCGCGCCTTCTACGACTGCATGACCTTCTTCGACCACCGGAACGGCCTCGCCATGAGCGACCCGGTCGACGGCAGGTACCGCATCCTCTCGACCCGGGACGGCGGCCGGTCCTGGCGGGTCCTGCCGAACGCCGGGATGCCGGACGCGCTCCCCGGCGAAGCCGGTTTCGCGGCGAGCGGCCAGTGCCTGGTGTCGGCCGGTCCCCGGGACGTGTGGCTCGCGACGGGCGGCGGCGCCACCGCCCGCGTCCTGCACTCCGCCGACCGGGGGCTGACCTGGACCGCCACCGACTCGCCCGTCCCGGCCGGCGATCCGGCCCGGGGCGTCTTCGGGCTCGCCTTCCGCGACCGCGCGCACGGCATCGCGGTCGGCGGCGACTACCGCAAGGACCAGCCGTCCCCCCGGGCCGCCGCCGTCACCGTCGACGCGGGCCGCACCTGGCGCGCCTCGGCCGCGCCCCCGCCCGCCTACCGCTCGGGCGTCGCCTGGCTCCCGCACGACAGGACGTCCGCGCTCGCCGTGGGCCCCACCGGCACGGACCTGACCACCGACGGCGGCCGCACCTGGCGGACGGTCGACACCGGCTCGTACGACACGGTCGACTGCGCCCCGGACGGCGCCTGCTGGGCCTCCGGCGAGCAGGGCCGCGTCGCGCACCTGGCACGCCACCGGCCCGTTCTCTGACCTTCCGGCCGCCGTGAGTGCCGCGCGGCGGGACAAATCCGGATGCGCGCCGACGGCATGCCCGGCACACTCGCGGGCATGACCGCGGAGATCACGCGCGTCAACCCCGAGCAGCTGCACGAGACGCCCGGCTACCACCACGTCACCGTGGTGGTAGCCGGGCGTGCGGCCTACCTGGCGGGGCGGTGCCCGCTCGACCGGAGCGGTTCCCTCGTCGGTCCCGGATCGCTCGAAGCACAGGTCGACCAGGTGGTCGCGAACGTCCTCGCCGCGTTGGCGGCGGTGGATGCCGAGCCGCGGCACGTGGTCCGCTCGGTGATCTACGTGCGCGGCGAGGACAGGGACGCCCTGGGCGTCGCGTGGCGCCGGCTCACCGACTCGGCTCTCGGCCCGGCGTTCACCGCCGCCAGCACGCTGTTGGGCGTGGCCCAGCTCGGCTTCACCGGACAGCTCGTCGAGGTCGACCCCACCGTGGCCCTGCCCGACCGAACCCCTTCGTCACCGGGTGCCGGACGGCGCCTCGGACCCGGCGGCCCGCACGGGGATCCGCCGGTCCGGAGACCCGGCCCGGGGCGGCCGTGGTCACCTGCTGTGGGAGGGCGGCCGCTCCTGGTACGCGGCGATCCCCTCGGCCGTCCTGGTCGCGTGGAACTCCGTGATCCGGTACGCGCACACGCCCCCGGTGCTGAACGGGTCGGCCGCCGCGATCTCCTCGATCCGCGCGCGGTCGACCCCGGCGGCCAGGATCACCCCGCCGTCCCGGGGGTTCTTCCGCCCCGACGCCAGGAACACGCCGGCGGCGTACTGCTCGTCGAGCCAGGCGATGTGGTCGTCGAACAGCGCGTCCACCCGCTCGACGGGCGCGGTGTAGGTCAATTCCAGTACGAACATGATCGCCAGGCTACCGCCCGCCCCCGGACGCCCCGCCGGGCCCGGGGCGGGCGTCCGGCCGGACGTAGGGTGACCGCATCATGAGGATCATCGGAATTCCGGCGGGCTGGCCCGCCGACGAGACCACCGCCCTCGCCGTCCAGCGGGAGCTGCGGGAGCGGCTGGTGCGGGACGAGACGGGGCCGGAGGCCGGCGAGGGCCACGTCACGGGACTCGACGTGGCCTACGACGACGAGCGGGACCTCGTCGCCGCGGCGGCCGTCGTGCTCGACGCCCGGACCCTGGAGGTGGTCGAGGAGGCGACGGCGGTCGGCCGGGTCTCCTTCCCGTACGTCCCCGGGCTCCTCGCCTTCCGGGAGATCCCGACCGTCCTCGCCGCGCTCGACGCCCTGACCGCCGACCCCGGCCTCCTGGTCTGCGACGGCTACGGCCTCGCCCACCCCCGGCGCTTCGGCCTCGCCTCCCACCTCGGCGTGCTCACCGGACACCCGTCCGTCGGCGTCGCCAAGAACCCCTTCGCCTTCACGTACGGAGAGCCCGGTCCCGCGCGCGGCGACTCCGCCCCGCTCCTCGCCGACGGCGAGGAGGTGGGCCGGGCCGTGCGCACCCGGACCGGGGTCAAACCGGTCTTCGTCTCCGTCGGCCACCGGGTCTCCCTCGCCCGCGCCTGTGCCCACACCCTCCACCTGACCCCGCGCTACCGCCTCCCCGAGACCACCCGCCGCGCCGACTCCCTGTGCCGCCGCGCCCTCGAGGAGGCACGGGGGACGTCCGGACCCCGCTGAGCACGGGGCACGCCCGGACCCCGCTGAGTACGGGTACGGACGCCGGCCCGTGAGTACGCGTACGGATGCCGGCCCGCGGTTCCGCCGGGCAGAGTGGGGCGCATGACACCTTCCCCCGCCGTCGCGCCGCGTTCCCCCGGGCCGGGACCGGCCCCGGTCCTCCCCGCCACCGGCCCCTCCGCGCCGGTCCGGAACCGCGCCGTGCCCCGCACCGCCCGGGGTACCGCGTGATCGGGCGGCTGCGGTGCGTCGTCCTCGACTGCCCCGACGCGACCGAACTGGCCTCCTTCTACCGGACGCTGATCGGCGGCGAGGCCGAGGACCCCGACCCCCGCTGGGCCGTGGGAGAAGGTTGCGTCGTCCTGCGCGGCGACTGCGGCCCGGTCCTCGCCTTCCAGGGCGTCGCCGACCACCGTCCGCCCGTCTGGGGCGCGCCCGAGCAGCAGTTCCACCTCGACGTGCGGGTGGACGACCTGGCCGCCGCCGACGAGGCCGTCCGCGCGCTCGGGGCCGTACCGCTCGACGACGGGGGCGGCGACCCGGCCCGGCGCGTCTACGCGGACCCGGCCGGCCACCCGTTCCGCCTCGTGCTCTGAGGCCCGCCCCGGCGCGAAGAAGCCCCGGACCAGGGGCCGGACGCTCCTTCCGGCGTACCGCCTAGCCCCGGTGCGCCACCCGGAAGCGGATGCCCGCCGCCCGGAGCCGGGCGGTGAGGGCGTCGCCCATCGCCACCGCCGTCGTCACCTGTCCGGCGGTCTCCGGCAGCGGGTCGAAGGCGAGGCAGAGGGCCGACTCGGCGAGCATCCTGGCCGTCTCGTCGTACCCCGGGTCGCCGCCCGAGACCTCCGTGAGGACCCGCCGGCCGCCGCCCTCGCCCACGAACCGCACGGAGAACCAGCTGCGGGCGCGGCGCTCGGCCGACGGGCCCGTACCGGCCCGGTGACGCCCCATCAGCCAGTCGCGTACCGGCGGGATCTGGGCCGCCGCCGCGCACGCCCCGACGGCGGCCGTGCCGCCGAGCGCCATCGGGAGCGTCTTCACGGAGGCGTAGTGCCGGTAGCGGAAGTCCGGGCCGTACCGCTCCAGGGCCGCCGCCGAACGCGCCACGACCTGCGGATCCAGCGTCGGCAGCGGCAGTGCCCAGGTGCCCGTCTCCCGGCTGAACCGGGGGCCGCCGAGCGGCGCGCGCGACCGCCGGCCCACCAGCCGGGGTTCGTGCAGACGCCGTTCGCGCGCGGCCCGCAGGACCTTCCGGCCCCGGCCGAGCGCGGTCAGCGCGGAGGCGAAGGTGCCGCCGGAGAAGGCGGCCCCGGCCCGTACGAAGCCGTCCACGCGCAGCGGCACGCCCTCCGGGAGCTGCGCCACGGTGAAGTGCACGCCCAGGTCGTGCGGGACGGAGTCGAAGCCGCAGGCGTGCACGATCCGGGCGCCGGTCTCCCGGGCGCGGGCGTCGTGCCGCACGTAGGTCAGGTCCACGAACTCGGCCTCGCCCGTCAGGTCCAGGTAGTCCGTGCCGGCCTCCGCGCAGGCGGCGACGAGCCCTTCGCCGTACCAGACGTAGGGGCCGACCGTCGTCGCCACGACCCTCGCGGAGGAGGCGAGTTCGCGCAGCGACTCCGGGTCGCCGGAGTCCGCGAGGACCAGGGGGAGGCCGGCGAGGTGCGGGCGCGCCGAGGCGAGCCGGTCCCGCAGGGCCTCCAGCCTGCCGAGGTCGCGCCCCGCGAGCGCCCAGCGGCACCCCTCGGGGGCGTGTTCGGCCAGGTACTCCGCCGTGAGCCCGCCCACGAATCCCGTGGCCCCGAAGAGCACCACGTCGTACGGCCTGGCCGTACGCCCGGACCCCGCCCCCCGCTCCGGCCCCGCCCTGCCGCCCGCTCCGGAACCGCCGCCCCGGTCCGCCCCGGCGCCCCGCCCCGTGCCCGCCCCTGTCGCCATCCAGCCCCTCGCTTCGGCCGTACCGCGCAGCCGTGCGCGGTTGTCGTCGGCGGAGGATAGCGGAAGCCTCCCGCCGGTCTTCCCCGCGCTCGCTCGGCCAGGGGGCTTGTGCGGAGTGGAACACGTTCCTAGCATCACTGGTGTTACATCATTGGTGTCACACACTTCTGGGGGCGCGATGCGCACGACGCACACCGACCGGCACGGCCCGCTCACCGGGGTGCGCGTGGTCGAGCTGGCCGGCATCGGGCCCGGTCCCTTCGCCGCGATGCTCCTCGCCGACCTCGGTGCGGACGTGGTCCGGATCGACCGCCCCGGCGGCAACGCCCTCGGCATCGACCCCGCCCGCGACCTGACCAACCGCAACAAGCGCTCGGTCCTGGTCGACCTCAAGGCCGGGGACGGCCCCGCGACCGTGCTCGACCTGGTGGCCCGCGCCGACGTCCTGATCGAGGGGTACCGGCCCGGCGTGACCGAGCGCCTCGGCATCGGTCCGGACGTCTGCCTCGCCCGCAACCCGCGCCTGGTCTACGGCCGGATGACCGGCTGGGGCCAGGACGGACCGCTGGCTCCGACCGCCGGGCACGACATCGGCTACATCGCGATCACCGGCGCGCTCGGCATGATCGGCCCGGACCCGGAAGGACCGCCGGTGATCCCCGCCAACCTGCTCGGCGACTACGCCGGCGGCTCCCTCTACCTCGTCATCGGCGTCCTCGCCGCGCTCCAGCACGCGCGCGCCCACGGCGAGGGCCAGGTCGTGGACGCCGCGATCGTGGACGGCACCGCCCACCTGACCACGATGATCCGGGGCATGCTGGCCGCCGGGAGCTGGCAGGACCGGCGCGGGACCAACCTGCTCGACGGCGGCTGCCCCTTCTACGGCGTCTACGAGACCTCCGACGGCGGCCACATGGCGGTCGGCGCCCTGGAGGAGCGGTTCTACGCCGAGTTCGTCCGCCTCCTCGGGATCGGGGAGGCCGCCGCCGGACGGTACGACTTCGCCCGCTGGCCCGAACTGCGCGACGCCGTCGCCAAGGCGTTCCTCGGCCGGACCCGCCGGGAGTGGACGGACGTCTTCGACGGCTCCGACGCCTGCGTGGCCCCCGTCCTCTCCCTGGGCGAGGCCCCGTCCCACCCGCACCTGGCCGCCCGCGCGACCTTCACCGAACACGGCGGGCTGACCCAGCCCGCCCCCGCACCCCGTTTCTCCGTCACCCCCGGCACCCTGCGCAAGGGCCCCGCCCTGCCCGGTGCCGACACCGCCGAGGTCGCCCGCGACTGGGCCGTACCCTCCCTGCACACCCAGGAGACTTCCGCATGAAGCGTCGGATCTACACCGAGGACCACGAAGCCTTCCGGGCGGTCGTGCGCACCTTCCTGGAGAAGGAGGTGCTGCCCCACTACGAGCAGTGGGAGAAGGACGGCATCGTCTCCCGCGAGGCGTGGCTCGCCGCCGGACGGCAGGGCCTGCTCGGCATCGCCGTCGACGAGGAGTACGGCGGCGGCGGCAACCCCGACTTCCGCTACGCCGCCGTCCTGGCCGAGGAGTTCACCCGGGCCGGCACCCCCGGCCTCGCCCTCGGCCTGCACAACGACATCATCGGCCCCTACCTCACCTCCCTCGCCACCGACGAGCAGAAGCGGCGCTGGCTGCCCGGCTTCTGCTCCGGCGAGACCATCACCGCCATCGCCATGACCGAGCCGGGGGCGGGCTCCGACCTCCAGGGCATCCGCACCACCGCCGAGGACCGCGGCGACCACTGGATCCTCAACGGTTCCAAGACCTTCATCTCCAACGGCATCCTGGCCGACCTCGTGGTCGTCGTCGCCCGCACCACCCCCGAGGGCGGCGCCCACGGCCTCTCCCTCCTCGTCGTCGAGCGCGGGGCGGAGGGCTTCGAGCGCGGCCGGAACCTCGACAAGATCGGCCAGAAGTCGCAGGACACCGCCGAGCTGTTCTTCCACGACGTCCGCGTCCCCAAGGAGAACCTGCTCGGCGAGCTCAACGGCGCCTTCATCCACCTGATGACCAACCTCGCCCAGGAGCGGATGGCCATCGCGGTCGCCGGCATCGCCGCCGCCGAGCACCTCCTGGAGATCACCACCACGTACGTCAAGGAGCGCCAGGCGTTCGGCCGCCCGCTCTCCCGGCTCCAGCACATCCGCTTCGAGATCGCGGAGATGGCCACCGAGTGCGCCGTCACCCGCTCCTTCCTCGACCGGTGCATCGAGGAGCACGCCGCCGGCACCCTCGACGCCGTGCACGCCTCGATGGCCAAGTGGTGGGCGACCGAACTCCAGAAGAAGGTCGCCGACCGCTGTCTGCAGCTGCACGGCGGGTACGGCTACATGAACGAGTTCCCGGTCGCCAGGGCCTACACCGACGGCCGCATCCAGACCATCTACGGCGGCACCACCGAGATCATGAAGGAGATCATCGGCCGTTCCCTGCTCGGCTGACCTCCTCCTCCCGTCCTCCCGCTCCTCTTCACCACCCTCATCGCGAAAGGCTTCCCGTGAGCACCGAAGCGTACGTGTACGACGCGATCCGCACCCCGCGCGGTCGTGGCAAGGCCGGCGGCTCCCTGCACGGCACCAAGCCGATCGACCTGGTCGTCGGCCTGATCCGGGAGATCCAGAGCCGCAACCCCGGCCTCGACCCGGCCGCCATCGACGACATCGTCCTCGGCGTCGTCGGCCCGGTCGGCGACCAGGGCTCCGACATCGCCCGCATCTCCGCCCTCGCCGCCGGTCTCCCCGACACCGTCGCGGGCGTCCAGGAGAACCGCTTCTGCGCCTCGGGCCTCGAAGCGGTCAACATGGCCGCCATGAAGGTCCGCTCCGGCTGGGAGGACCTCGTCCTGGCCGGCGGCGTCGAGTCCATGTCCCGCGTGCCGATGGGCTCCGACGGCGGCGCCTGGTTCGCCGACCCGATGACCAACCTGGAGACGAACTTCGTCCCCCAGGGCATCGGCGCCGACCTCATCGCCACCATCGAGGGCTTCTCGCGGCGCGACGTGGACGAGTACGCGGCCCTCTCGCAGGAGCGCGCAGCCGAGGCGTGGAAGGACGGCCGGTTCGCCCGCTCCGTCGTCCCCGTCAAGGACCGCGCGGGCCTCACGGTCCTCGACCACGACGAGTTCCTGCGCCCCGGCACCACCGCCGACTCCCTCGCGAAGCTCAAGCCGTCCTTCGCGGACATGGGCGAGCTGGGCGGGTTCGACGCGGTGGCGCTGCAGAAGTACCACTGGATCGAGGAGATCGACCACGTCCACCACGCGGGCAACTCCTCCGGCATCGTGGACGGCGCCGCCCTCGTCGCCGTCGGCTCCCGGGAGGTCGGCGAGCGGTACGGCCTGACGCCCCGCGCCCGGATCGTCTCCGTGGCCGTCTCCGGCTCCGAGCCGACCATCATGCTCACCGGCCCGGCCCCGGCCGCCCGCAAGGCCCTGGCCAAGGCCGGTCTGACCATGGACGACATCGACCTCGTCGAGATCAACGAGGCGTTCGCGGCCGTCGTCCTGCGCTTCGCCAAGGACATGGGCATCTCGCTGGACAAGGTCAACGTCAACGGCGGCGCCATCGCGCTCGGCCACCCGCTCGGCGCCACCGGCGCGATGATCCTGGGCACCCTCGTCGACGAGCTGGAGCGCCGGGGCGAGCGCTACGGCATGGCCACCCTCTGCGTGGGCGGCGGCATGGGCATCGCCACCGTCGTCGAACGCGTCTGACCGTCCCGTCCGAACCCCTTCTTACGGAGAAGCATCAGCATGAGCGAGAGCACCACCATCCGCTGGGAGCAGGACGAGACCGGGATCGTCACCCTCGTCCTCGACGACCCGAACCAGTCCGCCAACACCATGAACCAGGCGTTCCGGGCCTCGATCGCCGCGATCGCCGACCGGGTGGAGGCCGAGAAGGACTCCATCCGGGGCATCATCTACACCTCCGCGAAGAAGACCTTCTTCGCGGGCGGCGACCTCAAGGACATGATCCAGGCGGGCCCCGAGCACGCCCGGGACATCTTCGAGGGCGCCCTGGAGATGAAGAAGGCGCTGCGCCGCATCGAGACCCTCGGCAAGCCGGTCGTGGCCGCGATCAACGGCGCCGCGCTCGGCGGCGGCTACGAGATCGCCCTCGCCTCCCACCACCGGATCGCCCTCGACGTCTCCGGTTCCAAGATCGGCCTGCCCGAGGTCACCCTCGGTCTGCTGCCGGGCGGCGGCGGCGTCACCCGCACCGTCCGCCTCATGGGCATCACCGACGCCCTCCTCAAGGTGCTGCTCCAGGGCACCCAGTACAACCCCAAGCGGGCTCTGGACAACGGACTGGTGCACGAGCTGGCCGCCACCCCCGAGGAGATGTTCGCGAAGGCGGTCGCCTTCATCGACACCCACCCCGAGTCGCACCAGCCCTGGGACGTGCCCGGCCACAAGATCCCCGGCGGCACCCCCTCGCACCCGAAGTTCGCCGCCAACCTGCCGGCCTTCCCGGCCAACCTGCGCAAGCAGCTCAACGGCGCCCCCTACCCGGCGCCGGCCGCCATCATGGCCGCCGCCGTCGAGGGCTCCCAGGTCGACTTCGAGACCGCCTCGGTCATCGAGTCCCGCTACTTCACCGAGCTGGTCACCGGCCAGACGGCGAAGAACATGATCCAGGCGTTCTTCTTCGACCTCCAGGCCGTCAACTCCGGCGCCAGCCGCCCCAAGGGGATCGAGCCCCGCACGGTCCGCAAGGTCGCCGTCCTCGGCGCCGGCATGATGGGCGCCGGCATCGCCTACTCCTGCGCCCGCGCCGGCATCGAGGTCGTCCTCAAGGACGTCTCCGCCGAGTCCGCCGCCAAGGGCAGGGCGTACTCCGAGAAGCTGTGCGCCAAGGCCGTCTCGCGCGGCCGCACCACCCAGGAGAAGGCCGACGCCCTCCTCGCCCGCATCACCCCCACCGCCGAGGCCGCCGACCTCGCGGGCTGCGACGCGGTCGTCGAGGCCGTCTTCGAGGACACCGCCCTCAAGCACAAGGTGTTCCAGGAGATCCAGTCCGTCGTGGAGCCCGACGCGCTGCTCTGCTCCAACACCTCCACCCTGCCCATCACCGTCCTCGCCGAGGGCGTCGAGCGCCAGGCCGACTTCATCGGCCTGCACTTCTTCTCGCCCGTCGACAAGATGCCGCTCGTGGAGATCATCAAGGGCGAGCGGACCAGCGACGAGGCCCTGGCCCGCGCCTTCGACCTGGTCCGGCAGATCAACAAGACGCCGATCGTCGTCAACGACTCGCGCGGCTTCTTCACCTCGCGGGTGATCGGCCAGTTCCTCAACGAGGGCGTCGCCATGGTCGGCGAGGGCATCGAGCCCGCCTCGATCGAACAGGCCGCCGCGCAGGCGGGCTACCCGGCCAAGATCCTCTCCCTGATGGACGAGCTGACCCTGACCCTGCCGCGCAAGATCCGCAACGAGACCAAGCGGGCGATCGAGGAGGCGGGCGGCGTCTGGGCCACCCACCCGGGCGAGGCCGTGATCGACCGCATGGTCGACGAGTTCGGGCGCCCCGGCCGCAGCGGCGGCGCCGGCTTCTACGAGTACGACGAGAACGGCAAGCGCGGCAAGCTCTGGACCGGCCTGCGCGAGCACTTCACCAAGCCGGGGTACGAGATCCCCTTCCGCGACATGCAGGAGCGGATGCTGTTCTCCGAGGCCATCGACACCGTCCGCCTCCTGGAGGAGGGCGTCCTGACCTCGGTCGCCGACGCCAACATCGGCTCCATCATGGGCATCGGCTTCCCGGCCTGGACCGGCGGCATCCTGCAGTACATCAACGGCTACGACGGCGGCGCCGGGGGAGGGGTCGGGGTCGCCGGCTTCGTCGCCCGCGCCCGGGAGCTGGCGGAGACGTACGGCGAGCGCTTCGCCCCGCCCGCCCTCCTGGTGGAGAAGGCCGAGCGGGGCGAGGTCTTCACCGACGCCTGACCGGGCACGGCTCCCCGGCCGGTCGGGGGCCCCTGACCGGCCGGGGCCCCCGGCAGGTCGGGCTTCCCGCCCGGCCGGGGCTTCCCGCCCGGTCAGGGGCTCCGGAACGCCGTCCTCAGCTCCTCGCTCAGCGAGCGCTGGAAGGCCGTGACGAGGGCCTGGATCACCATCGGCTGCATGTGGGCCGAGAGCGACCTCATCGCCGTCAGGTGGTCCGGGTCCTCACCGCTCTCCCGGTACGGATCCCACACCTGCTCCTGGAAGAGCCGGGCGAGTTCCTGGGCGGCGGCCCGCGCGTGCTCCAGGAGCACGGCCCGGGAGGCCAGGATCGTCTCGTGCTCGATGGGCACGTCCAGCATCTCCACGCCGAGCCGCAGCAGCGAGCCGTCGAGCCGGTACGTGTCGGCGTCGTCGGTCCGGTCGAGCACCCCCATCGCGGCGAACCGGTCGATGTCCCGTTCGGTCAGCGCCCGCCCGGTCCGCCGCTCCAGGTCGCGCCGGGTGATGGTCTCGGCGGACTCGGGCGCCCACGAGGCCACCAGGGCCCGGTGGATCGCGAGGTCCCGCGCGCTGAGGTCGGGCGGCAGCTGCTCCAGGTAGCGCTCGATGGCGGCGAGCGTCATGCCCTGCCGCTGGAGCTCCTCGATGAGGGCGAGCCGGGAGAGGTGCTCCGGCCCGTAGTGTCCGACCCGGCGGGCCCCGATGACGGGCGGCGGAAGGAGCCCCCGGGTCCCGTAGAACCGCACGGTCCGCACCGTCACCCCGGCCCGCGCGGCCAGCTCGTCGACGGTGTAGCTCGGTCCGCGCTCCCCGTCACTCCGGACGTCCATTCGAGCCGCCTCGTTTCCCCAGCCGTCGGCCCGCGTGTCCGGACCGCTTGAACAGTATTGCTGTCTCACCAGCCGTGTAAAAGTCCTGCTCCTCCGTCGGCGCCCGTCCGTGGCGTGATCGTCATGAACGCGGGGGCGAAC
This sequence comes from Streptomyces sp. NPDC001744, assembly GCF_042892575.1. NCBI lineage: Bacteria > Bacillati > Actinomycetota > Actinomycetes > Kitasatosporales > Streptomycetaceae > Streptomyces > Streptomyces sp. NPDC001744. The sequence continues at coordinate 53,635 of NZ_JBIAUG010000020.1, forward strand.
GGCGTCGCGTACGTCCGGCGCCCGGCGGGCCGGGGGATACCGGTCACGGCGTACGACTTCGGCGCGTAAGGGACGCGGCCCCGGGGCGCGACGGGGACTGTCGGCGGCGGGGGCTAGAGTCGGCCGCTGTCGAGGCGGGGACCGGGAAGCGGGGGAATCGGATGTACGCGGAACTCAGGGAGACGGCGAGCGAGTTGGCCGCGATCCTGTGGCGGGAGCACACCGTCTACCGGGAGCGGGGCGGCGGGGTGGTGATCCGGGGCGAGCACGTCCGCCGCTGGATCAGCCTGGCGCCGACCGGGGGCAAGGACCGGGCGCTGCTGCGGGCCGGGCGGATCCTGGACGGGGGCACGACCGCCCCGGCGCGCACGGAGGTGGTCGTCGACCTGACGGCCGGGACGGCGGAGCTGGCGGCGGTCTGCCGCGGTCTGCTCGCCGACGTCGCGGCGGCCGCCGAACCGGCGCCGGGGCGCGGGGGAAGGGCCGGGAGACGGGAGAAGCCGGGGCGGGGGACCCGTGCCCCCCGCTCCGGCCGCCGTTCCCGCGGGGAGCGGCACACCGGCGCCGGCTCCCTCTTCGTCATGCTCTGCGTCGCCGCGGTGTTCGGCGCCTGGCTCTACGGCCTCTTCGGGGGACGCGGCCACTGAGCCGCGCCCCCGGGGCGGTCAGAAGCCCGTGACCGGGTAGTGGTCGGACAGGTTCGTGTACGTGGAGCGGGTGCCCCAGCTGGTGACCGTCCACGGCGCGCTCTGCTCCAGGACCACGTGGTTGGTCCACCCGGCGGGCCGGGCGTTCCCGGCGCGGAAGAGGACGTGGTCGAGGTCCTCGCGCGGGTCGTCCGGGTAGCGCTCGGAGGCGATCGAGTTCAGCTCGGTGTCGAAGGAGTAGGGGTGGCCGGTGCGGGCGTCGGCCCCCACCAGGCCCGCGTCGGCGAGCATCGTGCCGTACTCGGGGGTGCGGGTGTCGACGTTCATGTCACCGGCGACGACCACCTGCTCGTCGGCCGGAATGTTCCTGGCGTCGAGGAAGGCGTCGAGCGCCTTGAACTGGCGGCTGCGCACCTGCGCCGCCTCGCCCGCCGAGCAGCCCGGGTCGGTGGACTGCGCGTGGGTGCCCACGACGTGCACCCGGCTGCCGTTCACGTCCAGGACGGTGTAGGCGAAGCCCTTGTTCGAGTACCAGTCGGAGCCGCAGGCGTCCTTGTAGACGTACTGCTCCTTGCGGACGATCGGCCACTTGCTGAGGATCGTCACACCGCCGTCCTCGGGCGTGGTCGCGGAGTAGGACCCGCCGGTGGCGTCCCACCCGCTCCTGCTCCTGCCCACGACCGGGGTCTGGTACGGGTACTGCGCGGCGGCGTTCGCCTTGAGGGCGTCCGAGGCGGAGTTGTCGAACGCCTCCTGGAGGACCACGACGTCCTGCCCCTGGAAGAAGGGGGCGGCGGGGATGGCCTTCGCCCGGTGGTCCTGCCCCCAGTTCGGGTAGAGGGTCTTCGAGAAGAGAAACGTGTTGTACGTGAGCACCTTCAGCCGGGGGGTCCCGGCGGCGGGGGCGGCGGACGCGGCCGGGGCGGTGGACGCCAGGGTGGCGGCGGCGAGCGCGAGACCGAGGGCGGCGCCGGAGGCGCGGCGGGACACGGCGAACGGCACGTGAACTCCCGTGGGGGCGTGGGGGATTGGGCTGGCGCGGCACATACAATCAGCTGTGGTTACCTTCCGGTAGCCTCTAGGTGCCGGGAATCTGTCCGCGCTCGCACGAGCGTGCCAACTCTCCTCCCGGTGTCGTATTTACACCCATTTGAACCAGGTAGAATGCGCGCATGACCCTCGCGAACGCACAGATCTTCAAGATGGACCTCGGTCCGCTCAACCCCGTCTGGGCCGAGCTCATCCTCGGCCTGGTGCTGTTCGGTATCACCTTCCTCATCCTCGCGAAGGGCGTCCTGCCGAAGGTCAAGCGCACGCTCGACGAGCGGGAGGACGCCATCGACGGCGGCACCGGGCGCGCCGACGACCTGCGCGCCGAGGCCGCGCGGATCCGCGAGCAGTACGAGTCCGAGCTCGCCGAGGCCCGCCACGAGGCCGCCCGCATCCGCTCCAAGGCCGTCGAGGAGGGCTCGGCCGCCATCGCCGCCGCCCGCGCCGAGGGCTCCGCCGAGCGCGACGCCCTCCTCGCCGCCGGTGCCGCGAAGATCGCCGAGGAGCGCGCCGCCGCCGAGCGCGAGCTCAACGCGGACGTCGACGCCTGGGCGCACGCCCTCGCCGCCCGCATCGTCGGCGAGCCGGTCGGCGCCGACCGCGTCTGACCCCGTACGCACCCGGAAGGGGCCGTCGCCCGCGCGACGGCCCCTTCGTCATGGGTGGTGCACCCTGGAGACGGGGAGCGCGGCACGCCCCGGCCGGTACGCGCCGCGAGAACACGAGGCCCGGCCCGGCCGGGAGCACGGGCCCCGGGCCCGGCCCGGAGACCGCGAGGAGAAGAACCGTGGAACGCGCGAAGCCCGCCGATCCCGCGCCGCCGCCCGTCGGCGGGGTGCTGTGGAGCGTCGCCGGGGACGTCCGGGGGCTCCTCATGCTGCCCGCCGCCCTCGCCCTGCAGGTCGCCCGCCCCGCGATCGGCGCCGGCGTCGACGAGCACTCCGTCTTCCGCACCGACCCCTGGGGCCGCGCCGAACGCTCCCTGCGCTCGGCCCAGCTCTGGGTCTACGGCGGCGAGGAGGCCGCGCGCGAGGGCCGCCGGCTCCGGGAGCTGCACCGCGCGATCCGGGGCACCGACACCCGCGGACGCCGCTACCACGCCCTCACCCCCGCCCACTACTCCTGGGTGCACGCCACCGGCTTCCCCGTCTACCGGCACGGCCTGCGCCTGCTCGCCCGCCCCCTCACCGAGGCCCAGGAGCGGCAGCTGTACGCCGAGTGGCTCCAGGTCGGCCGCGTCCTCGGCATCCACGACCGGGACATGCCGCAGACCGTCGAGGAGTTCTGGCCGTACTACCGGAAGGTCCTCGCCGAGGAGCTGGAGGCCACCGTCGTCGTACGGGAACTCCTCGACCCCGACCTGCCCGTCCCCGCGCCCGACCGGGGACCGCTGCCGCTCCGGCTCGTCCTCCGTCCCCTCTGGCCCGTCCTGCGCCGCCCCGTCCTGCGCCTGCGCGCCTTCCTCACCGTGGGCCTGATGCCGCCGGACGCCCGCGAGGCCCTCGGCCTGGAGTGGACGGACGGCCAGGAGCGCGCCCTGCGCCGGCTCGGGCGGACCCTCCGGGCCGTGGTCCCCGTCCTGCCCGAACGGCTGCGCTACCTGCCCCTGGCCCGGAAGGCGCGGAGGGCCGCCCGCCGCGCGAAGCGCTGACGGACGGCCCCCGGGACCCACCGCGCGGCTCAGTGCCCGCCGCGACCCCCGCGCTCGTGGTCGTGGACCGTGTTCGTCGCCGCGATCTTCTTCCACGACTTCGGCCGCACCGGCTCCGGAGCGGCCCCCCGCGCGGCGGGCGCCGGGACGGACAGCCCGGCCGCGGCCGCCGCCGGAGCGGCCGGCTTCGACGGCTGGTACAGCCAGGTGTCGAACAATTCGGCCAGCGGCTTGCCGGAGACCCGCTCCGCGTACCGCACGAAGTCGGCCACCCGCGCGTTGCCGTACGCGAACTGCTGCGGCCAGCCCTTCAGGACCGCGAAGAAGTCCTCGTCGCCGATCTCGTTGCGCAGCGCCTGGAGCGCCAGCGCGCCCCGGTCGTAGACGGCGCCGTGGAACTGGTTCTCCGGGCCCGGGTCGCCCGGCTTCACCGTCCAGAACGGGTCGTCGGCACCCCGCAGCGCGTACACGTAGTCGGCCAGCTCCTGCGCCGTGCCCTCGCCCTCCTTCTCCGACCACAGCCACTGGCCGTAACGGGCGAAGCCCTCGTTGATCCAGATGTCCTTCCAGTCCCGCACGGAGACGCTGTCGCCGTACCACTGGTGCGCCAGCTCGTGGACGACCACCGACACGTTCGCGCCGTTGGCGAACTGCCGGGGGCTGTAGAACGGCCGGGTCTGCGTCTCCAGGGCGAAACCGCTGGTCACGTTCGGCACGTAACCGCCGAGGGCGTTGAAGGGGTACGGCCCGAAGACCGACTCCAGCCACTCCGCCACCTCGGTCGTGCGCTCGATCGAGGCGCGCGCCGAACCGGCGTTGGCGCCCAGGTCCTTGCTGTACGCGTTGAGGACCGGCAGCCCGTTCGCCGTGCGGTCCGTCGTGATGTCGAACTTCCCGACGGCGAGCGTGGCCAGATAGGTCGCCTGCGGCTTGTCGGAGCGCCAGTTGAAGCGGGTCCAGCCCAGCGCCGTGGACTGCGACTGCAGCACGCCGTTGCTGATGGCCTGGTGACCGGCCGGCACCGAGACCGAGACGTCGAAGGTGGCCTTGTCCAGCGGGTGGTCGTTGGACGGGAACCACCAGGCGGCCGAGTCCGGCTCCTGCGCGGCGACGGCGCCGTCCGGGGTGCGGGCCCAGGCCGACCAGCCGTCGACCTTGAACTCGGAGGGCTTGCCCGCGTAGCGGACGACGACCGAGATCTCCTTGTTCTTCTCCAGCGGGACGGCGGGGGTGACCTCCAGCTCGTGGTCGCCCGAAGCGGTGAACTTCGCGACGCGGCCGTTCACCCGCACCTCGCTGACCTTCAGGCCGAGGTCGAGGTTGAACCGGGAGAGGTTCTGCCGGGTGGTCGCGAGTATCGTCGCGGTCCCTTCGAGCAGGTCCGTCGCCGGCTGGTACCTCAGGCGCAGGTCGTAGTGCGAGACGTCGTAACCGCCGTTGCCGCTGGTGGGGTAGTAGGAGTCGCCGATGCCCGGGGCGCCGGGGACGTAGTCGGCCGCCGATGCCGGGATCGCCAGCAGGAAGGAGGCGGCGAGGGCGCTCGGAACGATGATTCTGCGGTGCACGGATGCTCCCCAAGTCATAAGAAACGTAAGACGCGCGGGTGGTCGTCGGTCCTTGCCGAGGACACTATTCAGCGTTCCGACGCCCCGTCACGTCCAGAGGGCCCCTGTCACACGATCGCCATTCGGCCGACACGAACCCCTCCTCCCCGGGGGCACCCCGCACCCCTCCCTCCCCGGGGCCACCCCGAACCTCCCCACCTCCCGGGGCACCCCCGATTCCCTCCGGCACCCTTTCGCGCGGGTGCCGGCCGGGGTACCTTCCGCCCCATGCCGATGCGAGAGCGGACCGTTCGCGGAGCCCGACCGCCGTACCGGACCGCCCCGGCGGCGCCCCCGCCGGACGCCGCGGCCGTCCGGAGCGGGGGCCATCCGACGGGGAGCCCCGGCGCGCACCCAAGTCCGCGGCGCGCACGCGAGGAGGGAGCGGCCCGGTGAACACCCGTACCGCGCGCCGGGGTTCACGGCGCGCCCTCGCCCTGGTGGCGGGCGCGGCCGTCCTCGCCCTGCCGCTCGTCGCCGTCCCCGCCGGAACGGCCGGCGGCGCCCTCGGGCGGCAGGCGCCGCGCACCGGGTTCGAGACCGCCGGGGGCGCCCGGTGGACCACCGGGGCCGAGGAGCGGGACTTCCTCGCGGCCGTCGACCGGGCGAGCGACCGGGTGTCGCTGCGCGAGATCGGTACCACCGCGCAGGGCCGCCCCCTCCGGCTCGTCACCCTCGGCGCCGCCCGGGGCGGTACGACCGTGCTCCTCGTCTGCAGCCAGCACGGCGACGAGCCCGCCGGCCGCGAGGCGTGTCTGAGCACGGTGCGCGACCTCGCGTTCGCCCGGGACCGGGAGACCCTGCGCTTCCTCGACCGCACCACCCTCCTGGTCGTCCCGACCGCGAACCCCGACGGCCGGGAGGCCGGCACCCGGGGCAACGCCGCCGGGATCGACGTCAACCGCGACCACCTCGCCCTGCGGACCGCCGAGGCGCGGGCGATCGCCGCCGTCCTCCGCGACCGGCGCCCCCACCTCGTTCACGACCTGCACGAGTACGACGCCACCCCCCGGTACTACGAGAAGGACCTGCTCGCCCTCTGGCCCCGCACCCTCGACGCCGACCCGCACGTCCGCGACGAGTCCCGGACCCTCTTCGAGTCCTACGCCGGACCCGCCGCCCGGCTCGCCGGCCACAGCACCGGCGTCTACGGCATCTGGACCGACCCCCTCACCGGCGAACCGGTCCGGCAGGTCGCGGGCGACGGCCAGGAGCGGATCCTGCGCAACACGGCCGGCGTCAAACACGCGGCCGGCCTGCTGGTGGAGACCCGGACCGACGCGCTCGACCCGGCCGAACGGGACGACCCCGCCCGCAACCACCGGCGCCGGGTCGCCACCCAGCACGCCGCCCTCAAGGGGGTGTTCGCCTACCTGGACGAGCGGCGCGACCGGCTGACGGCGGCCACCGCCCGTGCCCGGCTCGCCGGCCTCGCCGACCGGGGCCCGGTCTTCCTCGGCGGCGCCGACAACGACCCCCCGGAGCCCGGCGAGGTCCTCGCCGACCCGCCGTGCGGCTACCGCCTGGACGCCGCCCAGTACGCCGGGACGGGCGACGAACTCGCCCTGCACGGGGTCGTCGTGCGACGGGAGGGCGCGGGGGCGTTCGTCCCGCTGCGGCAGTCGCAGCGCGCGCTCGTCCCGCTGCTGCTGGACGGACGGGCCGCGCACCACCTCGTCGCCGGGAAACCCGTGGAGACGTGCTGACGGCCCCGTGGACGCGCGACGCCCCGCGCGGACAGCGGCGTCCGCCCGGGCGGGGCGACCGGCCGGCGCCGCCCCGGCTCCGGACGCGGGCTTCCGGCCCGGGGCCGGAGCGGCCCGTCCGCCCCCCGGACCCCCGCCGCGTCCCGCCGCCCCCGCTCCGCACCGCACCGCCGGACGACCGGGCGGGTGACCGCCGGCCCGGCCGGCGGCTCCCTCACGCGGCGGCCAGGTCCGCCGCCCGTTCCGCGCACCCCCAGGCCACCGTCACCCCCGCGCCCCCGTGCCCGTAGTGGTGCACCAGCCGTCCCCCGCCCGGCAGCGCCACCGCCTCCAGCCGCACGCCGCCCGCCCGCGCGGGACGCAGCCCCACCCGGTGCCCCAGGACCCGCGCCCCCGCGATCTCCGGCCGCACCCGCGCGCACCGCGCCACGATCGCCTCCGCCGTCGCCGGATCGGGCACGAGCCCCTCGTCGTCCTCCTCGGCCGTCCCGCCGAGCACCAGGCGCCCCGGCTGCGGGAAGAAGTACACGGTCTCGCGCGCCCCGGAGTCCGCCGAGACGAACCACTCCTCGATCCCCGGGTTCTCCACCAGGACCAGCTGCCCCCGCACCGGACGCAGCCCGGCGTCCGGGACGAGCTCCCGCGCCGCCGTGCCCGCGCAGTTCACGACCGTCCGGGCCCGCGCCGCCGCCTCCCCGAAACCGGTGACCGTCCGCCGCTCGAACACCCCGCCCGCCGCCTCGAACCGGGCCCGCAACCAGGACAGATGGACCGGCATGTCGATCAGCGGCAGCCGGGCCGCGAGCCCCGCCCCGTACGGCTCCGGCACCTCCTCCGGAGCCGTACGCCGCAGCCCCGGCACCTCCCTCGCCCAGGGTCCGAGCCGCTCCGGGTCCACGCCCGCGTGGACCCCCGGCACCCACCGCACCCCCGTCCGTTCCGGGTCGGCGGCCAGCTCCCCGTACACCCGCAGCGAGGCGAGCGCCCAGGGCCCCGCCTCCGCCTCCGGCCCGATCCGGTAGGGCCACCACAGGGCGCCCGCCACCGCCGAGGTCGTCGCCGTCACGTCGTCCCGCGACCAGACCCGCACCCGCAGGCCGCGTTCCGCCAGGACCGTCGCCGTCGTCAGGCCGACGATCCCGCCCCCCACCACGATCACGTCGTTCTCCATGGGCGGGACCGTACCGGTACCGGGACATTTCCGGGACGGACCGGCCATGGAACGAGGCCGTCCGCGGCGAAATACTCGTGACATGCCGTCCGCGTACACCAGCCTCGACCTCACCCCCGCAACCCTTCACGGCCCCGCCGACCTCCTGGTCGACGGCAGACCGCTGCTCCACCGGCTCGACGGGGCCGACGGCGCGGACACGGTCTCCCCCCTCGCGGCGGACCTCCCGCCCGTCCTCCGCGCCGAGCACGTCCGCCGCCTCCTGGACGCGGGCGGCCGCGGCCTCCCGGGCGGGCGGTACGTGTTCCACTCCTGTCCCGCGTGCGACGAGCCCGGCTGCGGAGCCGTCACGGCCGTCGTGGAACGCGACGGCGACGACGTCGTCTGGCGCGACTTCGCCTGGTGGACCGGCCCCGCGCCGGACCTCGCCCGCGACGGCTACCCCGGCACCGGCCCGTACCGCTTCCCCGCGGCCGCCCACCGGTCCGTGCTCCTCCGGCTCCTCGCCGCCGCCCCCGCCCCCGGCTCCGCGCCGGCGCCGGTCCCGGCGGGCGCCGCCGCCGGCCGGCCGGGAACGGACCGGGCACCGGCCGGGCGCTGACCGGCGCGGGCCCCGGGACCCGCCCCCCTCGGCGGGTCCCTCCGTCGCCTAGGATGCGTCCCCTGATGACTGCAACCCTCGTCGCCAAGGACCTCGCCGCCGGCCACGGCGAACGCACCCTCTTCGCCGGGCTCGACCTGGTCGTCGCCCCCGGCGACGTCATCGGCCTCGTCGGCGTCAACGGCGCCGGGAAGTCGACCCTGCTGCGGCTGCTCGCCGGGCTCGACGCCCCGGAGGAGGGCGAGCTGCGGCTCTCCCCGCCCACCGCCTCCGTCGGCCACCTCCCGCAGGAGCCGGAGCGGCGCGCGGGGGAGACCGTGCGGGAGTTCCTCGCCCGGCGCACCGGCGTCACCGCCGCCCAGGCCGCGATGGACGGGGCCACCCAGGGCCTCGTGGACGGCACCCCCGGCGCCGACGACGCGTACGCCGTCGCCCTGGAGCGCTGGCTCGGCCTCGGCGGCGCCGACCTCGACGAGCGCGCCGAGGAGGTCGTCGCCTCCCTCGGCCTCACCGTCGGCCTCGACCGGCCGATGACCTCCCTCTCCGGGGGCCAGGCCGCCCGCGCCGGACTGGCCTCCCTCCTCCTCTCCCGCTACGACGTCTTCCTCCTGGACGAGCCCACCAACGACCTGGACCTCGACGGCCTGGAGCGCCTGGAGTCCTTCGTGAAGGGGCTGCGGGCCGGTACGGTCGTCGTCAGCCACGACCGCGAGTTCCTCGCCCGCACCGTCACCAAGGTCCTCGAACTCGACCTCGCCCAGCAGCGGATCACGCTCTACGGCGGCGGCTACGAGGCGTACCTGGAGGAACGGGACACCGCCCGGCGCCACGCGCGCGAGGAGTTCGAGGAGTACGCCGGGAAGAAGGCGGCCCTGGAGGCGCGCGGCCACATGCAGCGGTCCTGGATGGACAAGGGCGTCAGGAACGCCCGCCGCAAGGCCACGGACGGCGACAAGCTCGGCCGCAACGCCCGCAGCGAGGCCAGCGAGAAGCAGGCCGCGAAGGCCCGGCAGACCCAGCGCATGATCGAACGGCTCGACACCGTCGACGAACCCCGCAAGGAGTGGGAGCTGCGGATGGAGATCGCCGCCGCCCCGCGCTCCGGCTCGGTCGTCGCGACCCTGCGCGAGGCCGCGGCGCGACGCGGCGACTTCTCCTTCGGGCCCGTCACCCTCCAGATCGACTGGGCCGACCGGGTCGCCGTCACCGGCGCCAACGGCGCCGGGAAGTCGACCCTGCTCGCCGCCCTCCTCGGCCGCCTCCCGCTGGACTCCGGTGACGCGGCGCTCGGTTCCGGAGTCGTCGTCGGCGAGGTCGACCAGGCCCGCAGGCTCTTCCACGGCGACGAGACCCTCCTGGACGCGTTCTGCGCGGCCGTGCCCGACACCGAGCCCGCCGAGGTCCGCACCCTGCTCGCCAAGTTCGGCCTGAAGGCCGTCCACGTGCTGCGGCCCGCCGGCTCCCTCTCGCCGGGGGAGCGGACCCGGGCCGCGCTCGCCCTCCTCCAGGGCCGGGGCGTGAACCTGCTCGTCCTGGACGAGCCGACCAACCACCTGGACCTGGCGGCGATCGAGCAGCTGGAGTCCGCCCTCGACTCGTACACCGGCACGCTGCTGCTCGTCACCCACGACCGGCGCATGCTCGACGCCGTCCGCACCACCCGCCGCGTCGAGGTCGCGAACGGCAGGGTCACCGAACTCTGAGACACCCCCCGGCCCGGGCCGCCCGTCTTGCACGGGCGCGACCCGGGCCGTGAACTGTACGCACGACGGCTCTCCGCGGGGCGCGGCCGGCCCCGTCCCCGCGGACGGCACTCTTCAGGAGGCACCACATGACCGACGACGGCATCACCCGGCTCCTCGCGATGCTGGACGACCCCGACGCGGACGTCGACGCGACGATCGGCCTCGCCGACGAGATCGTGGCGACGGGCGGTCCTGAGCTGCTGCCGCGCCTGGAGGCCGAACTCGGCCGGGCGGTCGAGGAGCGCGACGGGTACGCCCGCGAGCTGCTCGGCGGCGTCGTCGCGGGCGTCGGCGGCACCGGCAGCCTCCCGGTCCTGGTGCGGGCCTCCGCCGTCGACCTCGGCGACGACCAGGACGGCCTGGCCGCCGAGATCGTCGACCTGGTCCAGGCGGACCCGAAGAAGGCCGAGGGCCTCCTCCGGCCCCTGACGGACGACGACGACCTCGCCGTGGCCCACCGCGCCGACTGGGCCCTGCGCTTCCTGCCGTAACGCCGCCCATACGGGGAGAAGGGGCCGTGGTCCGTCCGGACCACGGCCCCTTCCGCCGACCGGACACTAACGGCGCTTGCCGCCGCCCTCGCCCAGCAGGCCCGCCTTGCGGAGGGCGTCGGCCATGGCGCTGTTGGCGGGCGCCGGGGCCGCGCCGCGGTCCCGGCCGTTGCCGCCCCGGCCGCCCTGGTCGCCGCGTTCGGCCCGGCGGGGGTCGCCGCCCCCGCCCTGCCGCTGCCGCGGCGGCCGGCCGGAGCGCTCGCCCCGGTCACCGCGCTCGCCCCGGCCGCGTCCGCCCGCCGCCTCCGCGCCCGGCTCGTCGTCGAGGCGCAGCGTCAGCGAGATCCGCTTGCGCGGAACGTCCACGTCGAGGACCTTCACCTTCACCACGTCACCGGGCTTCACCACGTCGCGCGGGTCCTTCACGAAGGTCTTCGACAGCGCGGACACGTGCACCAGACCGTCCTGGTGCACACCGACGTCCACGAACGCCCCGAACGCGGCCACGTTGGTGACGACGCCCTCCAGGACCATTCCGGACGCCAGGTCCCCGATCTTCTCGACGCCCTCCTTGAAGGTGGCCGTCCGGAAGGCCGGACGCGGGTCGCGCCCCGGCTTCTCCAGCTCGCGCAGGATGTCCACCACCGTCGGCAGACCGAAGGTCTCGTCGACGAAGTCGTCCGCCCGCAGCGAGCGGAGCGTGGCCGTGTCGCCGATCAGCGCCGCGACCTCGCCGCCCGTCGTCTTCGCCATCCGGCGCACCACCGGGTACGCCTCCGGGTGCACCGCCGAGGCGTCGAGCGGATCGTCGCCGCCCCGGATGCGCAGGAAGCCCGCGCACTGCTCGTACGCCTTCGGGCCCAGCCGGGCCACGTCCTTGAGCGCCCGGCGGGAGCGGAAGGGACCGTGGGCGTCCCGGTGCGCGACGATGTTCTCGGCGAGACCGGAGCTGATGCCCGAGACGCGCGAGAGCAGCGGCACGGAGGCGGTGTTGACGTCCACCCCGACGCCGTTCACGCAGTCCTCCACCACCGCGTCCAGCGAGCGCGAGAGCTTCACCTCGGCCAGGTCGTGCTGGTACTGGCCGACGCCGATCGACTTCGGGTCGATCTTCACCAGCTCGGCCAGCGGGTCCTGGAGCCGCCGCGCGATGGAGACGGCGCCGCGCAGCGACACGTCCAGCTCGGGCAGTTCCCGCGAGGCGTACGCGGAGGCCGAGTAGACCGAGGCGCCGGCCTCCGAGACCATCACCTTGGTCAGGTTCAGCTCGGGGTGCCGGGAGAGGAGTTCGGCCGCCAGCCTGTCGGTCTCGCGGGAGGCCGTGCCGTTGCCGATCGCGACCAGCTCGACCGCGTGGTCCTTCGCGAGCCGCGCGAGCGTCGCCAGGGACTGGTCCCACTTGTTGGCGGGGACGTGCGGATGGATCGTGTCGGTGGCCACGACCTTGCCGGTCGCGTCGACGACGGCGACCTTCACGCCCGTGCGGAAACCGGGGTCCAGGCCGAGCGTCGTCCGGGTGCCGGCCGGCGCGGCGAGGAGCAGGTCGCGCAGGTTCGCCGCGAAGACCCGGACCGCCTCGTCCTCGGCGGCCGTCCGCAGCCGCAGCCGCAGGTCGATCCCGAGACGGACCAGGATGCGGGTCCGCCAGGCCCAGCGGACCGTGTCCTGGAGCCACTTGTCCCCGGGGCGCCCCCGGTCGGCGACGCCGAAGCGGTGCGCGACGATCCCCTCGTACGAGGAAGGGCCCTCGACGGGCTCCTCCGGCTCCAGGTCCAGGCTGAGGACCTCCTCCTTCTCGCCGCGCAGCATGGCGAGCACCCGGTGCGAGGGCAGCGCCGTGAACGGCTCCGCGAAGTCGAAGTAGTCGGCGAACTTCGCTCCCGGCCCCTCTTCGCTGTCGCCCCGCCCCTCGCGGACCTTCGCCACGAGCCGCCCCCGGCCCCACATGCGCTCGCGCAGCTCGCCGATGAGGTCGGCGTCCTCGGAGAACCTCTCCGCGAGGATCGCCCGCGCGCCCTCCAGGGCCGCCGCCGCGTCCGCCACCCCCTTGTCCGCGTCCACGAAGGCCGCCGCCGCGGCGGCCGGATCCACGGACGGGTCGGAGAGCAGCCCCTCCGCCAGCGGTCCGAGACCGGCCTCGCGGGCGATCTGCGCCTTGGTCCGGCGCTTCGGCTTGAAGGGCAGGTAGATGTCCTCCAGGCGCGCCTTGGTGTCGGCGGCCCGGATGCGGGCCTCCAGCTCCTCCGTCAGCCTGCCCTGCTCGCGCACCGAGTCGAGGACCGCCGACCGGCGCTCCTCCAGTTCGCGCAGGTAGCGCAGCCGCTCCTCCAGGGTGCGGAGCTGCGCGTCGTCGAGCGTCTCGGTCGCTTCCTTGCGGTAGCGCGCGATGAACGGCACGGTCGAACCGCCGTCGAGGAGTTCGACGGCGGCCCGCACCTGTCGCTCGCGTACGCCGAGTTCCTCGGCGATCCTTGCTTCGATGGACGTCGTCACGGTGTCCCGACTCGCCTTCTCGTGCCCTCAAGCTTGCGACTGCATTGTGCCGGGTCGGTCACCCGGACGCGGCAACCGGCCCGCTCCGCGCGTCCCGCGCCGGGCCCGGCCGCCCCGGGGGTCAGTCCTTGCCGACGAGGTCCGCGGGGAAGGCGCCCGCGGCGGCGGCCGCGAAGAGGAAGCCGCGTCCCAGCTCGGTGAGGCGTTCGACGCCGGCCGCGCCGAGGTGCTCGTACGGGGCCGAGTCCAGCCGGTCGGTGTGCTCCTCCAGGTCGGCACGGAGCGCCGTCCCGGCCTCGGTCAGCTCCCCCTCGGCGTCGATCAGGCCGCGGTCGCGCAGCCGGGCCACCGCCCCGTCCCAGTCGACGCGCCGCCAGCCCCGGGAGCCGAGGGCCCAGCGGGGCGCCATGCCCCTGCCGGTGGCGGTGTGGGAGGCGAGGGCCTCGACGGGATCGAGTCCGGCGGAGAGCAGGGCCGCCAGGTGGCCGTCGCCCCGGTGCTCGCGCAGCAGGGTGGCGGCGTGCCAGTAGGCGAGGTGGGGCTCCTCGGGGACCGGCAGGTCGGCGTTGGCCGAGTACAGGGGCCGGGCGTGCCGGGTGCACGCCTCGGCGGCGCGCAGCGCGAGCTCCGCCGCCTCGGCCATCTCCGGGGAGGCGACGGTGTCCTCGCCGAGCAGCCGGCGCAGGGTCGCGTCGGCGGCGCGCAGCCGCGCGGCCAGGACCTCGGCGGGAGAGGCGGTCTCCCAGACGGAGGGCAGGTGCCGGGCGAGCAGCTCGTGGTTGTAGTTGTAGAAGGCCGCGGCGACCGTGCCCGCCCCCACCGCGCCCAGGGGGGCGCTCCGGGCGGCGAGCCGCGTCGCGTTCGGGTCGGTGAGGCCGAGGGCGGCGAGTTCGCGGTCCAGGTCCGGGGAGAAGTAGAGCGTGGAGTGCAGCGGGTTCAACGCGTTGTGGCAGCGGCGTCCGGCGCGCGGAGGCAGGGCAGTCGTCATGTCCTGAACGTTACCGACTGGTCGGTACGACGGGAACGGGCCCGGGCCCTCGAAAACCCCGGCCGGGACCGGCGTGAAGGGGCGCGGGGGCGGCCGGGCGGGCCGTACCGGGGTCAGAGCCCGTACGTGAAGCGGGGCGCGCGCCGCTCCAGGAAGGCGGCGACCCCCTCCGCCGTGTCGTCGCTTGCGCGCGCCCGCTCGGCCCAGTGGGCGTCCCGGTCCAGGCGTCCGTCGGCGAACTCCTTGGCGGCCGCCTGGGTCAGCAGCGAGCGTGAGGCGAGCACCCGGCAGAACGCGTCCACCCGCTCGTCCAGCGCGTCCGCCGGGTGGAGTTCGTCCACGAGCCCGGTCCGCAGGGCCCGCTCCGCGTCGATCAGCTCGCCGGAGAACAGCAGGTACTTGGCGGTCGAGGGGCCCACGAGGGCGGTCAGCCTGCGCGTCGACGAGGACGGGTAGACGATGCCGAGCTTCGCGGGGGTGATCCCGAAGCGCGCACCCTCCTCGGCGAACCGCAGGTCGCAGGCGGCGGCGAGCTGGCTGCCGCCCCCGACGCAGAAGCCCCGGACGGCCGCCAGGGTCGGCTTGGGGAAGGCGGCCAGCGCCTCCTCCGCCCGTACCGCGAGGCTCTGCTGCTCGTCCCCGGGCCGGCGCAGCGACGAGATGTCCGCCCCGGCGCAGAAGGTGTCGCCCTCGCCGGTCAGGACCAGGACCCGGACCGCCGGGTCGGCGGCGAGCCGGTCCAGGACGTCCGGCAGCGCGCGCCACATGCCGGCGGTCATCGCGTTGCGCTTGGCGGCGTGGGAGATGACGACGGTGGCGACCCCGTCCGTGACGCTGTGCCTCAGCTGCGGCTCCATGGGCCGGATGCTATCCGGCCCGTCCGAACACGCGGTCGGGAAGGGCCGCCCCGGGCGCGGCGGCCGGCGTACGGACCGATGGGGTCCGCCCGTGACGGGCCCGCCCGCGTCGGTTTCCGGCCCATTTTCAGAATCCCCAGAAAACGCGCGCGATCAGTCGAACAACTGACATCGGCATGCGCAAGCGATCAGAAGGCGACCGATAAGTATTGACTTCTGGTCAGTAGGCCGGGCCGTCCCCGTGCAGTGCCAAGACTCGATCCGTGGCGAGAATCGAGCACGAGGGTGGAAATCGGACCGTGGGGACCCGCGAGGGCGGCCCCGCCCGTCACCCCTCCTACGAAGGGGTCTGGCGCTTCACCGCTGCCGCGGTCGACGTCTCCGTCCCGCAGGCCCGGCACGCCGTGCGCGACCTGCTGGTCCGCCAGGGCGTCCCCCTCCACGACGAGATCATGGACGGTCTGCTGCTGATCGTCTCCGAGCTGGTCACCAACGCCGTGCGGCACGCGGCGCTGCTGTCCCCCGAGATAGCGGTCGAGGTGGCGATCGGCCCCGAGTGGATCCGGGTGTCCGTCGAGGACAACCACCCCTACCGCCCCAAGGCCCTGGAGGCGGACGCGGGGCAGACCGGCGGCAGGGGCCTGCTCCTGGTCCGCGAGATCGCCCAGGAGGCCGGCGGCGCCTGCGACGTCGAGCACACCGCGAGCGGCGGCAAGATCATCTGGGCGGCGATGCCCCTGGCCCCGGCGGCGCCGGTGCCGGACGCCGTGCCGAGGCGGGGAGGGGGGGCCGCACCGGGGGCCCCCGGGGACGTGCCGAGCCCGGTCACCAGCCCCCGGACGGACCCGTCAGTTCCCTGATGGCCGGACGCGCCGCGTCGAGGACCGTCATGAACCAGGCGGAGAACGGCGCCTCGGCGTGGCGCTCGTCCAGCTCGGCGGCGGTCACGAAGGCGGTGTCCCCGACCTCCTCCGGGTCCGGGCGCGGCTCGGTCCGCACCAGGCCGACGAAGAGGTGGTTGAACTCCTGCTCCACCAGGCCCGAGGCCGGGTCCGGATGGTTGTAGCGGACCGTGCCGGCCTCCGCGAGGAGCGCCGGCGAGACGCCCAGCTCCTCGAAGGTGCGCCGGGCCGCCGCCGCGAACGGCGCCTCGCCCGGGTAGGGGTGGCCGCAGCAGGTGTTCGACCACACGCCGGGGGAGTGGTACTTGCCGAGCGCCCGCCGCTGGAGGAGCAACCGGCCCGACCCGTCGAAGAGGAAGACGGAGAAGGCGCGGTGGAGCAGCCCCGGGGCCCGGTGGGCGGCCAGTTTCTCCGCCGTGCCGATGGTCGTCCCGTCCTCGTCGACCAGTTCGAGCATGATCGGGGCCGGGTCTCCGGACGGCTGGACGCCGTTCGGCGCGATCTCCTGCGAGATCTGAGCCGCGGGGGCTGGTGTGGTCGGCATACCCATCCTTCGCTTCGGTCCTCGGCCCGGTGGGGCCCCCTCAGTCTGCCGCACAAAAGCGGCTTGTCCGTACTTCGGCGGCCGGACGGGGCCGTGCCCACCGCACCGGAGTATTGGTCCGGCACGGTGGGCACGGAAGGGACCGGCCGGGACGCGGGACCCCGGAAGAGGCGGGGCGGGCCGGTGGGGACGAGGGTGCGGGCGGGCCGTGAGCGGCGGACGGGGGACCCGGTTCCTCCCGGAGGGGCGGTCCCCCCGGTCCTCGGAACATGGCCTGATCCCGTACGCGGACACCCGTGCGAACCCGCCCGGGGGCCGCCCTCCCCCGGACGGGTCCGCTCGGGTGCCCCGCCTCAGCCCGCGGCCGGACCGGGTCCGGGGACGGGGCGGGCGCGCCCGTGCGGCGCGGCGGGCCGGAGCGCGAAACCGGCGTACCCGTAGTCGGAACCGTGCTCGCGCCGCAGCGCGATCTCGGCGCGGGCGGCGGCGACCGCCTCGGCCATGCCGGGGACGGCGGTGTCCGCCGCCTCGGCGCGCGCGGCCAGGGGGCCGTAGTACTCGTCCCAGTCGCTCTCCGGCTGCGTGAAGGTGCCCAGGACGCGGTAACCGGCCGCGACCGCCGCCGCCGTGTTCCCGGCGACGGTGCGGAGCGGGTAGTGCTCGTCCCAGAAGGCGCGGGCCGCCGGGCCCGGCTCTCCGGTGGTCCACACGCACTCGGTGAGGAGGAGGGTGCCGCCGGGCGCGAGGAGGCGGCGCCACGCGGCCAGCGCCCGGTCGAAGCCGAGCACGAAGACCGAGCTCTCGGCATGGACGAGGTCGAAGGCGCGGTCGGCGAACGGCGGGGCGCCCATGTCGGCACGGACCGCGCGCACCGCACCGCGGCCCCCGCGGGCGGGGCCGTCGAGACCGCGCGCGGCGGCGGCGCCCCGCAGTTCGGCCAGGAACGGTTCGTGGGTGTCGACGGCGGTCACCTCGGCGCCCGCCTCGGCGGCCAGGAGCAGCGCGGAACGGCCCGGGCCGCAGCCCAGGTCGAGCACGCGCGGACG
This sequence comes from Streptomyces sp. NPDC001744, assembly GCF_042892575.1. Taxonomy (NCBI): domain Bacteria; kingdom Bacillati; phylum Actinomycetota; class Actinomycetes; order Kitasatosporales; family Streptomycetaceae; genus Streptomyces; species Streptomyces sp. NPDC001744. The sequence goes on from NZ_JBIAUG010000020.1 coordinate 71,131, forward strand.
GGCCGGGAGCGGCCCCGCGAGCGCGAGGAGCCGGCGGGTGGTGGTGTCGGAGCCGGGGCCCTGGCGCGGCAGGCCGTGGTGCAGGGCGAAGAAGGCGTCGTGCAGAGCGTTGTCGGACAACGTGGGAAACCCTTTGAGGAGGGGTCCCGGCCGACGACGTGACGTACCGGTGCGAGGACCGGGATCAGGTCAGCCGGAGACCCGGAGGCTGAGGGACGACCGGGTGCGGCCGCACGGGGGCGGCCTCCATCGCGACGGTCATCCGCCTCAGCTCCTCTCGACGCGCGTTCGGGCGAGAAGACTAACAGAGGCCCGGGGGCCGCCCGGCGGATCGCGGCCGGGCGGCCCCCGGGCGCACCGTCCGGACGGTTCCCGCGGTTCCTGGGGTCTGTCGTCAAGTGATCTTCGGTCGAGGATCATGGTCGGGTGGCATGTCGCCGTGATCCACCAGCCGCGATCACCTGAAGGCACCGTCTAGGAGCGCCGCCGCCGTGCCGTCAGGGCGTAGCAGGCGAGGAGGGCGAGGGTGAAGGCGAGGCCGATGACGGCCGCCTGCCGCATGTCGGGTACCTTCACCGCCGTCGCCGCGACCGCGAGGACGCCGAGCCCCGCGACGACCGCGAGCTTGTCGCCGCCCCGGACGGAGAAGCCGGTGAACTCCCCGGGGTGCGCGGCGCGGTGGCGCCGGAAGGCGACGTACGAGGCCAGGATCAGCAGCCACACCAGCATCACTGCGAAGATCGCGATCGACATCATGATGCCGAAGAGGCCGCTGACGTCGTAGAAGGCGAGCAGGGCCGCGGCCGCGATGCCCAGGGTGGACGCGGCGATCGCGACCACCGGGACGCCCCGGCGGTTGAGCCGGGCCAGCGGCTTCGGCGCGAGGCCGTCGTCGCCGAGCGAGTGGAGCAGCCGGGATGCGCCGTACAGGTGGGCGTTGGCGGCGGACATGGCGGCGATGAGCACGACCGCGTTGGTGACGGTCGCGGCGGCGGGCACGCCGATCTCGGAGAAGACCCGGACGAAGGGGCTCGCCTCGACGCTGCCGTCGCCGTCCGCCATCCGGCGCCACGGGATCAGGGCCAGCACCAGGGTGATGGAGAGCAGGTAGAAGAAGCTGAGTCGCCACGCCAGTTGGCGCATCGCGGTGCGTATGGTGCGCTGTGGATCGGCCGCCTCGGCGGAGGCGATGGCGACGACCTCGAAGCCGGCGTATGCGAACATCACCACGGACATGGCCAGCCAGATCGAGCTCAAGCCGTGGGGGAGGAAGCCGCCGTCGTCGGTGAGGTGCGCGAAGCCGGTGGCCTCGGTGTCCGGCAGCCCGAAGAGGACCAGCAGGGCCGCGCAGAGGATGAAGGCGCACAGGGCCGTCACCTTGACGCTGGAGAGCCAGAACTCGGTGGTGCCGAAGGACTTCACGCTGATCACGTTGACCGCGAGGACGATCGCCGCGACGGCGAGGATCGCCACCGACATCGGCACCGCCGGCCACCACCAGCGGATGTAGAGCGCGGAGGCGACGACCTCGGTGCCGATGACGACGACGGCGCTGAACCAGTACAGCCAGCTGCTGAGGAAGCCGGCCCAGGGGCCCAGGTAGCGGCGGGCGATGGTGCCGAACGAGCCCTGGACGGGGTGGGCGGCGGACATCTCGCCGAGCAGCACGGCGATGATCGCGACGAGGACCGCCCCGATCACGTACGAGACGATCACGGCGGGCCCGGCGACGGACATCGCCGAGCCGGAGCCCAGGAAGAGGCCGGTGCCGAGCGCGGAGCCCAGCCCGATCATGGTGGTCTGCCGGTGGGTGAGCGAGCGGACCAGCCCCTTGCCGGAGCCGGAGCCGGAGTCGGGAGTGGGTCTGGCTCCGTCGGCGGCCGCGGGGGGTGCGGAGTCGCTGGGTGAGGCCATGGCGGTGGGGCCCTTCTGCACGGGGGTGGGCAACGGGGGGCGGGTCAGAACTCGCTGGTGCGGAACGGCTTGGCGGGGGCGTCGAGGTCGGGCTTGCCCAGGACCTTCGACGACAGGGCGTAGATGCCGTGGTTGGTCAGGACCCAGGCGATGTTCCGGTCCCACTCCACGTAGACCCCGTGGGTCTGGTTGCCGTACGCGTAGTCCGCCGTGTCGCGGCCGTACGCCTTCGGCACGAAGTACGCGGAGATCTCCGGGTCGGCCGGGTCCGACACGTCGAAGAACTGCACGCCCGCGTTGTAGAAGCCGTAGCCGAGGACGCCGGCGTCGTGCTTGCCCGGGTTGGTGTAGTAGCCGGTCCGCTTGGGGCCGAAGCTGCCGCGCCGCTGGCAGTAGTCCGTGAAACCGGCCGACTTGGGCGGCACCGGGCGGGGGAGGACGCCGACGACGCGGGGGTTCTTCGGGTCCTTGGCGTCGATCTGGTAGACGTCCTTGTAGGGCTCGTAGCAGTCCTCGGTGAGCGGGTAGCCGGAGTAGTAGATCATTCCGGTCTTCTCGTACTGGGAGACGTCGATGTTGTCGCCCTCGGTGCCCGAGACCGACGCCGGCAGGTCGAGGTGGCTCACGGTCCGCAGGTTCGACGGGTCGGAGACGTCGAGGACCGTCAGGCCGTAGCCGCCCATCGCGGCGAAGGCGTACCGCCCGCCCTTCTCCACGGGCTTGGGGAGGAAGAGCGGCATCCGGGCCCCCATCCAGCTGGTGCGGTTGCCGCAGCGCGGGTTCTTCCGGTACGCCGCGTCCTCCCCGGTGCGCTGCCCCGGCAGGTGCCAGGTGTCGAGGAGCTTCGGGTGCGCCGGGTCGGTCATGTCCCAGGACTGGTAGCCGGCCGAGTGCAGGTTGGTGGGGTACTCGGTGCCGGAGTACGTGTCGTCCGGCGCCGTGGCGATGAACATGTACTTCTCGCCCGTCCAGTACGGCACGTCGATCGACCCGGAGCCCTGCTGCGCCGACGCCGGGTCGCTGCGCAGCGGGTCGGCCTGGGTGGAGTCGGTGGAGACGGTCGCCAGGAGCTTCCAGTCCTTCTTGCGCGGGCCGTCCAGGCGGTACACCTTGAAGCCCTTCAGCCCCGGCTTCTCCCGCAGCTTCCGCACGCCCTCGGGGTTGTTGTACTTGTCGAGCGGCGGGTGGTCGGAGAGTTCGGAGATCTGCCGCTTGCTCTCGAAGCTCTGCACCATGACGTACGCGTTCAGCTTCTTGTTCCACTGGATGGTGGAAGCGCCCCAGTAGTCGTGCGCCGCCCAGTCGCCGTTGGCCCGGCTCTCGTCGCCGCCGACGTCCTCGCGGCTCAGCTTCTCGACGACCCTCACCTTCCGCACGTCGGTGATGTCGTAGACGCGGCCCTCGGAGCGGTCGTACTGGAAGAGGTAGCGGCGCCCGTCGAAGTCGACGACGTTCTGCCAGGTGTGGAAGTAGTCGGGGGTGAATCCGGCGCCCTCGTAGGCCGCTTCGACCTTCATGTTCTTGATGTACGAGCGGGTGTCGTACTCCGCCCTGCGCCCCGGGAAGGGGTGCTCGGACTCCTCGTCGACCGGTGTGAGGGCGGGGTGGCGGAACGTGCCGTCGAGCTGCATCCCGTACGCGCCCGGGTCGGCCTGCCCGGGTCGGCGGTCGGCGCACACCGCGAGGACGTTCGGGTCGGTGGCGGCGGCGGTCGCGGTGTCCGCGCCGGACGCGCCGGGGACGAGCAGGCCGGCGGTGACGGCGGCCGCGGCGACGGTGGCGAGAGCCGTGTTCCTGCGGGTGAAGCGCATCGGACGGTCCTTTCGGGGGCGGGGAGGGAGGGGGCGGCGAGGGCTCAGGTGACGGTGGGACGCTGCTGGAACACGGGCGCGAGATGGGCCCCGGAGGTGACGACGTCGCGCAGCTCGACCACCGCGCGCAGGACGTCGGCGTGCGACACGTACAGGGCGTTGAAGCCGAAGCGGAGCAGGTCGGGGGCACGCATGTCGCCGATCACACCCCGCGCGGTGAGCGCGGCGACCAGCGGGTACGCCTCCGGGTGGCGCAGCGCGACCTGGCTCCCCCGGCGCTCCGGCTCGCGCGGCGTGGCCGCGGTGAAGCCGAGGCCGTCCAGGAGGGCGTCGGCACATTCCTGGAAGAAGCCGGTCAGGGACAGGTTCTTCTTCCTGACGTCGGCCATCTCCACCCCGTCGAAGGCGGTGAGCGCGGCCTCCAGGGCGATCAGGGAGAGCAGCGCGGGCGTGCCGATCCGGGCCCGGGTGATGTCCGCCGCCGGGGTGTACGTCCCCGCCATCGCGAACGGTTCGGCGTGCCCGTGCCAGCCGGTCAGCGGATGGTCGAAGCCCTCCTGGTGGCGGTGGGCGACGTACGCGAACGCCGGGGCGCCCGGCCCGCCCGACAGGTACTTGTAGCCGCAGCCGACCGCGAAGTCGGCCTCCACCGCGTCGAGTCCGACCGGCAGGGCGCCCGCCGCGTGGCACAGGTCCCAGTGCATCAGGGCCCCGGCGGCGTGCGCGGCGGCGGTGAGCGCGGCCATGTCGTACAGCTCGCCGGTGCGGTAGTCGACCGGCGCGTACGCGGCGACGGCGACGTTCCCCGTCTCGGCGGCGAGCACGGCGGCGGCGTCCCGGGCCGGCACCCGGCGGACGTCGAGGCCGAGGAGCCGGCCCACCGAGTCGGCGATGTACTGGTCGGTGGGGAAGTGGTCCGGGTCGGTCAGCAGCAGTCGGCGGCCGGGGCGCAGCCGGGCGGCGGCCAGCAGGGTGTTGAAGAGCTGGACGCTGGTCGAGTCCCCGGCGACGACCTGCCCGGGGGCGGCGCCGACCAGCCGGCCGATCGCGTCGCCGGTCCGCACCGGCGCCTCCCACCAGCCGTTGCCGTTCCAGGAGCGGATCAGGTCGGTGCCCCACTGGCGGTGCACGGCGTCCTCGACGGCCGCCGGGACGGCGGCGGGCAGGGCGCCGAGGGAGTTGCCGTCGAGGTAGACGACCCCGTCGGGGAGGAGGAAGCGGTCCCGGACGGCGGCGAGCGGGTCGGAGGCGTCCAGGGCGGCGGCACGGGTGGTGAGGCCGGTGGGGCGGATGGGGTCGGTCAGCATGCGGGAGCTCCGTGGTCGGGGGAGGGAGAGGCGGCGGTCCGGGCGAGGTCGAGGGCGATGTCGGTGAGCAGGTCCTCCTGCCCGCCGACCAGCCGCCGTCGGCCCGCCTCGACGAGGAGGTCCCGGGTGTCCAGGCCGTGGCGGGCGGCCGTCGTCTCCGCGTGCCGCAGGAAGCTGGAGTACACCCCCGCGTAGCCGAGCGTCAGCGTCTCCCGGTCGACCCGCACGGGTCGGTCCTGGGTCGGCCGGACCAGCTCCTCGGCCGCGTCCATCAGGGGGAAGAGCGCGCAGCCGTGCTCCAGGCCCATCAGGTCGAGGACCGCCACCACCGGCTCCAGCGGCGCGTTGCCCGCGCCCGCGCCCTGCCCGGCGAGGGAGGCGTCGACGCGGTGGGCGCCGGCCTCCACCGCGACGATGCTGTTGGCGACGCCGAGGCCGAGGTTGTGGTGGGCGTGGATGCCGATCTCGGTGGCCGGGTCGAGCGCGTCGCGGTAGGCCCGGACCCGGTCCCGCACGCCGTCCATCGTCAGCCGGCCGCCGGAGTCCGTGACGTACACGCAGTGCGCGCCGTACGACTCCATCAGCCGTGCCTGCACGGCCAGTTCGGCGGGCGGGGCGAGGTGGGACATCATCAGGAAGCCGGAGACGTCCATGCCCAGTTCGCGGGCGAGCGCGATGTGCTGGGCGGAGACGTCCGCCTCGGTGCAGTGGGTGGCGACGCGGACGGAGGTGACGCCGAGCGCGTGGGCGCGGCGCAGGTCGGCGGCGGTGCCGATGCCGGGCAGCAGCAGAGTGGTGAGCCGGGCCCGGTCGAGGACCTCGGCCGCCGCCTCCAGCCACTCCCAGTCGGTGTGGGCGCCGGGGCCGTAGGTGACGGAGGAGCCGGAGAGGCCGTCGCCGTGGGCGACCTCCACGGCATCCACGCCGGCCGCCTCCAGGGCGGCGGCGATCGCCCGTACCTGGTCGAGGGTGTAGCGGTGGGATACGGCGTGCATGCCGTCCCGCAGGGTGACGTCCTGGACGTAGACCCGGGTCATCGGCCCGTGCTCCGTTCGGCCAGGCGCTCGGCGGTGCGCAGCGCGGCGGCGGTCATGATGTCGAGGTTCCCGGCGTAGGCGGGGAGGTAGTGGGCGGCGCCCTCGACCTCCAGGTAGACGGAGACGAGCAGGCGGGCCCCGCCGCCGAGCCGGACCAGCGGGTCGTCGGCGGCGAGCGTCCGGAACTGCGGCTCCTGCTTGAGCCGGTAGCCGGGGACGTACGCGGCGACGGCGGCGGCCGTCGCGCGCACCGACGCGGCGATCCGGCCGGTGTCGGCGTCGTCGACGAGGCAGTGCACGGTGTCCCGCATGAGCAGCGCCGGTTCGGCCGGGTTGAGGACGATGATCGCCTTGCCCCGGGCCGCGCCGCCGACCCGCTCCAGGGCGCGGGAGGTCGTCTCGGTGAACTCGTCGATGTTGGCCCGGGTACCCGGCCCGGCGGACCGGGAGGCGATCGAGGCGACGATCTCCGCGTAGTGCACGGGGGTGACGGCGGCGACGGCGGCGACGACCGGCACGGTGGCCTGCCCGCCGCAGGTGACCATGTTGAGGTTCTTCGCGTCCAGGTGCTCGTCGAGGTTGACGGGCGGGACGACGTACGGGCCGATGGCCGCCGGGGTGAGGTCGATCAGGGTCTTCCCGTACGGGGCGAGCGCGGCGGCGTTGCGGTGGTGGGCGGCGGCCGAGGTGGCGTCGAAGACGACGTCGATCCCGTCGAAGCCGTCCATGGCGATCAGCCCGGCGACGCCGTCGGAGCTGGTCGGCACGCCGAGCCGGCGGGCCCGCGCGAGCCCGTCCGAGTCCGGGTCGATGCCGATCATCGCGGCGGCGGTCACGAGCCCCGAGCCGCGGATCATCTTGATGAGGAGATCGGTGCCGATGTTGCCCGATCCGATGACGGCGGCCTTCACCGCACGGCCTCCTTCAGCAGGGGGGTCAGTCCGAAGAAGCGGACGGCGTTGCCGCCGAGGACGGCCTCCCGCTCGGCGGGGGCCAGGCCGCTCTCCCGCACCAGCCGGCCGATGGACTCCTCGCCCAGCGGGAACGGGTGGTCGGAGCCGAGCAGCACCCGCTCCGCGCCCATCACGTCCACCAGGAGCCGCAGCGCCCCCGGGTCGAAGACGGCCGAGTCCACGGCGAAGCGCTCGGTGTAGTACGACGGCGGGTGCGGGCTGTCGGCGCGCACGATGTCCCGCCGGTGCCAGGCGTTCTCCGCCCGGCCCAGCAGGTACGGGAAGCTGCCGCCGCCGTGCGCGAACAGCAGTCGCAGCGACGCCGGGAGCCGCTCGAAGGCGCCGGAGAGGATCAGCGACAGGATCGTCAGGTGCGTCTCGCCCGCCATCCCCGCCAGCCAGGCCAGCATGTAGCGGGAGTGGCGCGGCCCGGCCGGCAGGTCCCACGGGTGGACCAGGACGGCCGCGTCCTCGTGCGCGCAGTGCGCGAGGAATTCGAGGAGGGCGCCGTCGTCGAGGTCGCGGTCGCCGAGGTGGTTGCCGATGTGGACGCCGTGGAAGCCCTCCCGCATCGCCTCGGTGACCATCGCGCAGGCCGCCTCGGTGTCCTGGAGCGGCACCTGGCACAGCGGGGCCAGCCGGCCGGGGGCGTGCGCGGCGTACCGCAGCAGGTGCCCGTTGACGCTCCGGCACCAGTCGGCGGCCCGCGCCGCCTCCAGGCCGTAGCCGAACAGCAGCGGCGTGCTGGACAGCACCTGCACGTCCACCCCGAGCCGGTCGAGGTCGGCGACCCGGGCGGCCGGGTCCCACAGGGTACGGCGCACCGGCCGGTACTCGGCGGCCCCGGCCATCATCATTCCGGCGTCGGGGCCGTCCGTGGTGCGCAGCCACGGGCCGTCCTCGGAGCCGGTGATCCGGCGCGACTCGGCGCGGCCGATCTCGGGGAAGACGTGCGCGTGGACGTCGACGACGGTCATGCGCCGCCCGCCTCGTCGCGCCGGGTGCGGGGCCGCAGCCCCTGGGGCCAGTCCTTGCCCGGGTGGAGGGCGCCGCAGTGCCCGCAGGTGCGGGCGGCCTCGTCGGCGTAGAAGGCGGAGAAGACCGGCGGCAGGTCGTCCACGATCGAGGTGAGCCGCACCTCGCTGCGGTGCACCAGGTGGTGGCACTCGATGCAGTACCACTCGAAGGCGTCGCGGTGGCCCTGCGGCCGCGCGAACTCGACGACCAGGCCGACGCTGTCCTCCTCCGGCCGCTGCGGGGAGTGCCGCAGGTGCGCCGGGGCGAGGAAGACGTCGCCCTCACGGATGTGGATGTCGCGCGGCGGCCGGCCCTCCTCCTCCATGACGCGGAGCACCATGTCGCCCTTGAGCTGGTAGAAGAACTCCTCGATGGGGTCGTCGTGGAAGTCGGTGCGGCGGTTGGGGCCGCCGACGACCGTCACCATCAGGTCGGCGTCCTGCCAGATCTGCACGTTGCCGACGGGCGGCTTCAGCAGGTGGCGGTGCTCCTCGATCCACGCCTGGAGGTTGAACGGTCTCATCGTCATCGCTGCTGTTCCTTGTCCTGCGGGAGATGGGCCACCGCGCTGATCTCGATCAGCAGGTGGGGATGGGGGAGCTGGTGGACGGCGACGGTGGTCCGGGTCGGCCCGGTCTCGTCGAAGTACTCGGCGTAGACCTCGTTGTAGCCGCCGAAGTCGTTCATGCTGACCAGGTAGGCGGTCACCGACACCAGGTCGTCCAGACCGCCGCCGGCGGCGGCCAGGATGGCCGCGATGTTGTCGAGGACCGCCCGGGTCTGGGCCCGGATGTCGAGGTCGGTGACGCCCATCGGGTCGGCGCTCGCCCCGGTGAAGCCGCCGTCCGGGCGGCGGGAGCTCGTACCGGAGACGAAGACCAGGTCGCCCGCGCGCCGCAGGTGCGGGAACCGGCCGCGCGGCGGGGCCGCGCCGGGGACGATCACGCCGCCTCCCCGGTGGTGAGGCCGACGGAGCCGAGCCGGGCCACTGCGGCCCGCACGTGCGTCCCCGGCGGCAGCGGTACGGCGGCGGTCGCCGCCCCGGCGAGGACGACCGTCCCCGGGGCGAGCGGGCCGGCCAGCCGGGCGGCGGCGGCCAGCGCGCGCAGCGGGTCGCCGAGGATCGCGGCCGTCGAACCGGTCTCGGCCGGGTGGCCGTCCACCTCCAGCACCACGCCCAGGTTGGCCAGCGACCGCAGGCCGCCCAGCCCGGCCGCCGGGGTCCAGGGGCCGAGCGCGTACCCGGCGGCGGAGGTGTTGTCCGCGATCACCTCCGGCAGTGAGAAGCGGAAGCCGTCGTAGCGGGAGTCGATGACCTCCAGCGCGGGGGCGACGGCCGCGACCGCCGCCGCCGGATCGCCGCCGGGGGCGAGGACCGAGCCGAGCAGGAAGGCGATCTCGGGCTCCACCCGGGGGTGGATCAGACCGGAGACGTCGTACCGCCCCCCGTCCGGGATCTCCATCCGGTCCGTCAGCCGCCCGTGGATCAGGTCGGAGACGCCCATCTGCCGCATCTTCGCGGCGCTGGTGAAGCCCAGCTTCACGCCGGTGGGCCGCTCGCCCCGGGCGTACCGCCGCGCCAGCAGCGCCTCCTGCACGGCGTACGCCTCCGCCGGGTCGGTCAGGCCGCTGCCGCCGCCGGGCAGCGGGTGCGCCTCCCGGGCGGCCGTGTCCAGCGCCTCCGCCAGCGCCGCCGCGTCCGTCGGGTTCATCGGGGGTCTCCTTCCCCGGTGGCGCGCCCGAAGGCCGCGCGCACCGAACCGAGCCCGTCGATACGGGCCTCCAGCACGTCGCCCGGCGCCACGGCCGTCATCGGCCCGAGCGCCCCCGTGAGCACGGTGTCCCCGGCCCGCAGCGGCCGGCCCAGCCGGACGAGGGTGTCGGCCAGCCAGACGGCGGCGTGCAGCGGGTGACCGAGGCAGGCGACGCCCGCGCCGGTGGAGACGGGCTCGCCCCGCCGTTCCAGGGCCATCCCCGCGGTCCGCAGGTCCACGTCCCGCAGGAGCACCGGACGGGTGCCGAGGACGTACGCCCCGCTGGAGGCGTTGTCGGCGATCGTGTCCACGGCGGTGATGTCCCAGTCGCGGATCCGGCTGCCGACCACCTCGACGGCGGGCAGCGCGAAGGCGGTCGCCCGGATCACGTCGGCCACCGTGTGCCGCTCGTGCCCGAGGTCCTGCTCCAGGACGAGCGCCACCTCGGCCTCGGCCTTCGGCTGGAGCACCGCCCCCCAGGGCAGCTCCGCGCCGTCCGGCACGGCGGTGTCGTCGAACAGGGCCCCGAAGTCCGGGGTGTCGACGCCCAGCTGCCGCTGCACGGCGGGCGAGGTCAGACCGACCTTCCAGCCGGTGATCCGGCGGCCCCCGGTCAGCCGGCGTTCGGTCAGCAGGGACTGCACGGCGTAGGCCGCGTCCAGGTCGCCCGCCGGCAGCAGGTCCCGCACCGGGGCGCACGGCACGCCGGTGCGCCGGGCCCGGTCCAGGCGCTCGGCGGCGGCCTCCACCACCGTGTTCTCGGGGCTCTTCACAGCTTCACGCACACATTCATCGGCTCGGAGAAGAAGTCCAGGGAGTGGTCGCCGCCCTCGCGCCCGATGCCGGACGCCTTCACCCCGCCGAACGGGGTGCGCAGGTCGCGCAGGTTCCAGGTGTTGACCCAGGCGATGCCGACGTCGAGCGCCGGGGCGACCCGGTGGGCGCGGCGCACGTCGCCGGTCCACACCGTGCCGGCCAGGCCGTACGGACCGGCGTTGGCGAGGGCGAGCGCCTCCTCCTCGGTGTCGAACGGCGCCAGGTGCACGACCGGGCCGAAGATCTCGTCCCGTACCGCCGGATGGTCCTCGGGCAGGCCGGTCAGCACGGTCGGCTCCACCCAGAAGCCGCCGTCCCGCTCGTCGCCGAAGCGCGGCACCCCGCCGCCCGCCAGCACCTCGCCGCCGTCGGCGGCGGCCCGTTCCAGGTGGCCCAGGACCTTGTCGCGGTGGGCGGCCGACACCATCGGGCCGTAGCCGGACAGCTCCTTCGCCCCGGCGGCCAGCGCCGCGGCGAACGCGTCGAACACCGGCCGCTCCACGTACACCCGCTCGGTGCACAGGCAGACCTGACCGCTGTGGGTGAAGGACGACCGCAGCGTGCCCGCCACCGCCTCCTCCAGGTCCGCGTCGGCGAAGACGAGGCCGGCGTTCTTGCCTCCGAGCTCGAAGGAGACCGGCGCGAGCCGGGCCGCCGCCGCCCGCATGATCGTGGAGCCGGTGCGGGACTCGCCGGTGAAGGCGATGGCGTCCACCCCGGGGTGCTCGGTCAGCCACTGGCCGGCCGCGTCCGCGCCCCGCCCGTGCACCAGGTTGAACACGCCCGCCGGGACGCCCGCCTCGGCCATCACCTCGGCCAGCAGGCAGGCCGTGCCGGGGGTGAGTTCGGACGGCTTGGCGACGACCGTGTTGCCGGTGGCGAGGGCCGGCGCGACCTTCCAGGTGAGCAGCAGCAGCGGCAGGTTCCACGGCGAGATCACCGCCACGACGCCGAGCGGCTTGTGCACCGTGTAGTTCAGCGCGCCCCGCCCGTCGGGCGTCGGGGTGTGCCAGGACCTCTCGCTCCGCGCGGCCAGCAGATCCGCGTAGGAGCGAAAATTGGCCACCGCGCGCGGGATGTCCACCGTCGAGGCCAGCTCCCGGGGCTTGCCCGTGTCGGCGCACTCGGCGGCGGTGAACTCCTCGAAGCGCGCCTCGATCCCGTCGGCGATCCGGTGCAACAGCCGCGAGCGCTCCGCCGGGCTCCACGCGGCCCACGGCCCGCGCAGCGCCTCGCGGGCCGCCCCCACCGCCCGGTCGACCAGCTCCCGCGACGCCTCCGGCACCGCGCCGGCGGTGCGCCCGGTGACCGGGTCGACGAGCGGGAACGGCACGCCGGACGCGTCGAACCCGCCTCCTACGTAATGCCGCACGGGTGAACTCACCTTGCAGACCTCCGTTGCTGAGCCGGGGACTGTCCGAAACTCACCCCCGGGGCATGCCGGTATAGTGCGCCCACCCAGCTATGCCGATCCAATGCCGATCGGTAAGAGAGACATAGCGATCCTGGTATGTCGCGGTACGGCCCCGCCCCGGGCGCGCCACCGCTTCCCCCCGGAAGGAGCCCCGGCGATGGACCTCCTGGACGGCCGGCTGAAGTTCCGGCACCTGACCCTGCTCATCGCGGTGTACGACCACGGAAGCGTCATACGGGCGGCGGAAAGCCTCCACCTCACCCAGCCCGCCGCCACCCGCACCCTGCGCGAACTGGAGGCCATCGCCGAACTCCCGCTCTTCGTCCGCGTCCCGCGCGGCATGCGGCCCACCGTCTACGGCGAGGCGCTCGTCGGCCACGCCCGCGCGGTGGTCGCCGAGGTCCGGCGGGCCAAGGAGCACCTCACCGGACTGCGCCAGGGCCAGGACGGCACGGTCACCGTGGGCACCCTGCTCGCCGGCGCCAACGTCCTGCTGCCCCGGGCCGTGGCCCGCCTCAAGAAGGAGCGCCCCCGGCTCACCGTCGTGGTCCGCGAGGGCACCCCCGACGTCCTCCACCCGGCCCTGCTCGGCGGCGAACTCGACCTCATCGTCGGCCGGGTGGGACCCGCCCCCGGCGACGGCGACGCGCTGCGGCAGCGGATGCTCTACCGCGAGCCCATCCGGCTCGCCGTCCGCGCCGGGCACCCGCTCCTGGCGGAAGGACCGGCCGGGGGCGCCGTCGCGCTCACCGACGCGCTCGCCCACCCGTGGATCCTGCCGGTCGAACAGACCGCCCTGCGCCAGGAACTGGGCGCCCTCTTCGTCGACCGGGGGCTGCCGCTCCCCGCCGACCGGGTGGAGTGCACCTCCATCCTCACCATGCGGGCCCTGCTCCTCCAGACCGACATGGTGGCGCTCCTGCCCGCACTGGTCCTGCGCGACGACGAGCACCTCGCCGCGCTGCCGGTCGAGCTCCCCTCGGTGGGCCGCACGGTGGGCGTCACCGAGGCCGCCCACCGCACCCGCACCCCCGCCCTCGAAGCCCTCCTGCGCCACCTCGACGAGGAGGCGGCGCTGCTCCGCGCGAGCCTCGGCACCGGCGCGCAGGGGTGACGGACCGCCGGGCCCGGGGCGGCGGGACCGGACCAGGAGCCGGGCCGGCGGCCCCGCGAGGTCCGCCGCCGGCGGCGGCAGGGTACCGAAGGCGGGCCCGGGTCGCCGGTGAGCCGCTTCCGCCCCCGCGACGCCCCCGGCAGCAGCGGCCGAACGACCTCACGCTTGACGTCGGACCGTTCGTGGCGACGCCTCACAACACCATGGACCACCGGCCGGGATCATGCGAAGACACCGTCCGGGGGCTTCCTAGAGACACAGCTTCGCCTCGTGCTCGGCGTGGCCGGCCGGCTCCAGCTGGAAGGTGCAGTGCTCCACGTCGAAGTGGGAGCCCAGGCACCCCTGGAGGGAGTGGAGCATCTTCTCGTGCCCCACCGAGTCGAGGGCCCCCTGGTCGACGACCACGTGCGCGGAGAGGACCGGCATTCCCGAGGTGATCGTCCAGGCGTGCAGGTCGTGCACGTCCTCGACCCCCGGCAGGGCCAGTATGTGCGCCCGCACCTCCGCCATGTCCACCCCCTTGGGAGCCGCCTCCAGGAGCACGTCCAGGGTCTCGCGCAGCAGCCCGACCGTGCGGGGGACGATCATCAGGCCGATCACGAGCGAGGCGATCGGGTCGGCGTACTGCCAGCCCGTGAGCAGGACGATCCCGGCCGCGACGATCACGGTGACCGATCCCAGGGCGTCCGCCAGCACCTCCAGGTAGGCGCCCCGCACGTTCAGGCTCTCCTTCCGGCCGCGCATGAGCAGCGACAGGGAGACCACGTTCGCCACCAGGCCGACCGCCGCGAACGCGAGGGCGAGCCCGCCCTTGGTCCCGGCCGGCTCGACGAACCGGTGGATCGCCTCGAAGAGCACGTAGCCGCCCACGCCGAGCAGCAGCAGGCAGTTCGCGAGCGCCGCCAGGATCTCGGCCCGCGCGTAGCCGAAGGTGCGGTTCCCCGAGGGCGGCCGGTTGGCGAAGTGGATCGCGAGGAGCGCCATCGCGAGGCCGACCGCGTCGGTCGCCATGTGGGCCGCGTCCGCGACCAGCGCGAGCGAGTCCGCGACCACGCCGCCGATGATCTCGATCACCGTCACGGAGAGCGTGATGCCGAGTGCGATCCGCAGCCGGCCCCGGTAAGCGGCCCCCGCGGTGCCCGTCGGCGGCGGACCCCCGTGGCTGTGCCCGTGGTCGTGTCCAGCCCCCATGACGTGGCCTCCCGGTCGTGTCGTCCGTATGCCCCGAGGCGCAAGTCAACTACGGGTGGGGGGTATGCGCAACACGGCACTGAACACCGTTGTCATATGCTCTGACCTGCGGCGATGAGGGAACGTCCGGGCGCGGCGGCAGTCACCCGCCAAGAGCCCCGCGCATCCGCCCGGACGCGGGCCCGAACGGGGCCGCCGGTGACCCGCGACGATCTTCGCGGAACCGCACGTGACCGCGCGGACCCGGGCGGGCCGGAAGGGGTTCCCGCCCGCGCGGCCTCGGTGAACCCGCCCTTCGTTCATCCGATAGCCTCAGTCGACGTGTCGCCGCCCGGTGCCGGGCCGCACCGCCGTGCCCGGGCCGCCATGGGCCCCGCCGGTCCCTCCGCCAGCTCCAAGGAGTGAGTTCGTCTGTCGACCGCCATCCTCACCGGCCCCCCGGCACCCGGATCTTCGCTCGACGGGGATCTGCGGTCGCTCGGCTTCGACGTCCGGATCGCCTCCGGCGCCGAGGAGACCGGCGCCCTGCTGGCCGCCGTCCCGGCGGGTGAGCGCGTCGCGCTCGTGGACCCCCGCTTCGTCGGCCACCTGCACGCGCTGCGCCTCGCCCTCACCGATCCGCGCTTCCCGGCCGCCGCCGCGCCCGGCGCGCTCACCGCGCAGGGCGGGGCCCGTCCCGCGCTGGCCCGCGCGCTCGGTGCGGCCGCCGCCTCCGACGACCTCACGGGCGCCCTCGCCGACGCCCTCGACGCCGAGGGCGTCACCGTGCACCGGCCCCGGCTCGGCACCCTCGTCGCCGCCGTGCCCACCGACGCCGAGGCCCGCCACGCGGCGCGCGCCGCCGTCGAGGCCGTCGACGACGAGGCCGTACGCCTCCGCTCGGCCGTGAAGGCCCACGACGGCTTCTTCACCACCTTCTTCATCAGCCCGTACTCGCGCTACATCGCCCGCTGGTGCGCGCGGCGCGGACTGACCCCCAACCAGGTCACCACCGCCTCGCTGCTCACCGCCCTGATAGCGGCCGGCTGCGCGGCGACCGGCGAGCGCGGCGGCTACGTCGCCGCCGGTGTCCTGCTCCTCCTCTCCTTCGTCCTCGACTGCACCGACGGGCAGCTCGCCCGCTACGCGCTGAAGTACTCGACGATGGGCGCCTGGCTCGACGCCACCTTCGACCGCGCCAAGGAGTACGCCTTCTACGCGGGCCTCGCCCTCGGCGCCGCCCGCGACGGCGACGACGTGTGGGCCCTCGCGCTCGGCGCCATGATCCTCATGACCTGCCGGCACGTCGTGGACTTCTCCTTCAACGAGGCCAACGCCGAGAGCACGGGCGTCACCGCGAAGACCGGCCTGGCCCTCTCCGACCGGCTCGACAGCCTCGGCTGGACCGTCTGGGCCCGCCGCATGATCATCCTGCCGATCGGCGAGCGCTGGGCGATGATCGCGGTCCTCACCGCCGTCACCACCCCCCGGACCGTCTTCTGGGCCCTGATCGTCGGCTGCGCCTTCGGCGCCTGTTACACCACGGCGGGCCGCGTGCTGCGTTCCCTGACCCGCAGGGCGAAGAGGACCGACCGGGCCGCCCGCGCGCTCGCGGACCTGGCGGACTCCGGCCCGCTCGCCCAGCTCGCGGCCCGGGTCCTCGGCCGCACGGGAGCCCCCGGAGCCGGCGTCGTCTTCGCCGCCGTCGCGACGGCGGGCCTCCTCTTCGCCGTCCTCGCGCAGCCGTTCGGCGACCGGCAGACCGTGATCGCCGCCATCGGCTACGCGGTCCTCGCCGGCGCGGCCGTCGCCCGCCCCCTCAAGGGCGCCCTCGACTGGCTCGTACCGCCGCTCTTCCGCGCCGCCGAGTACACCACCGTCCTCGTCCTGGCCGCCCGCTCCGACTCCCCGGGAGCCCTCCCGGCGGCGTTCGGGCTGGTCGCGGCGGTCGCCTACCATCACTACGACACGGTGTACCGCATCCGCGGCGGCACCGGCGCGCCGCCCGCCCGGCTGGTGCGCGTCATCGGCGGACACGAGGGGCGCACGCTCCTGGTGACCGTCCTCGCCGCCCTCCTCGCGGGCCGCGGCGACGGCTTCACCCTGGCACTGACCGTCCTCGCGGTCGCCGTCGCGCTGGTGGTGCTCGTGGAGTCCATCCGCTTCTGGGTCTCCGCCGGAGCACCCGCCGTTCACGACGAAGGAGAAACAGCATGATCGGTCTCGTACTGGCAGCCGGTGCCGGACGGCGTCTGCGCCCCTACACCGACACCCTTCCGAAGGCCCTCGTGCCGGTCGACGGGGACACCACCGTCCTCGACCTGACCCTGAAGAACTTCGCCGAGATCGGCCTCACCGAGGCCGCGATCGTCGTCGGCTACCGCAAGGAGGCCGTCTACGCCCGCAAGGAGGAGCTGGAGGCGAAGTACGGCCTGAAGCTCACCCTCGTCGACAACGACAAGGCCGAGGAGTGGAACAACGCCTACTCCCTGTGGTGCGCCCGTGAGGTCCTCAAGCGCGGCGTGATCCTCGCCAACGGGGACACCGTCCACCCGGTCTCCGTCGAGAAGACCCTGCTCGCCGCCCGCGGCAACGGCCAGAAGATCATCCTCGCCCTCGACACGGTGAAGAACCTCGCCGACGAGGAGATGAAGGTCATCACCGCCGAGGGCGAGGGCGTCCGGCGCATCACCAAGCTCATGGACCCGGCGACCGCCACCGGCGAGTACATCGGCGTCACCCTGATCGAGGCCGAGGCCGCCGAGGAGCTCGCCGACGCGCTCAAGGCCACCTTCGAGCGCGACCCCGACCTCTACTACGAGGACGGCTACCAGGAGCTGGTCGACCGCGGCTTCACCGTCGACGTGGCCCCCATCGGCGACGTCAGCTGGGTCGAGATCGACAACCACGACGACCTCGCGAAGGGCCGTGAGATCGCGTGCCAGTACTGACCCGGCTGATCCCGTCGCCGGTCGTCGTCGACATCCGCGGGGGAGCGCTGGAGGACCTGTCCGCGCTCCTCGCGGACCAGCGGATCTCCAGCAACGGCAAGATCGCCGTCGCCATCAGCGGGGGCTCCGGCCTCAAGCTGCGCGACCGGTTCGCCGCCGAGCTGCCCGGAGCCGACTGGTACCCGGTCGCCGGGGGCACCATCGACGAGGCCGTGAAGCTGGCCGACGCCATGCGCGGCAAGCGGTACGACGCGGTGGTCGCCCTCGGCGGCGGCAAGATCATCGACGTGACCAAGTACGCGGCGGCCCGGGTCGGGCTGCCGCTGGTGGCCATCGCCACCAACCTGTCGCACGACGGGATCTGCTCCCCGATCTCGACCCTGGACAACGACAACGGCCGGGGCTCCTACGGCGTCCCCACCCCGATCGCCCTCGTCATCGACCTGGACGTGATCAGGGACGCGCCGGCCCGCTTCGTCCGCTCCGGCATCGGCGACGCGATCTCCAACCTCTCCGCCATCGCGGACTGGGAGCTGTCCCACCTGGAGAACGGCGAGCCCGTCGACGGCCTGGCGGCCGCCATGGCCCGCAGCGCCGGCGAGGCCGTGCTCCGCCACCCCGGCGGCATCGGCGACGACGACTTCCTCGTCACCCTCTCCGAGGGCCTGGTGATGTCCGGCATCGCCATGTCGATCAGCGGGGACAGCCGCCCCTCCTCGGGCGCCTGCCACGAGATCAGCCACGCCTTCGACCTGCTCTTCCCGGACCGTGCCGCCAGCCACGGCGAGCAGTGCGGCCTCGGGGCGGCCTTCGCCATGCACCTGCGCGGCGCCCGGGAGGGCTCCGCGCTGATGGTCGAGACCCTGCGCCGGCACGGGCTGCCCGTCCGGCCGGAGGAGATGGGCTTCACCGTGGACGAGTTCGTCCGGGCGGTGTCCTTCGCGCCGCAGACCCGGCCGGGCCGCTTCACCATCCTGGAACACCTCGACCTGTCCGACGACGAGATCAGGGACGCGTACGCCGACTATGCACAAGCCATCGGTAGCTGAGCTCCGACCGGTCGTCCACCCCCCGGGCGTGAAGGACCGGCGGAGCGGCGAGCACTGGGGCGGCCGCCTGTACATGCGGGAGATCTCGCTGCGGATCACCCGGCAGCTGGTGACCACCCGGGTCACGCCCAACCAGCTGACCTACCTGATGACCGTCTTCGGCGTGCTCGCCGCCCCGGCGCTGCTCGTGCCGGGCGTCCCGGGCGCCGTCCTCGGCGTGCTCATGGTCCAGCTCTACCTGCTGCTCGACTGCGTCGACGGCGAGGTGGCCCGCTGGAAGAAGCAGTTCTCCCTCGGCGGCGTGTACCTGGACCGGGTCGGCGCCTACCTGTGCGACGCGGCGGTCCTCGTCGGCTTCGGCCTGCGCGCCGCCGACCTGTGGGGCACCGGCCGGATCGACTGGCTGTGGGCCTTCCTGGGCACCCTCGCCGCCCTCGGCGCCATTCTGATCAAGGCCGAGACCGACCTCGTCGGCGTCGCCCGGCACCAGGGCGGCCTTCCGCCGGTCAAGGAGTCCGCCTCCGAGCCGCGCTCCTCCGGCATGGCGCTGGCGCGCCGGGCCGCCGCCGCGCTCAAGTTCCACCGGCTGGTCCTCGGGATCGAGGCGTCCCTGCTCATCCTGGTCCTCGCCGTCGCGGACCAGATCAGGGGCGACCTCTTCTTCTCCCGGCTCGGCGTCGCCGTCCTCGCGGGCATCGCCCTGCTCCAGACCCTGCTGCACCTGGTGTCGATCATGGTCTCCAGCAGGCTGAAATGAGGCCGGCGGCGGCCGGGCCCCACGGGGCGGGCGCCGCCGCCGACCGGGACACCCCGGCCCGGCGGCGGCCCCCGCTCCCCGCGCGGGCCCGACGCCCCCTGCGGACCGCGCCGCCCCCCGGGGTGGCGTACGGTGTGGCCGCCGACCCGGCTGGATCGCCCCCCGGTCGTCCGACATCGTGGTACCCCCCGTGCCGCGCATCTTGAACACGAAAGTTTCGACTGTGAGTGACACACACCAGGGCGGAGCGGTCGCGACGAGCGCCCCCCCGTCCGTCGACGAGGGCCTGGCTCCGGCCGAGCTGGCCGCGAAGTACGGTCTCTCGGTCAGTGGCGCCCGGCCCGGCCTGTTCGAGTACGTCCGGGAGCTGTGGAGCAGGCGCCACTTCATCCTGGCCTTCTCCTCCGCCAAGCTGACCGCCCAGTACAGCCAGGCGAAGCTGGGCCAGGTGTGGCAGGTGGCGACCCCGCTCCTGAACGCCCTGGTCTACTACCTGATCTTCGGCCTGATCCTGGGTGCCGGAAGGGGGATGAGCAAGGACGTCTACATCCCGTTCCTGGTCACCGGCATCTTCGTGTTCACCTTCACCCAGAGCTCGGTGATGGCCGGCGTCCGGGCGATCTCGGGCAACCTGGGCCTCGTCCGGGCGCTGCACTTCCCGCGCGCCTCGCTGCCGATCTCCTTCTCGCTCCAGCAGCTCCAGCAGCTGCTGTTCTCGATGATCGTCCTCGTGGCGATCGCGATCGCCTTCGGCAGCTATCCCTCGCCCCGCTGGCTGCTGCTGGTCCCGGCGCTGTTCCTGCAGTTCGTGTTCAACGTCGGCCTGGCCATGATCATGGCCAGGATGGGCGCCAGGACGCCCGACCTCGCCCAGCTGATGCCGTTCGTCATGCGCACCTGGATGTACGCCTCCGGCGTCATGTTCTCGATCCCCGCGATGCTCTCCGACAAGCCCGCCTGGATCGCCGACGTCCTCATGTACAACCCGGCGGCCGTCTACATGGACCTGATCCGGTTCTCCCTCATCGAGGGCTACGGCGCGCAGAACCTTCCGTCCCACGTCTGGATGACCGCCCTCGGCTGGGCCCTGGTCTTCGGCATCGGCGGATTCGTCTACTTCTGGAAGGCCGAGGAGAGGTACGGCCGTGGCTGACCCGAACCAGTCCAGCATCCCCACCGTCATCTGCGACGACGTCCACATCGTCTACCGGGTCAACACCGGCGGCGCGGGCCGGGGCAGCGCCACGGCGGCGCTCAGCCGGATCGTCGGCCGGGGCAAGGCCGAGGTCACCCGGGGCGTCCGCGAGGTCCACGCGGTCCGCGGCGTCACCTTCACCGCCTACCGGGGCGAGGCCATCGGCCTCATCGGCTCCAACGGCTCCGGCAAGTCCACGCTGCTGCGCGCCGTCGCCGGTCTGCTCCCCACCGAGAGGGGCAGGGTCTACACCGACGGCCAGCCCTCGCTCCTCGGCGTCAACGCCGCCCTGATGAACGACCTCACCGGCGAGCGCAACGTCATCCTGGGCGGCCTCGCCATGGGCATGAGCCGCGAGGAGATCCGCTCGCGCTACCAGGACATCGTCGACTTCTCCGGCATCAACGAGAAGGGCGACTTCATCAGCCTGCCCATGCGCACGTACTCCTCCGGCATGGGCGCCCGCCTCCGTTTCGCCATCGCGGCCGCCAAGAACCACGACGTCCTCCTCATCGACGAGGCGCTCGCCACCGGTGACCGCAAGTTCCAGATCCGCTCCGAGGAGCGCATCCGCGAGCTGCGCAAGGAGGCCGGCACGGTCTTCCTGGTGAGCCACAGCAACAAGTCCATCCGGGACACCTGTGACCGGGTGCTCTGGCTGGAGAAGGGTCAGCTCCTCATGGACGGCCCCACGGACGAGGTCCTCAAGGCGTACGAGCGGGAGACCGCCCGCTAGAACCCGCCCGGATCCCTCGGACCGGCCACGCCCCCGTCGCGCCGCGACGGGGGCGTTTCCGTCGCGGGGGCGTTCACCGTGTGTCACCCTCCCTGGTGGGAGGCGCTTCCCGCCGCCCTCGGACGCGGCGCGGGAACGCCGCCGCCGGGCCCGTCCGTCACCGGGACGCGCCCCGGGGGCCCGCGTGTCGCAACGAACGGCCCTGTGGAGAAGGCGGGTTGACGGGGGCGGACGGAGGAGGCGCCCGGCGCCCGCCACCCCGGAATGGCGGCGGACGTCGTACGACGTAAGCTGGACCGGTCTGTTTCGCGGCAAGTAGGGCGATACCCCACGGTCATCGGGCCTCCGGGCGACGGCCCTACGGGCAGGGGTCGGCGGCGTGTCCGAAATGGGATGGATTGGGTCAGCAGTGTAGAACGGGAGACGTGACGGCCATGACGCAGAATCTCCAGCTCCACGAGGGTGTCGCCGTCCCTCCGTCGGGCAGCGCCCGGTGACGGACCTCCGGCGGGCGCGCCCCGACGCCACCTCGCGCGCCACACTCGGCAAGGCCGCGGACGAGAACTTCCCCGTCGCCCCCTTCTTCCTGCCCCGCGCCCGGCGCGACGACCTCATGGCCGTCTACGGCTTCGCCCGGCTCGTCGACGACATCGGCGACGGCGACCTCGCCCCCGGCGGGGCCGACGCCCGCCACCTGGGCGTCGGCCCCGAGGAGGCCGGGGACCGGCTCGTCCTCCTCGACGCCTTCGAGGCCGACCTCCGCCGCGTCTTCGACTCCGCCCCGCGCCACCCCCTGCTGCGCGCCCTCCAACCGGTCGTCCGGCGGTGCGGGCTCACCCCCGAGCCCTTCCTCGCCCTGATCGCCGCCAACCGCCAGGACCAGCTCGTCGCCCGGTACGAGACGTACGACGACCTCCTCGCGTACTGCGAACTCTCCGCCAACCCCGTCGGCCGGCTCGTCCTCGCGATCACCGGCACCGACACCCCCGAGCGCGTCCGGCGCTCCGACGAGATCTGCACCGCCCTCCAGATCGTCGAACACCTCCAGGACGTCGCCGAGGACCTCGGCCGCGACCGGGTCTACCTGCCCGCCGAGGACCTCAAGCGGTTCCACGTCACCGAGGACGACCTCGCCCGGCCCACCGCCGGGGCCTCGGTCCGCGCCCTGATCGCCTTCGAGGCCGAGCGGGCCCGGACGCTCCTCCACGCGGGCACCCCGCTCGTCGGCAGCGTCCACGGCCGGCTCCGCCTCCTCCTCGCCGGATTCACCGCCGGGGGACTCGCGGCGCTCGACGCGATCACGGACGCGGGGTACGACGTGCTGGCCGGCCCGCCGAGGTCCACCAAGCCGAGCCTGATGCGCCAGGCGGGAGCGGTTCTGCTCCGGGCGCGGAGAGAGAGAGGGGTGAGCGTGACCGTGGAAGGACAGCACCAGCCGTCCGCACCGGTGCAGGCCGCCTACAGCTACTGCGAGGCGGTCACCGGGCAGCAGGCCCGCAACTTCGCCTACGGGATCCGGCTCCTGCCGACCGAGAAGCGCCAGGCGATGTCCGCGCTCTACGCCTTCTCCCGGCGCGTGGACGACATCGGCGACGGCACGCTCGGACCCGCCGCCAAGCGGGAACGGCTCGAAGCCACCAGGGACCTGCTCGACCGGATCCGCGCCGGAAAGATCGAGGAGGACGACACCGACCCGGTCGCCGTCGCCCTCGCCGACTCCGCCGGCCGCTTCCCGATCCCGCTCGACGGTCTCGACGAACTCATCGACGGCGTCCTCATGGACGTCCACGGCGCGACCTACGAGACCTGGGACGACCTCAAGGTCTACTGCCGCTGCGTCGCCGGTGCGATCGGCCGCCTCTCCCTCGGCGTCTTCGGCACCCACCCCGGCGCCCCCGGCGCCTACCGGGCCCCCGAGTACGCCGACACCCTGGGGCTCGCGCTCCAACTCACCAACATCCTCAGGGACGTACGCGAGGACGCCGGCAACGGGCGCACCTACCTGCCCGCCGACGACCTCGCCAAGTTCGGCTGCGGGGACGGTTTCGGCAGCGCCACCCCGCCCGAGGGATCCGACTTCGCCGGCCTCGTCCACTTCGAAGTGCGGCGCGCCCGCGCCCTGTTCGCCGAGGGCTACCGGCTGCTGCCCCTGCTCGACCGGCGCAGCGGCGCCTGCGTCGCCGCCATGGCGGGCATCTACCGGCGGCTCCTCGACCGGATCGAACGCGATCCCGGGGCCGTCCTGCGCGGCCGCGTCTCGCTGCCGGGCCGCGAGAAGGCGTACGTCGCGGTGCGCGGCCTCTCCGGCCTCGACACCCGCCACGTCGCCCGGCGCGACGTCAGGAGGCACTCCTGATGGGCCCGTACGCCCCCGCCCGGGGGACCGCCCCCGCTCCCGGGGCAACCCGCGCCCCGGTTCCGGCGTCCCTGCCGGTGCCGGCCGCGGCGGCCTTCCCGGGACCGGCAACCCTCCCGGGACCGGCGGTCCCGGCCGCGCACCGGCCGTTCCCGGCCGTCCCGACCGCGACGAAGACGAACCGACCGGAGGCCGCGTGACCCACGAAGGAACCGGGCGGAGCGCCCCGCAGTCCCACGCCGTCGTCGTCGGCGGCGGGATCGCCGGGGTCACCGCGGCGCTCCAGCTCGCCGACGCGGGCGTCCGCGTCACCCTGCTCGAAGGCCGGCCCCGGCTCGGCGGCCTCGCCTTCTCCTTCCGGCGCGGCGAACTGTCCGTCGACAACGGCCAGCACGTGTACCTGCGCTGCTGCACCGCCTACCGCTGGTTCCTCGACCGGATCGGCGGCGCCCACCTCGCCCCCGTGCAGGACCGGCTCGACGTCCCCGTCCTCGACGTCGGCCACCGGCGCGGACCCCGCCTCGGCCGCCTGCGCCGCGACGACCTGCCCGTCCCGTTCCACCTCGCCCGGAGCCTGGCGACCTACCCGCACCTCGGTGCCGCCGAGCGCGTGGCGGTCGGCCGGGCCGCGCTCGCCCTGAACCGTCTCGACCCCGCCGACCCGGCCCTCGACGGCATCGACTTCGCGACCTGGCTCGGCCGCCACGGGCAGTCCCCGCGCGCCGTCGAGGCCCTGTGGGACCTCGTCGGCGTCGCCACGCTCAACGCCACCGCCCCGAACGCCTCCATGGGCCTCGCCGCCATGGTCTTCAAGACCGGTCTCCTCTCCGAGCCCGGCGCCGCCGACATCGGCTGGGCCCGCGTCCCGCTCGGCGAACTCCACGACACCCTGGCCGCGAAGGCCCTCACCGCCCTCGGCGTCCGCGTCGCGCTGCGCACCAAGGCCGAGCGGATCTCCCGCACCGACGGCGGCCGCTGGACCGTGGAGGTGCCGGGCGAGACGATCGACGCCGACACCGTCGTCCTCGCCGTACCGCAGCACGAGACCCACGCCCTGCTGCCCGAGGGCGCGCTCGACGACCCCGGCCGGCTCCTCGACATCGGCACCGCCCCCATCCTCAACCTGCACGTCGTCTACGACCGCAAGGTGCTCAGGCAGCCCTTCTTCACCGCGCTCGGCTCCCCGGTGCAGTGGGTCTTCGACCGCACCCGGACCTCCGGACTGGAGGGCGGCGGCCAGTACCTCGCCGTCTCCCAGTCCGCCGCGCAGGCCGACATCGACGAACCCGTCGCCGTCCTGCGCGAGCGCTACCTCCCGGAGCTGGAGCGGCTGCTGCCCGCCGCCCGCGGCGCCGGGGTGCGCGACTTCTTCGTCACCAGGGAGCGGACGGCGACGTTCGACCCCGCCCCGGGCGTCGGCCGGCTCCGCCCCGGCGCCCGCACCCGGGCACCGGGCCTCTACCTGGCCGGGGCCTGGACCGCCACCGGCTGGCCCGCGACCATGGAGGGGGCGGTCCGCAGCGGCTTCAGCGCCGCCGGCGCCGCGCTCTCCGCCCTCGGCCGCCGCCATGACCATCCGCTGCAGGAGGCGGTATGAGTGTGAGTACCGGAACAAGAGGAGAGACCGTGCCGACAGCGCCGCCGGGACACCCGGCCGTCGACACCGCGGACGTGTCCGCACTGCTGGAGCGGGGACGGACCCTGTCCACCCCCGTACTGCGGGCGGCCGTCGGCCGCCTCGCGCCCCCCATGGACACCGTGGCCGCCTACCACTTCGGCTGGATCGACGCGCAGGGCAACCCCGCCGACGGCGACGGCGGCAAGGCCGTCCGCCCCGCGCTCGCCCTGCTGTCGGCCGAGGCCGCGGGCGCCGCGCCCGAGGTCGGGGTGCCCGGCGCCGTCGCCGTGGAACTCGTCCACAACTTCTCGCTGCTCCACGACGACCTGATGGACGGCGACGAGCAGCGCCGCCACCGCGACACGGTGTGGAAGGTGCACGGCCCGGCGCAGGCCATCCTCGTCGGCGACGCCCTCTTCGCCCTCGCCAACGAACTGCTGCTCGAACTCGGCACCGTCGAGGCGGGACGGGCCACCCGCCGGCTCACCACGGCCACCCGCAAGCTCATCGACGGGCAGGCCCAGGACATCTCCTACGAGCACCGCGAGCGGGTCACCGTCGAGGAGTGCCTGGAGATGGAGGGCAACAAGACGGGCGCCCTCCTCGCCTGCGCAGTCTCCATCGGCGCCGTCCTCGGCGGCGCCGACGACCGGACCGCCGACAAGCTGGAGGAGTACGGCTACCACCTCGGCCTCGCCTTCCAGGCCGTGGACGACCTGCTCGGCATCTGGGGCGACCCGGAGGCCACCGGCAAGCAGACCTGGAGCGACCTGCGCCAGCGCAAGAAGTCCCTCCCCGTCGTCGCCGCCCTCGCCGCCGGGGGACCGGCCTCCGAGCGGCTCGGCGAACTGCTCGCCGCGGACGCCAAGTCCCACGACTTCGACACCTTCTCCGAGGAGGAGTTCGCCGTCAGGGCGGCCCTCATCGAGAAGGCCGGAGGACGCGAGTGGACCTCCGAGGAGGCCCGCCGCCAGCACACCGTCGCGATCGACGCCCTGAACGAGGTGGACATGCCCGCCCGGGTGCGGGACCAGCTCACCGCCCTGGCCGACTTCGTGGTCGTACGGAAGAGATGATCGCCATCACCCTGATATGAGTTCGCGGTCGCCGGGCCGCGCCCCCCCCCGCCCCCCCCCCCCCCCCCCCCCCGTGGCTAATTTAAACGACGGGGCGCAGGGGGAGCCAAAAAAACGACCACCCACCGGAACGCCCGGGGCCGGAGCCCCCCCCCCCCCCCGCGCCCTTCGTGTTGGTTTTCCTTATTATACCCCCCCAACCCCTTTTTTTTGGGCGGGGGGGCGCCGCGCCCCCCCCCCCGGCCCCCCCCGACGGCAGACCCGCAGGAGCAGAAGGAAACGGACTGCGCGAAGGGGAAGCCATGACAGCGACGACCGACGGAAGCGCCGGGGCCGTGAGCCCCCGGACGGCCGCGGCGAACGAGACGACCGACACCCTCCCGCCGCCGGCGGGGACCGTCACCGGGCCCGAGAGACTCGACGCCACCGCCGCGCGGGCGGCGGCACGGGCCGCCGAGCACCTGCTCGCCCGGCAGGACCCGGCCGGCTGGTGGAAGGGCGACCTGGAGACCAACGTCACCATGGACGCCGAGGACCTGCTGCTCCGCCGGTTCCTGGGCATCCTCGACCCGGACACCACCCGGGCCGCCGCACTCCACATCCGCCGCGAGCAGCGCGAGGACGGCGCCTGGGCCACCTTCTACGGCGGACCGGGCGAACTCTCCGCCACCGTCGAGGCGTACGTGGCGCTGCGGCTCGCCGGAGACCCGCCCGACGCCCCGCACATGGCCCGCGCCTCCGCCTGGGTCCGCGCCCGCGGCGGCATCGCCGCCACCCGGGTCTTCACCAGGATCTGGCTGGCCCTCTTCGGCTGGTGGCGCTGGGACGACCTGCCCGAACTGCCCCCGGAACTGCTCTTCCTGCCGAAGTGGTTCCCGCTGAACATCTACGACTTCGGCTGCTGGGCCCGGCAGACGATCGTGCCGCTCACCGTGGTCTCCGCGAAGCGCCCGGTCCGCCCCGCCCCCTTCCCGCTGGACGAGCTGCACACCGACCCGGCCCGCCCGAACCCGCCCCGCCCCCTCGCCCCGGTGACCGGCTGGGACGGGATCTTCCAGCGGCTCGACAAGGCGCTGCGCCTCTACCACCGGGTGGCGCCGCGCCCGGTGCGCGGGGCGGCCATGAACCTCGCCGCCCGGTGGATCGTGGAGCGCCAGGAGAACGACGGCTGCTGGGGCGGCATCCAGCCCCCCGCCGTCTACTCGGTCATCGCCCTCCACCTCCTCGGCTACGACCTGGAGCACCCCGTCATGCGGGCCGGCCTGGAGTCGCTCGACCGGTTCGCCGTCCGGCGCGGGGACGGCTCCCGGATGGTCGAGGCGTGCCAGTCGCCCGTCTGGGACACCTGCCTCGCCACCATCGCCCTCGCCGACGCAGGACTCGCCCCCGACCACCCGGCCCTGGTGAAGGCCGTCGACTGGATGCTGGGCGAGGAGGTCACCCGCTCCGGGGACTGGGCGGTGCGCCGTCCCGAGCTCCCGCCGGGCGGCTGGGCGTTCGAGTTCCACAACGACAACTACCCCGACACCGACGACACCGCCGAGGTCCTGCTCGCCCTGCGCCGGGTCCGGCACCCCGAACCGGCCCGGCTGGAGGCGTCCGTCGCCCGGGGCGTCCGCTGGACCCTCGGCATGCAGTCCCGCAACGGAGCCTGGGGCGCCTTCGACGCCGACAACACCAGCGCCCTCCCCAACAAGCTGCCCTTCTGCGACTTCGGCGAGGTGATCGACCCGCCCTCCGCCGACGTCACCGCCCACGTCGTGGAGATGCTCGCCCACGAGGGCCTGGCCCACGACCCCCGCACCCGCCGGGGAATCGAGTGGCTGCTCTCCGAACAGGAGCCGAACGGTGCCTGGTTCGGCCGCTGGGGCGTCAACCACGTGTACGGGACGGGCTCCGTGCTCCCCGCGCTCGCCGCCGCCGGCCTCCCCTCCTCCCACCCGGCCGTCCGCCGCGCCGTCGCCTGGCTCGGCTCCGTGCAGAACGAGGACGGCGGCTGGGGCGAGGACCTGCGCTCGTACCGGGACCCGGAGTGGATCGGGCACGGCGTCTCCACCGCCTCCCAGACCGCCTGGGCGCTGATCGCCCTCCTCGCGGCGGGCGAGCGGGAGTCCGAGGCGGTGCGCCGGGGCGTCGCCTGGCTCGCCGCGACCCAGCTCCCGGACGGCTCGTGGGACGAGCCGTACTTCACCGGCACCGGCTTCCCCTGGGACTTCTCCATCAACTACCACCTCTACCGGCTGGTCTTCCCCCTCACGGCGCTGGGCCGTTACGTGTACGGGGACCCCGCGCTCCTCCGGGAGGGCTGATGGGCGGCGAGCCGGGTCCCGGCCCCGCCGCCCCGCCGCTGCTGATCGCCTGCGCGCTCGGCATCGAGCAGGCCGCCCTGCGCAGCGGCGGCCGGGGCGGCGCCCCCGGCCCGGTCACCGTGCTGCGGACGGGCATGGGGCCCGACCGGGCCCGCGGCGCGGTCTCCCGGGCGCTGGGGCAGCGGCGCTGGTGGGACGCGGCCGTGATCGCCTCCGGGTTCTGCGCGGGGCTCGCCCCGGGCATGCACCCCGGGGACCTGATCGTCGCCGACGAGACCCGGGGCCCCGACGGCACGACCGCGTGCACCGGCACCGACCTGCTGGTGGAGGCCCTGGCCCGGGCGGTGCCCGGCCGGGCCGTCCACGTCGGTCCGCTGACCGGCTCCGCCCATGTGGTGCGGGGTCCCGAGCGGGCCGCGCTGCGGGGCACCGGCGCGATCGCCGTCGACATGGAGTCCGCGGCGACCCTGCGCACCGCGCGGGCCGCCGGGGCGTTCGGCGAGGGGCCGGGAGCGCGCCCGGTTGCGGCCGTCCGGGTGGTCGTGGACGCTCCAGAACATGAGCTGGTCCGTATTGGCACGGTTCGCGGGGGAATATCGGCCTTTCGCGTCCTTCGTGCCATTCTTCCCGCTTTCTTCGAATGGCACCGTTCTTTGCTGCTCCCCAGGAGGTGAACGAGTTATGGCCATGCCGCTCCGTCAGTCCGTCCGGGTCGGGACCTACCTCTTCGAACAGAAGCTCCGCAAGCGCGACAAGTTCCCGCTGATCGTCGAGCTCGAACCGCTCTTCGCCTGCAACCTCAAGTGCGAGGGCTGCGGGAAGATCCAGCACCCGGCGGGTGTCCTCAAGCAGCGCATGCCGGTCGCCCAGGCGGTCGGCGCCGTCCTGGAGTCCGGCGCGCCCATGGTGTCCATCGCGGGCGGAGAGCCCCTGATGCACCCGCAGATCCACGAGATCGTGCGGCAGCTGGTGGCCAGGAGGAAGTACGTCTTCCTCTGCACCAACGCCATGCTGCTGCGCAAGAAGCTGGAGGACTTCACCCCTTCCCGGTACTTCGCCTTCGCCGTGCACATCGACGGCCTGCGCGAGCGGCACGACGAGTCCGTGGCCAAGGAGGGCGTCTTCGACGAGGCGGTCGCGGCGATCAAGGAGGCCAAGCGGCGCGGCTTCCGGGTCACCACCAACTCGACCTTCTTCAACACCGACACCCCGCAGACCGTCATCGAGGTGCTCAACTACCTGAACGACGACCTCCGGGTCGACGAGATGATGATCTCGCCCGCCTACGCCTACGAGAAGGCCCCCGACCAGGAGCACTTCCTCGGCGTCGAGCAGACCCGGGAACTCTTCAGGAAGGCGTTCTCCGGCGGGAACCGGCGCCGCTGGCGGCTCAACCACTCGCCGCTCTTCCTGGACTTCCTGGAGGGGAAGGCGGACTTCCCCTGCACCGCCTGGGCCATCCCCAACTACTCCCTCTTCGGCTGGCAGCGCCCCTGCTACCTGATGAGCGACGGCTACGTCCCCACGTACCGCGAGCTGGTCGAGGAGACCGACTGGGAGAAGTACGGCCGGGGCAGGGACCCGCGCTGCGCCAACTGCATGGCGCACTGCGGCTACGAACCCACCGCCGTCCTCGCCACCATGGGCTCCCTCAAGGAGTCGCTGCGCGCGGTCAGGGAGACCGTCTCCGGAGGGGGACGGTGAGCGGCGCATGACGGAAGACTTCGACCTGGGGGCCCTGCTCGCCGAGCGCGGCGGCGAGCGGTACGAGCTGCACGCCGCCCACCTCAACCCCCAGCTCCCGCGCATGCTCCACACCCTCGGCTTCGACAAGGTGTACGAGCGGGCCGAGGGGGCCCACTTCTGGGACGCCGAGGGGAACGACCACCTCGACATGCTCGCCGGGTTCGGCGTGATGGGCCTCGGACGGCACCACCCCGTCGTCCGCCGGGCCCTCCACGACGTCCTGGACGCCCAGCTGGCCGACCTCACCCGCTTCGACTGCCAGCCGCTGCCCGGCCTCCTCGCCGAGCGGCTGCTCGCCCACAGCCCCCACCTCGACCGGGTCTTCTTCGGCAACAGCGGCACCGAGGCCGTCGAGACCGCCCTCAAGTTCGCCCGGTACGCCACCGGGCGGCCCAGGATCGTCTACTGCGCCCACGCCTTCCACGGGCTCACCACCGGCTCCCTCTCCGTCAACGGCGAGCGCGGCTTCCGGGACGGCTTCGGCCCGCTCCTGCCGGACACCGCGATCGCCCTCGGCGACCTCGACGCCCTGGAGCGCGAGCTGCGGAAGGGCGACGTGGCCGGCTTCCTCGTGGAGCCGATCCAGGGCAAGGGCGTCCAGGAGGCCCCGCCCGGCTTCCTGCGCGGGGCCCAGGAGCTGCTGCGCCGGCACGGCGCCCTGCTGATCGCGGACGAGGTGCAGACCGGCCTCGGCCGGACCGGCGACTTCTACGCGTACCAGCACGAGGAGGGCGTCGAGCCGGACCTGGTCTGCGTGGCGAAGGCGCTCTCGGGCGGTTACGTGCCGGTCGGCGCCACCCTCGGCAAGGACTGGATCTTCAGGAAGGTCTACTCCTCGATGGACCGGGTCCTGGTCCACTCCGCGAGCTTCGGGTCGAACGCGCAGGCCATGGCCGCCGGGCTCGCCGTCCTCGCCGTGATGGAGCAGGAGGGCACGGTCGCCCACGCGCGCCGGATCGGTGACCTGCTCTCCGGGCGCCTGCGGGAGCTGGTGCCCCGGTACGAACTGCTCCACGAGGTCCGCGGACGCGGCCTGATGATCGGCATCGAGTTCGGCCGGCCGTCCTCGCTGGGCCTCCGCGGCCGCTGGGCGATGCTCCAGGCGGCCCGCAAGGGCCTCTTCGCCCAGATGGTCGTCGTCCCGCTGCTCCAGCGGCACCGCATCCTCACCCAGGTCTCCGGGGACCACCTGGAGGTGATCAAGCTGATCCCGCCGCTGGTCGTGGACGAGGCGGACGTGGACCGGTTCGTCACCGCCTTCACGGCGGTCATGGACGACGCCCACGGCGGGAGCGGGCTGATGTGGGACTTCGGCAGGACGCTCGTCAGGCAGGCGGTCGCGCAGCGCTGACGCGCGCCGCCCGGGTTTTGCCTCCGGGGCAATAAACTTGCCTCAGAGGCATGATCCTGGCGGAATGGACGCATGGACCACGTCCCCGGGGAGCCCTCCCCGGACCCCGCCGCTCCCGACGCCCTGCCGGACGTGGCCCCGCAACTGCGGGCGCTGCGCCGCCGCCGGGGGCTCACCCTGGAGGCCGCCGCCCGGCGGGCCGGTCTCTCGCCGGCCCACCTCTCGCGCCTGGAGACGGGGAACCGGCAGCCCTCGCTGCCGATGCTGCTCGCCCTCTCCCGTACCTACGGTACGACGGTCTCCGAACTCCTGGGGGAGGCGCCTCCCGAGCGGGACCCCGTGATCCGGGCCGGCCGCTCCGAGCCGGTCGAGGCCGACGGCTGGATCTACCGCCAGGCGGGCGGCGCCGGACGCGCCCTCCAGTGCCTGCGGGTCCACGTGCCGTACGCCACCCGGGGCGACATCGTGCGCGTGCACCCGGGCGAGGAGTGGATCCACGTCCTGGAGGGCCGGGTGCGGCTCGCGCTCGGGGAGGCGGTCCACGTCCTCGACCCCGGGGACGGCGCCCACTTCGACTCGCTCACCCCCCACCGGATCGGCGCCGCCACTCCCGGCGGGGCCGAGCTGCTCTTCGTCCACACCCTCCTGCAGAGCCCCGACGCCGAGCTGTGCCTCGGCGACGGGACCCCGCACCGACGCCGCCCTTCGTGACGCATTCCAAGGAAAGGACTGACATGTCCGAGAAGTCCGCACCCGTCACCGGCGAGGAGCGCGGGGAAGGCAAGTTCCCCAAGGGCCTGGTGCTCCGCCTCTTCGCCTACCTGATCGCCGGTCACCTCTTCGCCGGCTTCCTCTACCTGCTCTTCGTGCTGGGCGGACAGAACCAGTAGGGCGGGGGCCGCGCGGCGGAACCGGCGGGGACGGAACCCGGCGGGGCGGGCGCCGCCCGGTCCCGGCCTACGCCTCCGTGAGCAGCCGCTCCCGCAGCCGCTCGCGCGTCTCCGGAGCCAGGCCCAGCCCCTCGGCGAGGTAGGCGTCCACCGAGCCCCAGGTCGTGTCGATCGTCTCGAAGGCGGCCCGCAGGTACTCCGCCCGCGCGTCGAAGAGCGGGCTCAGCAGCTCCATCACCTCGGGCCCCATGGCGTCCGGGGCGGTGGAGCCGCGGCGCACCTTGTAGCGGCGGTGCGGCTCGTTCGACTTCACGTAGTCGGCCTCGATCGCCGCCCGGTCGACCCCGACGGCGAGCAGGGTGATCGCGACGGCGAGCCCGGCGCGGTCCTTCCCCGCCGCGCAGTGCATGAGCGCCGGCACGCTCTCCTCCGCCATGGAGTGCAGGATCCGGCTGTGCTCCGCGGTCCGCTCGACCACCATCCGCCGGTACGAATCGGACATCCGGGCGGCCGCCCTGCCGTCACCGAGGACCTCCCGCAGCTGCGCGACCCCGCCGTCGCGCACCAGCCTCCAGAACTCCTTGCCGTCGGCCGGGTCGTTGAGCGGTATGTTCACGTTGCGCACGCCGGGCAGTTCGACGTCCGCGCCCTCGATCCGCCGGTCGGCCTCGTTGCGGAAGTCGAAGACGGTGTGCAGGCCCAGCGAGGCGAGGAAGGCGGCGTCGGCCTCGGTCGCGTGGGCCAGGTGGCCGCTGCGGAAGAGGCGCCCGGGGCGGACGGCACGCCCGTCCGTCGTCGGCAGGCCGCCCACGTCCCGGAAGTTGCGGACCCCCGCAAGCTCGGGCTCGACGGCTTCGGCGGGCGGGACCTGCGGCAGCTGCTGCGTCACGGATGCTCCTGGGGTCGGCGTTCGGGTGTCCGGCGCGGGACGGGTTCCTGGGGCAATCATCCGGGCGGGAGGCGCGCGGCGCACCCCCTCGGACGGTAATGGGTGAACTGTCCGAATTAGGGCCTTGGTTATGACAAGCCCCGGTTGGGGTGAGATGGGGAAAGGCGCGTGAGCAGCGTCATAGAAGTGACGGATCGTGGCCGGGAGGCCGGCGTGATTTCCGTACGGCACAGGGAAATCGAAGGACCGTCATCCACGGAGGGTGACCGTGATCGCCTCGTGATGATCTAGCGCGGAATCCCCGGGACCGAAGAACGGCTTGTTCACGCCGACTCCGCTCGTCTAGCGTCACCGTCAATCCGGTCGGACCGCCGAATCCTGCCACCGTCCGGAATTCCACCCATCCCATGCGTGGCAGGAGCGGGGGACCCAGGAAGTACGCCGGTCCCGTGACACAGGACGGCTCGGGGTGAAGTCGCGTGAGAACGCGGCCGGACATCTCCAGTCCGAACCCGACAGCTCACCTCGCAGGCGCCGGAGAGGAATTCGACATGCCCGCGAAGGGTAAGCACCGCCGCCCGAAGAACAACCTCCTCACCCGCGGATTCGCCGCCGCCGGTACGGGAGGCGCCGTCGTGGCCCTCCCGCTCATCGGCGCCACGGGGGCCCACGCCGCCGAGCAGGCCGCCCCGGCCGCCGCCCCCGCCCCGGCCGTCGTGGCCGCCGCCCAGGTGCGGGCCACCCCCGTGCAGGCCGTCCCCGCGAAGGCCGCCCCGACGACGTACGCCGTCGTCCGCGGCGACTACCTGTCGAAGATCGCCGCCGACCACCACGTCACGGGCGGCTGGCGGAAGCTCTACGAGGACAACCGCCGGACCATCGGCGCGGACCCCTCCCTCATCATGCCCGGCATGAAGCTCACCGTCGGCGCCGAGGGCTCCGCCCCCACCGGCCCGAAGAGCGCCCCGGGCACCCGGAGTTCCGGCAAGGGCGACGACACCCCGCGCGCCTCCCGCGAGACCCGCCGCGCCGCCGCCCCGGCCGCCGCCACCGCGGACGCGCCCGAGGGCCCGTCCGGCTCCTCCACCGCCTCCTCCTCCGGCTGGGTCGCCCCCGTCACCGGCGGCTTCTCCACCCCGTACCGCGCCTCCGGCGCCATGTGGTCCTCCGGCTATCACACCGGTGTCGACTTCATCGCCTCCTCCGGCACCACCGTCCGCGCCGTCGGCGCCGGCACGGTCGTCTCCGCCGGCTGGAGCGGCTCGTACGGCAACGAGGTCGTCATCAAGCACGCGGACGGCAAGTACTCGCAGTACGCCCACCTCTCCTCCCTCGCGGTCTCGGCCGGCCAGTCCGTCACCGGCGGCCAGCAGATCGGCCTCTCCGGTTCCACCGGCAACTCCACCGGCCCGCACCTGCACTTCGAGATCCGCACCTCGCCGAGCTACGGCTCGGACATCGACCCGCTGGCCTATCTGCGCGGACACGGCGTCTCCGTCTGACGCGCAACGGCGAAACCCCTTTCCGGCGGCCCGGCACGAAAATGCCGGGCCGCCGGCGTATTCCGTCTTGGCGGAATCTTTATCGGTGGCATATCTCACCCGTCGTCAACCCCTCCTTACGGTCGCGTAGGTCACACGCGAGAAGGAAGGATGGGCGCCCGTGGCAGACGATTCGAGATCAAGAGACAAGAACGCATTCGGGTCGTACACGGCGATCGGTGACAGCTTCACCGAGGGCGTCGGAGACCCCGGCCCCAACGGGACGTACGTCGGCTGGGCGGACCGCTTCGCGGTCCTGCTCGCCGACCGGTTGCCGGAGCAGGACACCTTCCGCTACGCCAACCTGGCCGTACGCGGACGGCTCCTCGACCAGATCGTGGCGGAACAGGTCCCCCGGGCGAAGGAACTCGCCCCCGACCTGGTGACCTTCTGCGCGGGCGGCAACGACATCATCCGCCCCGGCAGCGACCCCGACCACGTGGCCGAGCGCTTCGAGCGCGCCGTCGCCGACCTGACCTCCGCCGTGGGAACCGTCATGGTGACCACCGGCTTCGACACCCGCGACGTCCCCGTGCTCCGGCACCTGCGCGGCAAGATCGCCACCTACACCGCGCACGTCCGCGCCATCGCGGACCGCCACGGCTGCCCCGTCCTCGACCTGTGGTCCCTGAGGTCCGTCCAGGACCGGCGGGCCTGGGACGGCGACCGTCTGCACCTCTCGCCCGAGGGACACACCCGGGTCGCCCTGCGCGCCGCCCAGGTCCTCGGCATCCCGGTGCCCGCCGACCCCGACCAGGCGTGGCCGCCGGTCCCGCCGCGCGGCACGCTCGAAGTGCGCCGCGACGACATCCAGTGGGCGAGGGAGCACCTCGTCCCCTGGATCGGGCGCCGGCTGCGCGGCGAGAGCTCCGGGGACCGCGTCGCGGCCAAGCGCCCCGACCTGATGCCCCTGGGAGACCTCATCCCCCTGTAGCGGGCGGCACGGCGGGGATCCGTTCCAGGACCCCGCCGGCGAACACGTCGTACAGCGGCAGCGTCTCCAGGTGGACGTAGCCGATGTGGCAGTCGCAGACGGCGAGGGGGCAGGCGCGGGGGCGCAGGGCGGCGCGGTACGAACCGTCGTACAGGTTCCCCAGCTCCGCCCTGACGAAGTGGCAGCGCCGCACCGTCCCCCCGCCGTCCACCGAGATCACCGACTCGCCGGTGCGGCACGGCAGCCCCGCCGAACGGTGCGGATGCCGGCTGTACGGAAAGAGCGGGTCGAGCTCCGTCCACCGCGCGGCCTCCGCGTCGGAGTACGCGTGCCCCTCGGCCGCGTTCACCCACAGGTACACGTGCGGCGGCAGCGCGTCCCGCAGCCGCCGCGCCTCCTCCAGGTGCGCGGGAAGACCGACCACGCCGACGCTGAACCGGACGCCCCGCTCCGCCAGGTCGCGGCACTTGGCGAGGAAGCGCTCGTACGGTGTCTGCCCGGGGTGGTACGTGCACCAGAGCGCCACGCCCTCCCGGTCCGCCTCCGCCAGCCAGTCGGTCCGGCAGCTCAGATTGGTCTGGATCGCCACCCGCTCGACGTGCGGCAGCCGGGACAGCTCGACGAGGGCCCGCCGGTACCAGGAACGCACCAGCCCCTCGCCCCACGGCGTGAACAGGATCCGCAGCCGGTCCCCGGTCTGCGCGGCGGCCCACCCGGTGAACCGTTCGAGCGCCGCCCGGTCCGCGCGCAGCTGCTCCCGGCTGTCCCGGCGCTTGGCGAAGGGACAGTACGGGCAGTCGTAGTCGCAGGAGGAGAGCGGCCCCCGGTAGAGCAGCGTCAGGTCCACGACCGCCCCCTACTTCGGCTCGTACGCGGCCATCGCGGCCCGTACCCCGGGGGAGAACAGCTCGGGGCCGAGCCCGTCCGAGTGCGCCAGGCCCTCCGGCGAGAGCCGCAGCAGCCCCTCCGGAGCCTCCCCGTCCAGCCATCCGAGCGCCTCGAACCGGGCCAGCTCGCCGGGGAAGTCCGCGAACGGCGAGGACCCGAACCGCTCCTCGTACCCGGCGAGCGGCATGCCCTCCGCCTGGAGCAGCGACTGGAGCAGGTGACGGCGCCGGGCCTCCCCGGCGTCGACCCACCGGCCCACCTCGGCGCGCGAGAAGTCCCCGGTCTCCGTGTAGGCGTCGACGATCGAGCGGATCTCCCGCATGTCCACGGCGTAGTCGAAGGAGTAGTGGAGCTTCGAGGTGTACGAACGGGCCCCGCAGCCCAGGCCGATCATCCCGTCCGTCTGGCACGCGTGGTCGTCCGGACCGAGCGGCGCCGCGCCGCTCCGCCGGAACATCCGCATCGACACCTGCTCGTAGCCGCGCTCCAGGAGGTGGTCCCGGCCGCACCGGTACAGCCGCAGCCGCCGCTCGTCCCACTCCCGGTCGTCCGCGGCGGACGAGCGCCCCAGCCCGGTCAGCGGCCGCACGTACAGCGGATAGAGGTACAGCTCCTCCGGGTGCCAGGCCAGGGCCGCGTCGAGCGAGCGGCGCCAGGACTCCTCGGTCTGCCCGTCGATCCCGTAGATCAGGTCGATGTTGAGCACCGGGACGCCGGTGTCCCGGATGCGGCCGAGCGCCGCCTCCACGTCCGGCCGGCGCTGCGGCCGGACCGCCGCCCGCGCCTCGGCCTCCACGAAGCTCTGCACCCCGATGCTGAGCCGGGTCGCGCCCCGCTCCACGAGCAGCGCGAGCCGGTCGGCGGTCGCGGTCGCGGGCGAGGTCTCCACGGACAGCGGCACCGCCCGCAGGTCCGCCCCCGTGCGCTCCTCCGCGATGTCGCAGAGCCGTTCCAGCTCGGCGGCGGTGAGGAAGGTGGGCGTGCCGCCGCCGAACGCCGCCGTGGCGAACCGCACCGGAGCCCCGTCCCCCAGGGCCTCGCGCACGGCGACCGCCTGCCGGTCGAGGGCGTCGAGGTAGCGGGTGGTCAGCTCGCCGGGCGCGCCGATCCGGGTGAAGAGGTTGCAGAAGCCGCAGCGCACCTCGCAGAACGGCACGTGCGCGTAGAGCGAGAGCGCGTCCTTCGGCTCCCCGGCCCAGAGCGCGGCCAGTCCGGGCCGTTCGGGAAGCCTCCGGTACGCCGTCTTGTGCGGGTAGGCGTAGACGTAGCTCCGGTACGGACGGGGGGCGGGGACGCCGGAGGTGTTCACGCGGCGCCCTCCCCGTCGGGACCCGGCAGGACGAACTGCGCGTACGGCACCGTCCACACGACCTCGTGACCGAGCCGGTGGCCGGTGAATCCGTCCTCCCCGTACGCGGTGCCGTGGTCGGAGCAGACGATCGCGAAACAGGGGCGCCGGCGGCTCGCCGCGGCGAAGAGCCGCCCGATGTGCCGGTCGACGTACTCCAGGGCCGCCGCGTGCGTCTCCCGGGAGTCGCCCGCCTCGCGGGTCGCCCCCGGCAGGTGGAACCAGTTGGGCTGGTGCAGCGCCGACACGTTGACGAAGAGGAAGAGCCGTTCCTCCCGGGGCAGCCCGGCCACCACCTCCTCGGCGCACGCCACCTGGGACTCGAACGAGGTGGGGGAGGCGACGCCGAAGGAGGGCTCCCAGTGGCTCTCCCGGAAGAGCCCGGGGAGCACGGAGCCGAGCGGCGGCTGTTTGTTGAAGAAGCCCACCCCGCCCACGCAGACCGTCCGGTAGCCCTCGGCCGCGAGGCCGGAGACGAAGTCCGGGGTGTCGTGGACCCAGGTGCCGTCGGCGGTCGACTCGCTTCCCGCGAACCGGGCCGCGAACAGCCGGGGATGGGGCCCCTGCGCGGCGGGGGTCGGCAGGAAACCGGCGAAGATCGCCTGGTGGGAGGCGTAGGTGAAGCTCCCCGGCGCGTGCCGCCGCTCCCAGGCCCCGCCGGGCAGGTGCCGGGCCAGGTTCGGTATGCGCCCCTCGGCCGCCAGCTCGGCGGCCACGTCGTACCGGAGCGTGTCGAGGGTGACCAGGAGCAGGTCGTGGCTGCCGACGATCGCGTTCATGTCGGGCTGGTTCACGGGGTGCTCGTTCCTGTGGTGCGGGCGGTGCCTGTCGTGCGTGAGGCGGGTGGCGTACGGGGGAACAGCGCGGCCACCTGGGCCGCGTAGGTGTCGAGGCCCTCGGCCCCGCCGCCGGGCAGGCCCGTGAGGCCGGGCAGCAGGTCGCCGAAGGCGTTGACCTCGCCCACGGCGAAGCGGCGCCACCCCGACGAGGGCAGCAGGTCGACGCCCACGCACCGGGTGCCGGGGAACGCGGCGGCGGCCCGCTCGCACACCCCGAGGACGTCCGCCCACCGCCCCCCGGCAGCGCCGATCGCGGCACGGGCCGCGCCCAGGTCGCCCCGGGCACCGCCCAGGTGCAGATTGGTCAGGGGGGAGCGGCTGGTCCGGAGCACCGCGTGGGTGGCCCGCCCGTCGACCACCACCACCCGCAGGTCGGCGGCCCGCCCGTTCTGGGTGGCCTTCGGCAGCCACCGCTCGACGTGCAGGCCGTCGGGGGCGAGGGCGTCCACGATCGCGGCGACCTCGCGTTCGCTCGTGTAGCGCCGTACCCGCAGGGAGTTGAAGAGCCGGCCGTCCGGCCCGCGCTCCACCGAGGTGGTGGCCTGGACCCGGCCCGCGCCGTTCGTCTCCACCGCGAGCACCCCCGAGGCCGAGGAGCCGTGCGCGAGCTTCACGAACACCCGGCGCATCCCGGCCCCGGCCGTCAGCGTCCGGAGGTCCGCCCAGCCGCGCACGGCCGGCGCGGAGGCGCCCGAGGTCGGCGACTCGGGCACCGGCACGCCGGCCGCCCGCAGCCGGCCGTGGCACAGCCGCTTGTCGAACAGGACCGGCAGCTCCGCCGGGTCGTCGACGAGGACCCCGCCCGCCTCCGTCACGCTCCGGGCGAGGTCCGCCACGGCGGCGGTGAACCGCCCGTACCAGCGGCCGGTGCCCTCGACCCGGGCCGGGTCGTCCGTCCCGCGCAGCAGCCGGTCGGTCTCCGGCTCCCCGCCGGGCGAGTCCAGGCGCACGGTCTCGCCCGCCGCGAACCGGGCCCGGCCCCGCAGCACGTCGGACCAGGGCACGACCCGTGCCCCGGGCAGCCCGGCGCGCCGCAGCGCGTCCTGGAAGAACGCGACGCGGCGGTCCGCCGGGGCGCCGACGACCACGGGGCGCGGGCCGGAGGTCATTCGGCGACCGCGACGTACCGGTGGACCTCGCCGTCGCCGTAGTCCTCCGGCGTCTGCGCCTCGTCGAGGACCACGGTCACGCCGTGCGGGACGAGCGCGGCCCGCACGCGTTCTTGCATCGCCTCCGAGAGGTAGTGGTGCGAGAGGTCGAGGCGCGCGAGGTGGGTGAGGGGCCGTCCGCCGAGCAGGGCCGCCGCGCCCTCGTCGGTGAGTACGCCCATGGACAGGTCGAGCCGGTCGAGCCGGGCGGTGACGGGCGCGTCCGCCACGGCGGCGGCGACGGCGTCCTCGATCACGCTGTTGCGCAGGCCCAGGCGGCGCAGGGCGGGGAAGGCCGTGCCGGCGAGCAGCGGGGCCAGGTCCCCGGGGGTGCTGTCGCCGCCGTACTCGTCGGTGCCGAGCCAGAGTTCCAGCTTCTCCAGGGCGGGCAGGTCGCTGCCGGCGATCCCGCGCACGACCTCGGCGCCGAGGCCGCCGGCCTCCACCACCAGGGTCTCCAGGGAGGCGTGCCGGACCGACGGGAACGCCAGGCCCGTGCCGCCGCGCACCCCCAGCTCCCGCAGTGCCGGGTAGGCGGCGAGCAGCGGTGTCACGTCGGACTGGATGATCCAGGAGATCTCGCAGTCCTCGAAGGTCATGTCGCCGAGGAAGACCGCCTCCAGGCCGGTGAGCCGGTTGTTGGCGGCCATCAGGGCGGTGACGATGCCGGCGGACGAGGTCTCGTAGGGCTCGTCCCAGCCGCCGACGACGATCGCGCGGACCCGCGAGGCGTCGACGGCCTTCAGGAACCGCTCGAAGCGGGGGGCCCACCGCTCGTCACCGGGGTCGGAGTACGTCGGCGCCGAGATCCGCCAGGCGACCCCGGACGCGTCGGGCAGCCCGACCGGAGCGGCCGCGTCCGGGAACTCGAACACGGGGAGACCGTGGAACTCCTGCAGGTGGTGGCCGATGGTCATGAGGGTGCTCCAGGGGAGGGCGGACGGCGTGGGCCGCTGGTGCCAAGAGTTCTACCAAGCGGCACCGACAACGTCGTGCGCAGGGTCGCCCGTCGGCGCGCGCCGGACCCGGGCGCGCGCCGGAACCTGGTCCGGCTGGTATGGAGAGGTGAAGGGGGAGGCCGGTCAGGAGTGGCGCGCGGGACGCGGCGGCGCCGGGTGCTGGGATGTGCCTGCCGAAGCCCCGGCACCCACCTCCGAAGGGACCGCCCGTGACGACCCGCCGGCCCAGCGCCACCCGCACCGTCCGTCTGCTCGCCGCCACCGCCGTGCTCGGCGGCCTCCTGGCCACCGGCACCGCCGCCCCGGCCCTGGCCGCCGCCCCCGCCGCCGCGTTCGCGCGGACGGCACCGTCCGCCGCCGACCAGGAGGCCGCGACGGTCACCGTCAGCGGGACCGGGCGCGCGTCCTCCGCGCCCGACCTGGCGATCCTGTCCATCGGCGTCGAGGCCACCCGGGCCACGGCGAAGGAGGCGATGGCGGCGCAGAGCGCCGCGGCCAAGACCCTCCTGGACGTGCTGCGCGAACAGCGGATCGCGGAACGGGACGTCCGCACCGACAGCCTCTCCCTGGCCCCGGTCTACACCCAGAACGCCCAGGGCGAGAGCAAGGTGACCGGGTACCAGGCCGGGCAGGCGTTCTCCGTGAAGGTCCGCGACATCGACAGGACCGGGCAGGTCGTCGGCGCCGTCAACGAGGCCACCCGGGACGCGGCCCGCATCAACGGCGTCGTGTTCGACGTGGCCGACCCGTCGGCGCTGCGCGCCAGGGCGCGGGAGGCCGCCTTCCGGGACGCGTACGACAAGGCGACCCAGCACGCCCGGCTCAGCGGCCACCGGCTCGGCCGGCTGGTCTCGCTGAGCGAGGGGGAGTCCGTGCGCCCCGGCTCGGGGGCGGCCGGCGTCGCCGCCGAGGAGACGGGCGTCCCCCTCGCCCCCGGGGAGATCGAGGAGCAGGTCACCGTCTCGGCGGTCTTCGAGCTGCTCTGACGGACCGGACCCCGGACCGGTCACGCCGCTCCCCGCCCCGCTCCCGGCCGCCCCCGCCCCGGTCCTCCGGACGCGGATCGTCCCGGCCCTGGCCCTCCGGGTACGGACTGCCCCCGCCCCGGCCCTCCGACGGGCGGGGACCGTCCCGGCCCCCGGGGCGCGGGGCCGCCCATAATGGAGCGACCCCCAGAGACCAGGAGCTCCTGTGACCGGTACCGGTTCAGACCGTTCGTCGCGGGCCCGGCTGCGCTCGCTGCGCCCCGAGTCCTTCGGAGCGGACCCCGAGGGCGAGCGCCTCGCCCGCGTCCACCGCTCGCCGAACTTCGGGAACGGTACCTTCCAGAACCCCGAGCCGACCCGGCGGGGCCCCTCCGGGTCGACCGTCGCACTCGCCAGGACCTACTTCGAGAAGGAGGGGCGCGCCCGCCGGGCCCCCGCCGGCGCGATCCCCGTCCATCCCACCACCGTGGCCGACCTGGCCCGGCCCCCCGCCACCGGTCTGCGCCTCACCTGGATGGGACACTCCGGCGTCCTCGCCGAGATCGACGGCCACCGGGTCCTCTTCGACCCGGTCTGGGGAGACCGCTGCTCCCCGTTCCCGTTCGCCGGTCCCAAGCGGCTCCACCCGGTGCCCGCGCCGCTCTCCGCGCTCGGCCCCGTCGACGTGGTCGTGATCTCGCACGACCACTACGACCACCTCGACCTGCCGACGATCAAGGAACTCGCCACCACCGACACGCTCTTCGCGGTGCCGCTCGGCGTCGGGGCGCACCTGGAGCGCTGGGGCGTGCCCGCCTCCCGGCTGCGGGAACTGGACTGGAACGAGTCCACCGAGGTGGACGGGCTGCGGCTGACGGCCACCCCGGCCCGGCACTTCTGCGGCCGGGGACTGCGCAACAAGCAGCACACGCTCTGGGCCTCCTGGGTCGTGCGGGGAGCCGGGCACCGGATCTTCCACAGCGGCGACACCGGTTACTTCTCCGGCTTCCGGGAGATCGGCGCGGACCACGGCCCCTTCGACGCCACCATGATCCAGCTCGGTGCCTACTCCGAGTTCTGGACCGACATCCACATGACCCCGGCGGAGGGCCTGCGGGCCCACCTGGACCTCCAGGGCGGCGGTCCGGCCGGTGTGCTGCTGCCGATCCACTGGGGCACCTTCAACCTGGCGCCGCACGCCTGGGCGGAGCCGGGGGAGTGGACGAAGGACGCGGCCGAGGAGGCGGGGCAGGCGGTGGCGTTTCCTCGCCCTGGTGAGCCGTTCGAGCCGGCGGGGAAGCTGCCCGCGGAGGCTTGGTGGCGTGGTGTGTCTCAGCCGATCGCTCATCCGTGGCGCCGGCCGAAGCCGGCCCAGACCCCTGCCGGGGCGCCCGCGCATGATCTCGACCTGGCGGGCGATCGCTGACGTCGGGCGAGGACGAGCCGGGCAGGGTCGTGGCCCTGCTGGCTCGCCTCTGGACGAGGTCCGTCAATTGAACGGTGTAACCAGGGCGTTCAGGGTTACTGGCGGGCTGCGGAGAGGCGGCCGTCGAAGGTGACGTCGAGGGCGTTCAGCGCTGTCTTCCGGCGCAGGGTCCAGCGGGCCTGGACCTCGCCGGTGGTCAGGCCCTTCGCGGACAGCGAGACGACCATCTCGTCCGCTCCGGCAGGGGCCGCGTGTGGGTCGATCTGCCATCCGGTTACGGAGCGCGGCGCGTCCCGGCACGGGGCCGCCCGGCCGCGGCTGCCAAGCCGTCCGCGGCCGGCTCACGATCGACTTCTCGGAGGCCGGTTTCCTCCTTTGCGTGACCCGGGTTTCGTGTGGCGTGTCGGTGCCGGTAGTCGCGCATGGCTTCCTCGCGCCAGGTGGTGAAGGTGGCGTCGCACAACTGGTCACGGAATCGGCCGATTCCCATCCAGCGCAGTACGGCCCCGGACCGGTCCAGGGGGAAGTAGGTCTCCCCGGGGCCGGTGGTGCCTGCCTTTGGTTCCCCGGTTGGTTCTGGTGTCCATCCCAGCGCGGTGACCGTGTCCATGGAACGCAGGTTTCCGAAGACGCCCGGCATCTGACGGGCCTGCTGTCCCAGGTTCAGGTGTTCCACCTGCACCGGCCCGGTGTCGTCGCTCGCCTCCAGGCACATGCTCAGGTCCCCGCCCAACTGCCCGGCACGCCCCAGTACGATCTTCTCCTGCATCAGCGCCTTGCCGGTGCCGTGCAGACGGATCCGGGTGCGACGGTGGGTGGCGATCTCGTCCGAGACCACGAACGGCTTGCCCGCCCAGGTCAGGAGGGCTCCGTCGCCCACGGTGACGTCGACCGTCCAGGATGACGGTGCCTCGCCTTCGTAGGCGACCGTGCCGGTTGTCTCCACGACGTCGAGCCAGGCGCCGGGAGCGACGTCCACATCGATGCGGACGTCGTCGCCGGACAGCAGCAGTGCCTGGGTGGCGAGCAGCCCCACCCTGGCTCCGCCCGCGTCATGGTCCATGACCCGGACCGTCAGGTGCCCAGTCGTGTGGTGGACGCGGCTGCGGCTCCCCGTGGGGGCGACGCTCAGGCGGGTTGTGCGGGTCACGCGCTCTGCCCGGCATCCGCCGGCGCGTGGTGGTGCGCGTGGCTGGTGCCGTCGGCGTGGGTGTGCGGGAGACCGCCCTCACCGTCCTGGCCGGCGTGGAAGTGCGGGGCCATGGGGCCGGGGTCGACGGGGGTGTGCTCGCCGGTGCGGTAGCGGGCGAGGGTGTCCCGGACCCAGCCGGTCAACATCCGGATGGACGCTGCGTCGTGCCGGGACAGC
The DNA here is from genome assembly GCF_042892575.1 of Streptomyces sp. NPDC001744. Lineage (NCBI taxonomy): Bacteria > Bacillati > Actinomycetota > Actinomycetes > Kitasatosporales > Streptomycetaceae > Streptomyces > Streptomyces sp. NPDC001744. The sequence continues at coordinate 115,778 of NZ_JBIAUG010000020.1, forward strand.
GCGACCACCGGGGAGCCTTGGCGGGCTTCGCGGCCCTCGCGGGTCATGCGCTCGACGTCCACGCCCACGTATTGGCCCAGGTCGGTCTTGTTGATCACGAGTAGGTCGGCGCGGGCGATGCCGGGGCCGCCCTTGCGTACGACGTCACCGCCGCCGGCGACGTCCAGGACGAACAGCTGGGCGTCCACCAGGGCGGGGGAGAAGGTCGCGGTGAGGTTGTCGCCGCCGGACTCGATGATGACCAGGTCAAGCGGCCCGAAGTCGGCCTCCATGTCCTCGGCCGCCAGCAGGTTGGCGGTCACGTCGTCGCGGATCGCGGTGTGCGGGCACGCGCCCGTCTCCACGGGGCGGATCCGTTCGGGGTCCAGCACCCCGGCGCTCTTGAGGAAGCGGGCGTCCTCGTCGGTGTAGATGTCGTTCGTGATGACACCCAGGCGCAGTTCGCCGGAGAGCGCCTGGCACAGCGTCGCGATCAGCGAGCTCTTGCCGGTGCCGACGGGACCGGCTACGCCCAGACGCATGGCGCGGGTGGGGCTGGTGTTCTCAGGCACTGAAGAGCCTTTCTTTGGTGGTTTCGTGGGTCTCGGCCCAGCGCTCGATGAGGGGGGCGCCGCGGGCCGGGATCTGTTCGGGGGTGTGCAGGTGGGCGACCTGAGCGGCCATCTCGTCGATGTCGGGCAGCAGGTCCTTCACCCACGCGGCGATGAGCAGCGGGTCCTGAGGCTCGAGTTTGAGCAGGGCCGCCGTCACGGTCTGGACGTCGTCGTACCCGACCAGGCGGGCCAGGTCGGAGGCGGCCATATCGGCCCGGTGGGCGAGCAGGCCGAGGACGACGGGCCGCGACCAGCCGCGTGCGCGAGCGTCAGGGGGGCCGGGCCAGAGCGCCTGCAGGACACGCAGGTATCCGCGACCCAGGCGCCTTCCGTTGGCTCTCAGCGCCTGGCTGGGGGTCCGGGCGGCCCAGGCGGCCTCGACCTCGGCGAGGTCGCCGCCACCGGCTGCCACCGCACGGGCGACCACGGCGGTTCCGGCTTCCACGAGGGTGACCGTATGGAGCCGGGCGCGTAGATAGGCGGGAACCTCGGCCGATGTCGTGCCGGCCCGCAGGGCCGGCTCCAGACCGGCGGACTGCGTGTGTCCCCCGGCCGGGAGCCGCGCGTCGCCCAGCAGGGCGAGCAGGAGCGAAGAAGTACTCACCGGACGCCTCAGAACATGAGGTAACGCTGGGTGAGCGGCAGGTTCTTCGGTGGATTCGGCTGGTCGAGATACCAGAAACCGTCACGGCTCGTGTGCTTGACGAGGCTGTGATTCCGTGATGCGGCGAGACCGGGGATCTCCACCGCGATCTTGAAGGTACTGGGGTCGATGTCGATGCCGAACCGCCCGCTGTTGAAGACCATGTCCGCCTTCTTGACGTCCTTGACGGGCTTGGCGCCCTTCAGCTCGCGCCGCAGGCCGAGGGTGGCCTTCAAGGATTCCTTGAAGATGCCCCGACCCCTCACCGCGCCGTATGGGTCGGTGCCGGAAGGCGGGTTGAGGACCTTGTCCGAAACGAACGAGTAGGACAGCCGGGGAGCGAGTGCGTCGGCCATCGCCGGGCGCAGGAAGGTCGGCTGCGGCGTCGATACCGAACCGTTGGGGTCGCCCAGGTTGCCCAGCACCATGGCGCCGCCCTTGATGACCAATTCGGGCCGTACGGCGAAGAACCGCGGGTCCCACAGCACCAGGTCGGCCAGCTTGCCCACCGCCACCGAACCGACGTACTCGTCAATGCCATGGGCGATGGCGGGATTGATGGTGTATTTGGCCACATAGCGCAGTGCGCGGGCATTGTCGCCCGCTCCCCGCTCGGCCCGGTAGAAGAAGTTCGCGTCCTCGAAGGTCTTGTGGCTCCACTCCTTCATGACGTGGGCGACCTGCCAGGTGCGGGTCACCACCTCACCGATGCGGCCCATGGCCTGAGCGTCGGAGGAGGTGATGGACATCGCACCCATGTCGTGCAGCACGTCCTCGGCGAACATGGTCGTGGAGCGGATGCGGGAGTCGGCGAACGCCTGGTCGTTCTTGTTTCCGAGGTCGAGGTGGTGGGCGGAGGCCAGCATGTCGATGTGCTCGGCCACGGTGTTCCGGGTGTACGGCAGCGTCGGGTTCGTCGAGGCGGGCAGAACGTTCTCCTCGGCGGCCACCTTCAGGATGTCGGGGGCGTGCCCGCCGCCGGCGCCCTCGGCGTGGAAGACGTGAACGCCACGCCCGTCAATGGCATCGAGGGTGGTCTCGACGAAGCCGGCCTCATTGAGGGAGTCGGCATGCAGGGTGACCTGCAGGCCCCACTCCTCTCCGGCCTTCAGCGCGGCGTCCAGGGCCGCCGGAGTGGCCCCCCAGTCCTCGTGGATCTTGTAACCGCCGGCGCCCGCCAGCGCCTGCTCGTCCAGGCCGTCCTTGCTGACCGTGTTGCCCTTGCCCAGCAGCATCACATTGACCGGCAGGTCGTCGAAGCCGCGGTGCAGATTGACCAGGTGCTGCGGACCAGGCGTCACGGTGGTCGCTTTGGAACCTTCGGAAGGGCCGACACCACCGCCGATCAGCGTGGTGGTCCCGGTGGCCACGGCCTCCCTCACGGCCGAGGGGGAGATGAAGTGCACATGGGTGTCGACGGTGCCGGCGGTGAGGATCTTGCCCTCGCCGGAGATCACGTCCGTGGAGGGACCGATCTCCAGCCCGGGCGTGACCCCGTCCATGACATCGCTGTTGCCGGCCTTGCCGATCGCGACGACCTTGCCGTCCTTGATTCCGATGTCGGCGCGCACGATGGCGTTGCTGTTTCCCCGCTCCTGGGCGGGAGCGACATCCAGGATGATCACATTGGTGATCACGGTGTCGGGGGCGCCCTGAGTACTGGTGGTGGTGCCTTGCAGCATTGACTCCCGGATGGTCTTGCCGCCACCGAAGATCGCCTCGTCACCACCGAAGGTCAGGTCTTCGGTGATCTCGATCCAGAGGTTGGTGTCGCCCAGACGGACCTGGTCGCCCACGGTTGGGCCATAGGATTTCGCGTACTGCTCGCGGGTGATCTTCGCCATTGCTTTCCTCCAGCTGGGTGTACGGGGGTCCGGTCAGTCCAGATCGACGTCGTCGGCCTGCTTGTCCTTGCGCAAGCCCGGCACATGGCGCCTCCCGCCGATCGGAACGACCTCGATCGCGTCGCTGGGCGCGTTCTCGGGACTGAACCGCATGGAGTCCCCCGGGGCGATGTCGAGGCGGTGGCCCCAGGGGGCCACTCCCGGTGTCTTCGACCGTGGGTGCGCCAACTCCCGTGCGGCGGCGATCTGCTCGGACCGCGCGCGCTCGGGGTCGGTCAGCGCCGTCTCGGCAGCGGTGGCGGCGTCCAGGTCGCTGAAGAACAGCAGGTCCTCGTTGACGTCGGCCAGGTGGGTGTGCGAGCCGACCTGGATGTCGCGGTCACCGACGTTGACCACATAGACAGTGGCCTTGCCCTCGCCGGAGTTGAGGACGTGCTCCGCGGTAGGGTCCTTGACCCACACTCCGCCCACCTTGTACCGGGAGAAGCTGTGGACCTGGCCCGGATCCAGATCGGAGGGCGGCAGGGATTCGGGAGGAACGACGTGGTCGGGCCGCGTCTTCGGACGCGCGATCGGCGTGGGCTTCGCTGCCGGTGATTGGAAGTAGGGCATGGGCTCGTCCTCAGCGGATCGGGGTAGCCGTGGGCGTGGTCTTCGGGGCGCGGATCGGGTCGTAGAGGGTCACGAGCTTGCGTCCGTCGGGGAAGGTCGCCTCGATCTGGAGGATGTCGAGCATCTCGGCGACGCCCTCCATGACGTCGGCCGTTGTGAGGATGCTTTCGCCCTCGCCCCGGGTGTCGCCCTTCCGCTGATCCAGGGGAACGCCGGCGTCGCTCATCATCTGGTCGACGGTGTAGGTGCCGGCCCGGGCCTCCTCGATGACCCAACAGCTGATGTAGGCCACAGCCTCGGGGTAGTTCAGCTTGATGCCGCGCTCTTTGCGGTAGCTGGCGAGCATCCCCGCCATGCTCAGAAGCAGCTTTTCCTGCTCTGACGGAACCAGGTGCATCCGTGCTCCTTGGTAGTGGTGATGGTGTGTCCGGCCCCTGGTGACCTCGGCTCGGGGAAAGCGGCCAGGACGCCTCCGGACCGGCATCCGTAAGGCGAGCGAGCCCACGCGTGCTCGGGGAGTGGAATGCCTGCCGCCTTCCCGGATCCGGCGATGAATGCGAGTCCGCGGCCAGAGGGGGACCACCGGGTCCGTCGGCCGAGCCGTACTGGGCCGTAGTTGATCATCCTGCGGTCAGCCGGAGTGCTTCCACATAAACGCCCCGAATCCCTCGGACGGATGTCGACACGAGCGTTTGAACGAAGCCGGCAGTCACGAGAAGGGCGCTGGTTCGATGAGCTCGCGCTCGACGGTGGCGCCGCCCGGCGCCGCGCCACCAAGCAGTGGAAGCCGCACCCGAGCCCGCGGTGGACCCTGGACGCGGTCACCGAACGCCCCGCCTTCGTCCGCAACGGCCGCGTGGACCTCCTGGCCGTCAACAGCCTGGCCCGCGCCTTCCACCACGACCTCTACGCCAACCCGCACAACCAGGGGAACTTCGCCCGCTTCCAGTTCCTCGACCCCGTCTCGCGCCGCTTCTCCCCCGACTGGGACCTGGCCGCGGACATCTGCGTCGCCATCCTGCGCACCGAGGCCGGCCGCAACCCGCGCGGCAAGGACCTGCACGATCTCGTCGGTGAGCTGTCGACCCGCAGCGACGCCTTCCGCACCCGCCGGGGCGCCCATGACGTCCGCCTCCACGGCACGGGTACGAAGCGTTTCCACCACGCGGCGGTCGGCGACCTCACCCTCGCCTACGAGGGGCTGGAGCTGACGGCCGAACCCGGACCCGTCCTCACCGTCTGCACCGCCGAACCCGGCTCGCCCTCCGACGAGGGCCTGCGCCTCCCCGCCTCCCGGGCGGCCACACAGTCCGCTTCCGCGACGGAGTCGACAGCCCGCTGAACGGGCGCCGTCGAGGGCCGGAGCGGACTCACGCCCGGGCCCCCGAACAGGATCCGGACCCGGCGGGCGATCGCTGACGTCGGGCGAGGACGAGCGGGCAGGGCCGTACCCCGGCCGACCGGGTCGGGGTCGTCCCCGAGGGGCGTCCGGGCGCGCGCCGTGAAGCGCCGGCCGGGGCGGAGGGGTGCGGTCGCCCCGCCCGGTCATGGCGAAGCGCGTCTACGTACGGTCGCCGGCTCCGCGCCCACCGGCCTTCGTGTCCCCGGCGGGGGCACCGGGGGTGTGCGACGGCGCGGCGCGCTTCCGGTCCGGCGCCGGCGCCGAAGGGGCTTTCGGCGGGGCACCGGAGTGCCTGTTGCCGAAGTCCGGGGCCGAGGGCGGGGCCGGAGCCGCCGGCCGGGGGTCGCAGGGCGTCCAGGAGTGCCTGTCCCGTGCCGCGCCGGCGGAACCCTCCCGGCCCGGGGCCTCCACGGCTCCATCCCTGCCCGGGGTCTTCTCCTGACGGGGGCGACAGGGTGGCTCGCCCTTCCACGGAGGCTGTACGGAGGCCCGGGGAACGAGCGGTGCGGCGGTGGCGCGGGGAGACGGCGGCTCGTAGGGCGGCGGGGGCCCGGGCAACGGCCCCGTGGGCTCCTCCGAAGGGAGGGGAACGGCGGTGCTGGGGCGGGGTTCGGGCTCGCGGGTCTCGGTGTCGTCGACGGGGCCGAGCGGGACGGACGCGGCGATGGCCACACCACCCAGGGTCAGGCTCGCGGCCAGGGCCGAGAGCGTGGCCCTCAGCGAACGTCCCGTGCGGCGTTCCGGCACGGGACGCCAGTCCTCGCGGCGCCCGGTGTGCCGGGACGTGTGCAGACCGGCGTCGCGGGCCGCGCGGAACGCGGCCACGGCCGCTCGGGTCGAGGCGTCGTCCACATCGGCGGGCCGCAGGGCGTCGGCCAGGGCCGCCGCGATCTCGTCGTGCTTCCGCATCCGCTTCCACCTCCTCATCCCTTGAGTTCCTTCGCGAGCCGCCTCAGTCCGCGGTGCGCGGCGGAGCGTACCGCTCCGACCCGTTTGCCCAGTACTCGGGCCGCCGCGGGCCCGTCCAGCCCGACGACGACCCGCAGCAGCACCGCCTCGGCCTGGTCCCTGGGCAGGCCGGCGACCAGGGCCAGGGCCTCGGCGGTGGACATCGCCTCCAGGGCTTCGCCCGCCGTCTCCCGCGGGGCGGGAAGATCGAGCACGCCCTGTTCGAGCGGGGTGGTCGACGGCCGGGAGCGCAGGCGCCGCAGGTGGTCGAGCGCGCGGTGACGGGCGATGGTCGCGGTCCAGCCGCGGAACCCCGCTCCGTCCCCGCGGAACCGCCCCAGGTCACGGGCTATCTCGAGCCAGGCATCGGAGGCCACGTCCTCGGCGGCGTCCTCGACGAGCCCCCGCAGGTAGCCGAGCATCCCGGGCTGCACGATCCGGTAGGCATCGGCGAACGCCTCGTCGTCACCGGCCTGCGCACGCTCCACCGCACGCTGCAGAGCGGCGTCGTCCGCCCTCAAATGATCTTCCTCTGGTTTTCCGGTGTCACGCTGTCCGGCGGATCACCTTACGCGGCTGCCGGCGGGCGGCCGTCGGCGGTGTGCCGCGACGAGGGCGGGACCCGCGCCTGTCGCGGAATCAACAGGAAGAACGCGTAGGCGGATTCACCGGAACCGGCCTCGAAGCGATTGACCACCTTGCCGAGCGGATTCCATGCCCGTCCGTCAGGTGTCCGGACGCCGACCGGCTGCCGGAACAGCTCGGACGTCGCCCCGTCGAAGTCGACCCAGAGGGCGTGCGCCCGACGGACGATCACCTCGCCGACGTACGCGCCGAGTTCGTGGAGGACCGGTGCGACGGCATCCGGATCGCCGGCTCCGCTCCGCAGCCCGTCCACCACGCGATCGACGATCCGGAGACTGGCCGCGGAGAAGTCGAGGGGGAGCCGTGTCCGCGAGGCCGTGCGGGAGGCGAACGCGGAGGCACAGCGACTCATGTCGGCGGCCCGCAGCGTACGGCTGACGTGGTCCATCGGTTCCACCCTTCGTGCGCGAACCGGTGCGGCTCCCCGGTTCTCCAAGGCCATCGGGAGGGTGCGCGTTCTCCGCGCCTCCCGATGATCAAGCGGAGACGGGCGCCCGATCGTCACGGGGCGGCCCTGTGATCATCGCCACACCCGGGCGGGAGGGGTCGGCGGGGGAGTGCCGAACCTCCGCCGGGGGGAGCCGGGGGAACGCCCCCGAAGTCCGTTCCGAGGAGACGGCACCGGGACGTCACGGCCCGCCGGACGGGCCGGCGGGCCGTGACGGGACCGGAGCCCCCCGTGTCACCGGAGCGCCCCGCACCGCACCGCCGGGCACCCGCGGGTGCCCGGCGGTGCGGCCCGGCTCGGCGGTCAGCCGGCCGGCCCGGTGCCGACGGTCACTCCGCCCACGGGTCGAGCCCCTGTTCCAGCAGGTGCTCCTCCTCGCTCTCGCTCAGGAAGCGCGCGGGGTGCCTGCCCCAGAGCGAGAGGTCGCTCAGAGGGTTCGCCGGGAACTCCGCCCGCAGGACGCGGACGAGGAACTCGACCATCCCGCAGTCGTGGCGCTGCCAGACGCCCTTGCCCCGGTGGTACACGAGCACCGGCCACGCGGACGGGTCGTCGCCGGAGGCGTCCCAGCAGACGATGTCCGCCGCCGCGTCGGAACCCCACGCGATGAGCCGCGGCCGCGTCCCCTCCAGTGCGGGCTCCTTGCCGAAGGCCCCCCAGGCATCCTCGGCGGTGAGGGTCTCCACGAGCATGCCGCCGTAGGGCGACGTCGGCTGCTCCGCCTTCGGCTCGGGCGCCTGGACCACGAAGAAGTTGCCGATCGCCCCGGGGCCCCACACCTCCATGAAGGCGCGGTAGTCGGGCGGGAACTCCGTACCCCACGACGCTTCCATGGCAGCCCAGTCGACGGGCGCCCCGGGCGCCGTCCTCGGCGGCATGAGCTGTCGCAGCGTCTCCGGATCAGTCATCGCGGTGCCTCCTTCTCCTTCCGGTCGCCATCAACCCATCGATCCCGTCGGTACCTGTCGGCCGGTGGCCGGGTCGTTGAACATGCCGAGATTGCGTCCCGCCAGGGTGTTGGAGATGAACGTGTTGATCGATATCCCGGCACTTCCGTCCGGGTTCGTCCCCTGCGCGTGGATCGCGAACCCGGTGGGCACCGTACGGCGGCCACTGTAGCGGGGGGTCACCGAGTAGTAGACGTCCTGTCCCGCCTGCACGGCCGCGGCGATGTCCGCCTCGTACTTGGCCATGTTGCCGTCGCCCTGCTGGGATCCGAGCTGCTTGGCGTTGGCTCCGCGGGCGCACGTGGCGAGGTTCCGCGGGTCCGTGCCCGAGCCGGTCAGCTGGTTGGCGAGGAGGTGGCAGGCGTTGATGTTCTGCTGGATCGGACGCGCGCCGAGGAAGCCGGCGGTGCGCTGTGCCCACCGGTACCCCGGAGGGGTGAACACCTGGGTGTCCGTCTCCGAACCCGAGTGCGAGTCCACGTAGTCCTTGGTGAGGCAGGAGGTCATGCCGGTGGCGCGGCCGCCGTTCTTCTTGTCCACGTCGCCGTACCGGACCCAGCCGGACCCGCACTTGTTGCCGTCGTCGTCCTCGCCGTCGGGTGCGGGCCTGGGCTTCGGCTTCGGCTGCCTGGCCCGGTCGATGGCGTCGTTGATGCCACGGGCGGTGGAGACCAGCGCGTCGCCGAGGCTGTCCGCGAGGCTCGGTCGGCCCTGCTGTTCGGCGACCACTTCGTCGGTGGCGACGACCGCGACCGCGACGAGGGCGATGACGATGGGGATCGCGATGGCGAAGTGCCCGTCGACCTCGACGTTGCTGGTCGGGTTGCCACCGGTGAAGGCGTAGCGGTTGCCGGTGAAGGGGTCGCTGCCGAGCCCCATGTCGGCGAGGGCGCCGTTGTACATGTCCCGGGTGGTGAAGCGGTTGAGCCCCGGGTCGTAGTCGCGGAAGCCCATGTCGTAGGTGCCGGACTGGGCGTCCCACCGCTTGGCGTTGTAACGGTAGGAGTTGTACTCCCCCTTCGTCGGGTCGCCGACGTCGGGCTTGTCGATACCGGTGAACTCGGACGTGTCGTTGCTGCCGTAGGCGGTGTAGCCGTAGGTGGCCCTGGTGTCGCCGTTCCTGTCGGTCAGCGTGTCGACGTCGGTGTGGCTGTTGTAGCCGTAGAAGCCGTCCTCGGTCGTCCCGTCACCGTTGTGCTTGATCTGGGAGAGCCGCTCGCCCCACGGCGAGTACTGGTACGACTTGGTGAGCTTGCCGGCGACCTCCTCGTTCAGCACCTCGCCCGACAGTCCGAGGTACGTGTACTGAGTGGTCTTGCCGTCGGCCGTCTTCGACGTGGTGCGGTCCAGCGGGTCGAAGGCGTAGGTCGTCGACTTCATCGCGCCGGAGCCGTCCCGCTGCTGGGACTCCACGACGTGGTCGAAACCGTCGTAGACGTTCCGGGAGACGATCTGCCCGCCCTGCGTGACGGACTCCGTCCGGCCGAAGGGGTCGTAGGCGAACGTGGACGTGGTGCCGCCGGTGGTCGACGTCTGCAGCCGGTTGCGGTCGTACGCGAAGACGGTGGACGTGCCCTTCACGTTCTGGCTGACCACATTGGCGTTGTCGTCGTGGACGTACGTCTCGGTGCCCGCGCCGTTGCCCGTCTTGACCGCCTTGGCGAGACGGTCGGCCGGATCGTACGAGTAGGCCGTGGTGGAGTCGAGGTACGCCGCGTGGTTGTCGGCGTTCATCTTCCTCACCGCGTCCTGCGCCTTGTTGCCGTTGGCGTCGTAGGCGTAGGTGTGCGAGGCGACGAGGGTGCCGTTGCCCTTCTTCTCCGTGGTGGTGCGGATCGCACCGTCCAGGAAGTAGGCCGTGTCGACGGTGTTGCCGTTGGCCTTGGTCTCCCGCGACACCTGGCCGCGGTCGGTGTAGGCGTACGACGACACCTTCGGGGACGGGTCCGCCGGGCTCGTGCCGACCGACACCGTCTTGACGAGCTCACGGGCGTCGTAGGTGTACCGGGAGAACTGGTCGTTGTGGGTGACGGTCTCCGGCTGGCTGTTGGCGTCGTAGGTGTAGGTGCTGGACTTCTTCTCCTGGCCCGCGAGCGCCTCGGTGACCTGCCGGACCTGGTTGAGGCCCGTGTAGGAGATCGTGTAGGCGTCGACCTTCGCCCCCGACGAGGTGTCGTCGATCGAGGTCAGGTTGCCGTTGAGGTCGTAGGCGTAGGAGAAGGTGTGCTTCTCCGTGTCGGACTCGGACGACGTGTCGCGCACGAGCTTGACGCCGTCGGCGACGACGGTCCCGTCGCCGCTCTGGGCGAGCCGGAGCTTCGCCGTGTTGCCCCGGGTGAAGGCGTAGGAGCCGAGCCGGACCCAGGTGCCGGTCTCCGCGTTCTGGTCCTTGGTGATGTCGGCCGTGCCGCCGCTGTGGGTGATCGTGTACTTCGCGGCCGTCGTCGCGCCCGTGACCTTCGGGTACTTCACGTACGCGGTGTACGTGCCGTCCTTCGGAATGTTGAGCGTCCAGGTCCAGGCGTCGGTTCCGGAACCCGCTACGTGCGACCGGTGGTCGTACCCGGTCTGGCCCGCGGCGCTGCCCGCGGTCCAGGTGCCGGTGGAAGACGTGTGCTGGGTGTCGGAGTTGTCGACGAGCACGACCGCGCTGCCCACCGGAACGCCGTCGTCCGTCTTGGACTTCAGCCTGCCGTTCGGGTAGTACGACCAGCCCATGGTGCGGCTGGAGGAGCCGCCCGCCGAGGTCAGCGTCCGCGAGGTCTGCTGGCCGATGGCGTTGTAGTCGTAGGAGGTGACGATGGACCACGGATCGGTGGACGTCTTCGTCCAGCCGTTGTCGAAGTACTCGAAGACCGTGTCGTTGCGGACCGTCTGGCCCTCCGACGGCGGCATCGAGGTCCTGGCCACACGGCCGACCTCGTCGTAGAACGTCTGCGTGTAGACGTTCGGCCTGTTGTAGCGGGTGTCGGCCGGGTCGTACGGCTGGAACTGCTTGACCGGACGGTTCAGCGCGTCGTACTCGGTACGGGAGGTGAAGTCGTCGGCCGTGGTGGTGGCGGCGCCCCGCGGCGAGATCACCTTGGTGGCGTTGCCGACCTGGTCGTACTCGTAGCGGGTCGTGCGGTACGTGATGTCCGCGCCGGTGCCGGAGTGCGGCGCCCTGACCTCGGTCTGCCGGCCGCGCTCGTCATAGGTGATGTACGACGTGTTGTTCTCGGCGTCCGTCGTGGACAGCAGCAGCGAGTCCTTGTCGTACGTGCGCTTGCTGGACTTGCCGAGGGCGTCGACGACCTCGACCGGCCGGTGGTCCAGGTCGAAGACCGTCCTGGTGGTGTAGTCCGCGGTGTCGACGGTGGCGTTCTTCTTCGGGTCGACGACCGTGACGACGTTGCCGACGTCGTCGTAGGTGTAGGAGATCCTGTCTCCCGCTCCGTTGATCACGGAGACGAGCTGGTAGATCTCGTCGTAGGTGTGTGTGGTCGTGTAGTCGGACGGGTCCGCCGGGGTCGCGAGGCCCTTCGGCTCGGTCGTCGCCCGGAGGTGCCCCGCCTTGTCGTAGGCGTAGGTCGTCGTCCGCGCCGGTGCCGTCGGCGAGTCCTTCGGGGCCGTGCCCGAAGTGATCTGGTCGGCGGCGTCGTAGACGGCCGTGGACACCGCGCCGTGCGGCGCCGTGACGGTCGTGACGTTGTCGTTGGCGTCGTAGACCGGTGCGGGAGTGGTGATCAGATCGCCCGCGGCCCGGTCCTTCGGCACGGTGGAGGCCAGCGGGCGCCCGAAGGTGTCGTACGCCTGCGTGGTCTTCGTCCCCAGCGCGTCCGTGACCTCCGTGACCCGGCCGCGTTCGTCGTAGACGTACGACGTGGACTCGCCCAGCGCGTCCGTGATGGTGGCCGGGTACCCGGTGGGCGTGAAGCCGCTGTTGGTCGTCGGGTTGCCGTTGGCGTCGGTCGCCCTGGTCAGCTGGCCGTACGCGTCGTACTCGTACGTCGTGGTGTAGTCACCCGCCGTCGCGGTGGCGACGCCCTTCGGGTCGGTGACCGTCTTCAGGTTGCCGAACGTGTCGTAGCCGAACTGCCACGTGCGGCCCTCGGGGGACGCCTTGGTGGAGAGGTCGGCCGAGAAGCCGTCCAGGCGCGTCTGGTAGCTGTAGCGGGAGGAGTCCGCCGGGTAGGTGCCGGGTGCGCATTCCGCGGCCGCGGGCACGCCGCCCTTGTTGTTCTCCGCGTCGCGCTTCCAGAGCGGGTAGCCGGTCTTCTGGTCGTAGCAGTACGCGGTCTTGGCGCCGTTGGCCTCCTCCAGATACGTGACGTTGTTGTCGGCGTCCCACGCCATCTTCGTGGTCTGCGACTTGGCGTTGGTCGTCCGGACCGGGCGGCCGAAGTCGTCCGTCACGTAGACCGTGGCACGGGACTCGGCGTCGGTGACCTTCGTGCTCGTGAACTTCGCGTTCGCGGCGTCCACCGCGTACGTGAAGCCCGTGGCGCCGTTCAGGCGGTCGGTGATCGTCTGCGTCCACCAGTGGTACTTCGGGTCGTCGCCCTCCTTCGGGAAGTGGTACCCGAGGGAGGTGGCGTTGCCGCGCGGGTCGGTCGCCCTGACCAGCTTGACGTTCTTGTTCCCCTGGGTGGCGTCGTAGGCGAACGAGAAGACCTTGGGCTGGGTGGAGCCGGCGCCGTCGGTGATGCGGCCGAGGAGACCCTTGTCCGTGTAGTGGAAGGTGATCGTGCGGCCCGAGACGTCCTTCATGGACTTCACGTGGTCGTAGATCCTGGAGTTGGTCAGGTTCGAGCCGGTGACCTTCGCGCCCGAGCCGTCGATGTACTCGTAGGACGCGTCACCCTTCTTGAAGTAGTCGACGGTGAGCGTCTGGCGGCCGGCCGGGTCCGTGATGTAGGTCAGGAACTTGGTCGGCTTGTTGTTGGACTTGCGCTCCTCGTAGGTGAACGTCTGGGTGTTGCCGTTCTTGTCGACGGTCGAGGTCATGTAGCCGTCGCAGCCGAAGAGGAACCGGGTGCCGTCCGGACGCGTGAGCGTCCAGGCGTCGGGGACCGGGTCCTTGGTCGGCTTGCAGTCCAGACCGGCCTTCATGGTGACCTTGTAGTGGACGCCCGCCGGGGCCTTCCACGTGCCGTCCGCCTCCTTGCGGAAGACGTGTGTGGTGCCGTCGCCGTCCGGGAGACGGATCTCCGTCGGGTTCGGGTTGGGGTGGAAGTCGAGCGGCGCGCCGAGCCGGATCGGCCCCGCGGCCTGCACCGACCAGCCGTGGCCGGCCACCGTGTCCGAGGTGTCCTGCGAGTTGTAGGCGAACCGGACGAAGGTGCTCAGGCCCCGGCCGGGGTTGGTGAAGGCGTTGTACTGCCAGACGCTGTTGCCGGAGGCCAGGTTGTTCATGACCGTGGATCCGGCACCGGTGTTCTTGCCGGTGTAGCTGTAGAACTTCTCCGTGCCGAGGCTGTTGGACGTGGGGTCCTCGATGGCGACGTTCTGCTTCAGCGACGGGATGGCGCCGGTGCCCGCGGACAGCCAGGTGCCGTCGGAGATCTTGCGGACGTCCCAGCCGAGGACGTACTCGTTGCGCTTGTTGCCCGAGTCCGAGTTGATCGGGGTGGCGACCTTGGCCTGGACCGTGGCGGACTTGCCCGGCAGCAGGGCCGGGATCGCGGTCTTGAGCTGGTTGCCGCCCGTCGTCACATCCGTGCCGTCGGGGAGCTTCCAGGTGTAGGACAGCTCGCGCTCACCCGCGGCCCACGCCGTGGACGTGGTGTTGGTGACCGTGAACTCCACCGTGTAGGTGGTGTTCGGGGTCATCCGGGCCGGGGTGGTCGGCGCGTAGTACGTGTCCTCGGTGGTCGAGTCGACGTAGATGACCTGCATGTACGGGCGCAGCTGCGGGTCGGATGCCTCGGCGGACAGGAACAGGGTGCGTTCCTGCGGGCCGGTGGTGGTCTCGTCCTTCAGCTTGACCAGGACGCCCTTGTTGTCGGCGGGTGTCCTGACCCAGGACTGCATCAGTCCGGTGGCGTCCCACCAGTGGCGGCCGACCTCGTCGGTGATCTGCGGGACGGTGTCGGAGACGGCGGCCGAGAAGTCACCGCCCGCCGTGGTCCACGGGGTGGTGGAGGCGGCGTTGTTCCAGGTGGCCTGGGTCTCGGTGAAGTCCCGCGTGAGGGAGTGGAGTTCGTAGATCGCGCCGTTGGTGGTGCTGGTGGTCTCGGCGCCCCACAGGTACATCTTGTTCTCCAGCACCGTGGCGGTGGTGGGGATGGATGTGGTGGGGAACTTCAGGGCCGCGCGGGTCTTGCCGTAGGTGCCGGAGTTGTTGCCGACGCTCAGCCAGGTCTGCGCCTTGCCGGAGACCAGGCCGTCGTGGTTCACGGTCGGCTGCTGCGAGGAGAGCGTGGTGTCGACCTGACCCGCTTGGATGATCCTCATCGTCCGGCCGGCCTTGGGGATGCCCACGATCCGGGTCGGCGAGCCGAGCAGCTGCCCGTTCTGCGTCTTGACCGCGAGCTGGTAGTAGTACGACTTCCCGATCTCGCTGGAGCTGGAGTCGGGGGTCGGCACCGCCGTGGTGTCCGTGTACGCCGTCGTGCCCGACGCGATCGGGGCGATCAGCGTCGCGGCGGAGGGGGTGAAGACCTGCTGCGTGGAACGGTGCAGCTGGTACTCCACGATGTCCAGGCCCGTGTCGCCGCTGGTGTTGGCGTACGCCGGCCAGGAGAGTTCCGGGCCGGTGGAGTGGACCACGGTCGGCGAGTTCAGCGACGTGCCGACGGCGCCGTAGGTCACCGTGAGGCGCGGGTACGTGGAGGTCTCGTCGCCGTAGGCGTTGCCGTCGGCGGCCTCGTAGCGGGGGCCTCCGGTCGGGGCGGTGGCCGTCTCGTCCTTGGCCTTGAGCACGAAGCCGTGGTTGACGGCCGTGCCCGAGACCCACTTCTGGACGGTGTCGGCGACCGGGAAGTCGTGCCACTTGTTGTAGTCCCAGGCGGCCTTGGTGATCTCGGCGGGGTTCACCAGGCGCACCGAGTCGGCCAGCGCCCGGGTCGTGGCCGAGCCGGTGTCACCCAGGACGATCTTGCCGGCGTTGCCCTTGGCGAAGCTCAGCTCCGCCGCGTCCAGGGTCTTCCAGACGCCGCCGGAGCCGGTCTGGTTGACCGTGTAGCTCTTGGTGCCGCCGTTGTGGGTGACGGTGTACGGGGCGGCCGTGGCCGCGTCCGCCGCCGCCGGGTAGTGCACGTCCACCCGGTAGGTGTCGGTCTCCGGAACCCTCGGCTGCCAGGCGTACGACTCACCCGTGAGCGCGTTCTTGTTGAACGCGTAGTCGTCGTTGGTCGCCGCACCGCCGGTCGTGGTGCCCCGCGGCCACTCGCCGACCGCCGCCGTACCGGCGTCACCGTCGTCCAGCTGCACCGTGGTGCCGGACAGCTCACCCACCAGCGCGCTGGTGTTGGACCAGGTCGCGGGTGTGGCCCCCGCCTCGCTCCAGGCGCCGGTGGCCCGGTGTGCTTCGAGGGCGACCGTGTTGGCGTTGGTGGTGTGCGACTGGTCGTAGTACAGACTGAGGCGGGCCGCGTCGACCTTCACCCCGGCCGGGATCTCGTTCAGCGGGAACTTGACCAGCGAGCGGGCGATGCCGGTGTCGGTCTTGCCGACCGACAGCTTCCAGGTGTTGTTGAAGTTCACCCCGGGCTGGTCGGAGAGGACCATCGTGTCCTCGGAGACCGAGGCGATCGGCGTGATCGTGATCGTCGGGTCGATGACGACCGGGTACTGCCGCTCCTTGGCCGCGAGCCACTTCGCGTCCGGCGTGACGGTCAGCTTCCAGCCCTTGCCGTCCGTGTCACGGCTCAGCTTCTGGGTGACCGCGGTGCTGTACGTGCCGCCGGTGACCGACTGCGGGTCCTTCCCGGCATCCGTCATGTACGGAGCCGGAATCACCATCACGGGAGTCCCCGGGGCCTCGCCGAAGAAGGCGATCGAGCCGTCCTCGCGGGTCTTCGGCGTCAGACCGCCCTCGGTGTCCAGGGTGAAGGTGAACGACACCGGTCCGGCCGGGCGCTCGGCCAGGACGATGTCCTCCTTCACCTGGCCGTTGCCGACCCGGTACGACAGGTCCGCCCCGGAGACGGCGCCCTTGTAGACGACCCGGTCGCCCTTCGCCTCCGGCTTGAGCGCGCCGGCACCTGCGCCGGTCAGGCCGAACGTGACCGCCCCGCCGCCCTCCGCCTCGAACCGCATGAACCCGCCGGCGTCGGAACCGAACCAGCTCTTGCCGGCGTTCGCCGTGTTGGCGAAGTCGAAGCCCTTGTCCCGGGTGGCACGCACCGTCGTGTCGACGGGCTTCCAGGAGTTCCCCGACCGGTACGACGTGGGCCTGGCCGTCAGCTCGGCCTCGATCCGGCCGTCCGACAGCTGCCAGAAACGCGCCCGCGACGTGCGCCGGTCGGTCAGCTCCTTGACCCGCTTCGCCTTCGGAAGCTTCTCGCCCTCGGGCAGCTTCTCCCGGCTGGGGATCTCCAGCGCCCCGCCGACCGGGGGTCTCTTCGCCTTCTCGCCGTCGTCCGAGAACCAGCCGGCGATCGTGTCGAAGACACCGGTGCCGCCGTCCGTGGACGACGACGGTTGAGCCGCATGGGCGGCCTGAGGCAGGAGTGTGCCCGCCACCGCCGATACGACCAGACAGGAGAGCATTCTCCTGTGTGGGAATTTCACCACGATACCTTTCGGTATCGGCGTACCCGCATCGTTGCACGCGAAATGGGCACGCCGAACGAGCCGGAGCGAATGTTTCCGCCCGGCTTGGAGCAGTGCGACCCGACCGCGGGAAGCGGGAAAATTGAGACCGCGGAGTCGCGGTGGGATTTCTAGCCAGCCTTCCGATGCCCGGTCAACCCCGGTGACATAAGGGGCGGAAGGGGGCTCCGGGGTGGGGTTGTTCGCCCGAATTTTCCTCCTGCTCGCACGAAGCCGGTGTCATGATGTAAAACCGCCCGGTTCATCTGTCGGTTCACCGAAAGCCGGGGCCTTGCATGTCGTCCAGTGAAATCGCGGAAAACTCTGCCCGGCGGAGGAGCGGACAGGGGGGCGGTGGGGGCTTGCCGGACCGGGGAGGACTCCTGGCCGCCGGAACCGTCCTGCTCGCCTGCCTCGGGCTCGTCTGCTGCGGCGTGCTCGACACCGACGAGCGGCCCCGGCCGCGAACTGCGCCGACGGCCGAGGTGACGTACGAGTTCACAGGGTCGGGAACCGCCGAGATCTCCTATCTCGCCCGCAGTGAGGACGGCACGGCCACGGTCGAGAAGAATGTCGCGCTTCCCTGGAAGAGGTCCGTCCGGGCTCCCCTCGGCAAGGCGCCGACCATCGCTCTCGTCCTCGACGGAAAGGGCGGGCAGGCGGCTTGCACGTTGACGGTCCGCGGCGTGTACGTCCAGCGCGCCACCGCCTCGGGAGCGTTTGGCCGCGCCACGTGTTCCGGTGAACCGCTTTCCGGCGGAGCAAACGGATGAACGTCGTTCTCCGAAGTGTGTGCTGTCCCTTTTGACCGCCCGGATGCACCCCGGCGGGATCGTCATGTATAACCGCTGCGTGGCGGGAATGGGGAGAGGCGTCCGAGGTGAATGCCCTGGAAACCCGGGAGTCACCCGAAATCCGTGCGGCCCCCCTCTCTCCTGCCCGCGGCACGGCCGGCCGTCGGCGCATGGCCGCGCATCCGACCAACCGCGTACGAGGGATGGGACATGAGTCCGAGAGGGACCCGCGCCAGGCGGGCGACCGGCAAGAAGCACATGGTGTGGCTCGCGGCGGGAGTCGTCGTCCTGGGAGGCACGGGCGTGACCGCCGTCGCGGCCCCGGCACGCGGCGCCGGCGCCGGGCCCGGTGACGGGACACGGCCGCCGAAGGCGCATGCGCTGCCTCTGGACGGCAAGGACGCCAAGAGGCGTACGCTCCCGCGCACCGATACGCAGACGTTCTCGCTCGTCGGCGTTTCGTGGGAGAACGGCGGCGACACCTTCGAGGGCACCGCCCGGATACGTACCCGTGGGGCGGCCACGGGCGAGTGGAGCGCATGGCGCGACCTCGACTTCGGCGTACGGGCACCGGAAACCGCCGAGGGCGGGGCGTCGGACGCGCGGGGCGCTTCGGAACCGTTGTGGGTCGGCCCGTCGGACGGGGTCGAGGCCCGGGTCGTCGCGGACGGAGGGGAGGCCGCGGTGCCCGACGCGCTCCGCCTCGACATGATCGACCCCGGCGTGACCGTCGGGGGCAAGGGGGGCCGGGAGGCCGGCGGAAAGGGGAGGAGCGGACCCACCGCCTCTCCCGACGCCACCCGGACCACCCTCGCGGAGGAGTCCGGCGGACCGGCCCCGACCGCTCCGACCGCTCCCGCCGTCGTCAGCCGTGCCGACTGGGGCGCGGACGAATCGCTCGTCCAGGACCCGCCCTCGTACCTGAGCAAGGTCGACGCGGTCTTCGTCCACCACACCGCCGGGACGAACGACTACGCCTGCGCCGACTCCCCGGCCGTCATCCGCGCGATCCTCACGTACCACGTCCGGACGAACGGCTGGAACGACGTCGGCTACAACTTCTTCGTCGACAAGTGCGGCACGGTCTTCGAGGGGCGTGCGGGCGGTGTGGACCGCCCCGTCCTCGGCGCGCACACCTACGGGTTCAACGGCTACTCCTCCGGCATCTCCCTGCTCGGCGACTACGAGAACGGCGGCACGCCGACGGCCGCGGCCAAGCAGGCCGTCGCCGACCTCGCCGCCTGGAAGCTCGGCCTGCACGGCGTCGACCCGGAGGCGAAGGTGACGCTCACCGCCGCCGCCGACACCGGCGTGTGGAAGAAGGGCCAGGCCGCCACGCTGAACACCGTCTCCGGCCACCGGGACGGCTACGCCACGCTCTGCCCCGGCGCGAGCCTCTACTCGGCGCTCCCGGAGATCCGCACGGCCGCGGGCGCCTCCCCGTATGCCACGGGGAACTGACGAGCGCGACCGTCATGGGCGGCAGGGGCGGGACTCCGCCGAGGAGCCCCCGCCCCCCTCGGCGCCGCTCCCCGCCCGCCGGGCACGCGGCCGGGGCGCGGGGCGGTGATCCGGGCCCGACGGGCGACCGGTGACGCCGGCCGCGGTGACGCCGTCGGCGTCCCGGGGGTGCCGGCGGTCCCGGCCCCGCCCCGTGCCCCGGAACGATCCGGAAAAGTTTCACGCTCACCGAACGTCACGACCCCCCGGTCCCCGAATCGTTCGCACGCGCGTCCGGGCGGAGCTCCGCCCGCCGCTCCGGAGGCCGGGCGGGTGCCCGGAGGACCCGGTCCGGACGCCGGGCGGGCGGCCCGGAGGGTGCGGACGGCCGGTGGCGTCCGGGCGGACCGGTCGGTCCGCCTCCTCGGCCGGCGGATTCCGGTCGGGAACGATTTCCGTAGAGGGCGGAGGCGCGAAGGCGTCTCCGCCCTCTTCCGTTCCCGCCCCCCCCGATCACTCCGCGCCATGACAACGACTTTCGGCCAATGCTTCTCGGCCTGCCGCGCGAAGTGCAATACCAGAGAGGCCCGTTCTGCGGGTAAGTTTGCCAACTGCGCACCACGGGTGAATGGTTGGCGACTACAGTGTGTGGCTGATGATCATCGGTAGGCTGACCGCACCCTTGTAGTCCACCCCCCCCAGCAGACCCCCGCAGACTCTCAGCACACCCCCCAGTACACCCCCGCAGTACGCCGATCCCGGGCACGTACCAAGGACACTCATGTCTCAACTTCGCGCACCCGTCTCGCGTTCCGACCGACGTGAGGGCGGGCGGCACGGCCGGCCGGGCGCCCGCTCCTCCGGCAACGGCAACCACCCCACCGCGCAGCCCCCCGCGCGGATCGCGGCGGAAACCCGCATACGGCCCCAGATCCTGCGCACCTCCGTACTCCCCGCCGTCGCGGTGGCCCTGGGCGGCGCGGCGGCCGTCCTCTTCACCATCCGCTCCACGGGAGCCGTCCTCACGCCCGGCCTCTGGGCCGCGCTCGCCGGAGCCGCCGCCCTCACGGTCGCCTCCGTGGCGGCCGCCGCGCTCGGCGCGGACCGCGCGGCCGGGGCCGTACTCGAACGCTGCGACGCCCTGCGCCGTGCGAGCGCCCACCACCAGGGCGAACTGCACGCCATCGTCGAACAACTGCGCAAGGGAGAAGGCGTCCCGTCCCGGCCCGCGCCGCCCGAACCCTCCGCCACAGGTGACGAATTCGAGCTGCTCTCCCAGGAGCTGACGCGTTCTCACGAGGCGGCCGTGGCGGCCGTCGTCCAGGCGTCCCGGCTCTCCAGCAGCGTCGGCAACGAACAGAAGGTCGAGGTCTTCGTCAACCTCGCCCGGCGCCTCCAGTCCCTGGTCCACCGCGAGATCCAGCTCCTCGACGAGCTGGAGAACGAGGTCGAGGACCCGGAGCTGCTCAAGGGCCTGTTCCACGTCGACCACCTGGCCACCCGCATCCGCCGCCACGCCGAGAACCTCGCCGTGCTCGGCGGCGCCATCTCCCGCCGCCAGTGGTCGAGCCCGGTCACCATGACCGAGGTGCTCCGCTCCTCCATCGCCGAGGTCGAGCAGTACCCGCGCGTGAAGCTCGTGCCCCCGATCGACGGTACGCTCCGGGGCCATGCCGTGGCCGACGTCATCCACCTCCTCGCCGAACTGGTCGAGAACGCGACGCTGTTCTCCGCGCCGAACACCACGGTGCTGCTGCGCGCCCAGTACGTCACGGCGGGCCTCGCGATCGAGGTCGAGGACCGGGGACTCGGCATGCCCGTCGCCGAGCAGAACAAGATGAACGCCCTGCTCGCCGACCCCGACCAGGTCAACGTCGCGCACCTGCTCCAGGACGGCCGCATCGGGCTCTTCGTCGTCTCGGCCCTCGCCCGGCGGCACGGCATCGCCGTACGCCTCCAGTCCAACATCTACGGCGGCGTACAGGCCGTGCTCGTCCTCCCGCAGGGCCTGCTCGGCGCCGACCCGGAGGGCCTGGCCCAGCACGAGCGCCAGGCCGCCGCGGCCGCCGGCTCCCCGGCGGTCCCGACCGGCCAGGTGCGGACGCAGCCCCAGCCGCCCTCCCGGCCCGCCGTCGCGGCCCCGTCCCAGCCCGCCGTCGCGGCCCCGGCGCCGCTCCCGTACCAGGCGCCGGCCCCCGTACCGGCCCAGGTCCGGTCCCACCCGCAGGCGCCCCCGCCCGTGACCGGGACGGCCCCCGTGCCGGTCCCCGCCCCCGTCTCCGCACCGGCGCCCGCGCCCTCCCCCGAGCGGCCCGTCCGCACCGAGGAGACCACCGGCACCGGCGCGCACGCGTACCTCCGTACGGACGAGCGGCCGAGCGGATACGGGGACACCGGCCGCGTTCCCACCGCACCGGACGGGCCCGCCGCCGCCGGGCACCGGGGCCCGCCCGCCTCCCTGACCGCGCCGCTCCCCCCGGCGCCCCCCGCCGAGACCGACGGCAGGCCCCTGCTGCCCAAACGGCGCGCCCAGGAGCACCTCGTCCCGCAACTGCGCGACGAGCCCGTGGCCCGCAAGACCGAGGAGCACACCCTGCACGACCCGGGTCTGATGGCCGCCTTCCAGCGCGGCATCGGCCTCGCCGAATCCCAGCCCTTCCCCCACGAACCGCTGCGTCCCGGCGACGCGCACAAGGAGTAGATGCACCATGGCGAGCAATGTGCCGACCGGCCATTCCTCGGATCTCGACTGGCTGCTGAGCGGACTGGTCCAGCGGGTCCCGTACACCCGCAACGCCGTTCTGCTCTCCTCCGACGGCCTCGTGAAATCCGTCCACGGACTCGACCCCGACGCGGCCGACCACATGGCGGCCCTCGCCTCCGGGCTCTACTCGCTCGGCCGGAGCGCGGGCGCCCGGTTCGGCGACGGGGGCGAGGTGCGCCAGGTGGTCGTGGAGCTCGACTCCACCCTCCTGTTCGTCTCCACCGCGGGCTCCGGCACCTGCCTGGCCGTCCTCGCCGGACGCGAGGCGGACGCCGCGGTCCTCGGTTACGAGATGGCGATGCTCGTCAAGAGCGTCCGGCCCTATCTGGTCACCCCCGCCCGGCAGGCCGCCGGTGTGGTCGGCGGCCTCGGGCGGTGACCGTGACGTCCTCCCAGGACGGCCCCTGGCTCGACGACGCGGCCGGGCGCCTGATCCGCCCGTACACGGTCAGCGGCGGCCGGACCAGGCCCACCACCGCCCTCGACCTGCTGTCGATGGTGATGGCGACCGGTTCGTCCCCCCAGACGCACATGGGCCCCGAGCACACCCTCGCCCTCGGGCTGTGCGACGGACCCACCTCGGTGGCCGAGGTCGCGGCGCACTTACGGCTCCCGGCCGTCGTCACCAAGGTCCTGCTCTCCGATCTCGTGGACTGCGGGGCGCTCACCGCCCGCGCGCCCCGCTTCCACGCCAATCCCACCGACCGTTCCTTGCTGGAGGCAGTGCTCGATGGCCTACGACAACGGCTCTGAGCGCCACGAGAGCTTCTCGTCCGACCCCTTCCCCACCGCGCTCAAGATCCTGGTGGCGGGCGGATTCGGCGTCGGCAAGACGACCTTCGTGGGCGCCGTCAGCGAGATCGAACCGCTGAGCACCGAAGAGCTGCTGACCTCGGTCAGCGCGGCCACCGACAGCCTGGAGGGCGTGGAGTCCAAGACCACGACCACCGTCGCCATGGACTTCGGCCG
This sequence comes from Streptomyces sp. NPDC001744, assembly GCF_042892575.1. Lineage (NCBI taxonomy): Bacteria > Bacillati > Actinomycetota > Actinomycetes > Kitasatosporales > Streptomycetaceae > Streptomyces > Streptomyces sp. NPDC001744. Next base: position 138,563 of record NZ_JBIAUG010000020.1, read on the forward strand.
CATCACGCTCGACGACCGCCACGTGCTGTACCTCTTCGGCACCCCGGGCCAGGAACGCTTCTGGTTCATGTGGGACGAACTCTCCGAGGGGGCGCTCGGGGCCGTCGTCCTCGCCGACACCCGCAGGCTCCAGGACTGCTTCGCCGCCGTCGACTTCTTCGAGCGGCGGGGCATCCGCTTCGTCGTCGCGATCAACGAGTTCGACGGCGCCCACCGCTACGAGCCGGACGAGGTGCGGGCCGCGCTCGACCTCAGGCCGGAGGTGCCGGTCGTCCTCTGCGACGCCCGCATCTCCAGCGCCGGCATCCGCACCCTGCTGACCCTCGTCCAGCATCTGCTCACCACCATCCCGGACACCGTGCCGAGCTACGGAGCCACACCATGACCTACGACCCGACCGGTCACCTCCTGCTGACCCCGCACGACAAGGACGTGCAGACCCGTGTGCGGCGGCTGCGCGAGCTGGGTCTCGGGGAACGACCGGACCCGGCGTTCGACGACTTCGCCCAGCGGCTCGCCGAGGTCACCGGAGCCCCGTTCTCGATGGTCAACTTCATCGACGAGAACCGGCAGTTCTTCGCGGGGCTCCACACCCCCGAGGGCACCCACTCCGGCAGCGACCTGGGCGCCGCCGCCGCGGGCGGGGGAGGGGTCGGCCGCTTCATGGCCCGCGACCACGGCTACTGCCCGCACGTGGTGGTGCGGCGCAAGGCGCTCGTCCTGGAGGACGTCTGCGACTACCCGCGCTTCGCGGGGAACCCGGTCGTGGACGAGATCGGCATCCGCTCCTACATGGGGGCGCCGCTGATCGACCGCACCGGCGTGGCGCTCGGCACCATCTGCGTGGTCGACACCGACGTGCACCCGTGGGGGCGCGCCGGTCTGGAGACGATCAAGACGATGGCGGCGGAGCTGGTGGAGCAGATCCACCGCCGCGAGGACGGCATGCTCTGACCGCCGGCGCCCGGCGCGCGACGGGGCCCCGATACGGAGACGACCGTACCGGGGCCCCGCGGCGTGCCGGGCGGGACCCGGTCGCGGGGGTCCCGTACCGGGGGAGGGAGGACCGGCGGCGCGGGCCCCGGACCGTGGTGGATCAGGCGTGCACCGGCTCCGGCTCCGGGGTGCGGACCACCTCGGACAGCCGCTCCGACCAGCTGCCCTTGCCCAGGCCGAGGGCCATCTCGCCCAGCCGCAGGAGCTGGATGTCGGAGGTGCCGGCCGGGGCGAAGATGTGGTACGCGTCCCGCAGGTACCGTTCGAGGTTCCGGTCCGTGAAGAGGCCGGCGGCCGCGTGGATCTCCATGGCGTTGCGGCCCGAGTCGATCGCCGACTCGACGTTGACCAGCTTGGCGTTCATCAGCTCGGCGTCGCAGGAGAGGCCCTGGTCGAGCAGGTGCACGGCGTGGTACGCGGCCAGCCGGGCGATCATCAGCCGGGACTGCATCTGCCCCAGCTTCAGCTTGACCGTGGGCAGGTCGTGGAGCGGCTTGCCGTAGCGGATGCGCTCGGAGGCGAACCGGGTGGTCTCCTCCAGGATCGCCTGGTGGATGCCGAGGGAGACGGCGGTGAGGTTGGCCCGCCCGTACAGCACGCTGGAGGAGTACGCGACGGAGAGGCCGTCGCCCTCGTCACCGAGCCGGTTGGCGGCCGGCACGCGGCAGTTCTCGAAGATCAGCTCGCCGAAGCTGAAGCCGTGGAGGCCCATGGATGCCTGCTGCGGACCGGTCCTGAAGCCCGGACGGTCGGATTCGACCAGGAAGGCCGTGAGGCCCTTCGAGCCGGGACCGGTCCTGACCACGACGCCGTGCAGGTCGCCGACGTGGCTGTTGCCGACGTAGACCTTGCTGCCGTTGAGGACGTAGTCGTCGCCGTCCCGGACCGCGTCGGCGCTCATGCCGAGGACGTGGCCGCCGGACTCGGGCTCGGTGACCGCGATGGTCGGCAGGCAGTCGCCGGCGGCGATGGCGGGGAGCCAGGTCTTGCGCTGCTCGTCACTGCCGAAGTGGATGATCTTGGCGGTGCCCAGCTGGGACGCCTGGACCATGGCGCCCATGGCGCCACTGACCCGGGAGAGTTCCTCGATGATGATGGTCTTGGCCAGGTGGCCGGCGCCCATGCCGCCGTATTCCTGGTTGATCGTCGCGCCCAGCCAGCCCTGTGCGGCGATCAGCCGGGACAGTTCGTGGTGAACGGTCCGGGACTCCTCCATCTCGGCTATGCGGGGGCGGACCTCACGCTCCGCGAAATCGCGGACGCGGTCCCTGAGCTCATGATGCAGTCGGCTGTTGAAGTAGCTGTCCATCCGAGTCCCTCCCCTGCGAAACGCCTGCTCGGCTGATCGGCCGAGCGGATGGTGCATCGGCAGTGGTCCCGTCCCGAACAGGCCGACCTCTTCATGGTGTTGATCTTTCCGGGATGGAGCAATATCGCCAGGAAGTTTGTCTGAAACAGGAGCGGTTGACGATTGAAACTGATTGTGTTTTGCGTGGTCCTGGCCTGCCCGACCCGATCCACCGTCCTTTTCCGGTAGGCGTCTTTCTGCCACGTGACCATGGCGAAAAATGCCGGGTCATATGATCACCAGCCCTGAGGCTTCACCATATGAGCCCATTCCTCGACAAAGGAGCGGCATGTCGTTCTCCTTTCGATCACCCTCCGGCCGGGCCGCCGCCGCTGCCCGTCGCTTTCCCTTCATCCCTCCGGGAGGCGTGAAGGGACGTCGGCCGGCACGGAGGGACGTCACGGAGAGTCACCGGATCGCCTCCGGGGCACACTCGCCCGGCCGCCGGGAAAGGTGTTCGTGACCACCGGGGAAAGTGCGGTATTGTTCTCATGCGCGTTCGGCCGGGGGAAACCCCAGGTCAGACGGGCAACGGGACGTGGCGCAGCTTGGTAGCGCACTTGACTGGGGGTCAAGGGGTCGCAGGTTCAAATCCTGTCGTCCCGACTCGAAAGAGTCGCAGGTCAGGGGCCGTTTCAGAGCAATCTGAAACGGCCCCTGACTCGTTTCTGGGGACCACTTGGGGACCAACCCGTCTTGACCGCGTCAGCGGGCCACAACGATCGGGCTCGGCAGGGACCGGGGTGCGCGGAGCACGCTGAGGTGGGCGGTCAGTGCGGCGCCGGCGGCGGTGATCTGGCGGACGTCGGGGTGCAGGTATCGCTGGGTGGTAGTGAGCGATCCGTGCCCGGCGATCTTGCGAAGGACATGCACCGGCACGCCGGCGTCGGCGAACCAGGTGAGTCCGGTGTGGCGGAGATCGTGGCGGCGAAGTTGCTCGTACCCGAGTTTAGTGACGACATCGTCCCAGTGGGTGGCGTCCCGGAGGACCGCGGTGGAGATACGGCCGCCGCGTGGTCCGGTGAACAGGCGGGCGTCGGGATCGGGGCCGGCGGCCAGGACGCGCTCGGCGACGAGTGGCCGGATCTCCTCGATGATGGGCACCTGGCGGGCGCGCTTGCCCTTGGTTCCCTTGTTGACCAGACCGCCGGGGGCTGGGGTCGTCTGCCGGCGGACGGTCCAGATCCAGTTCGCGGTGTCGATGTCCCCGACTCGGCATCCGGAGACCTCACCGATGCGGGCGGCGGTGCACGCGGCGAAGACGACGACATTGCCCCAGCCTCGGTACTCGCCGTAGGAGGCCGCGACAAGGGCGTCGGCGAGCTGGATGAGCGCCTGCCAGTCGGGCAATGAACCTTTTCCATCTTGATCAGCTGGCGAGTTCGAGGGCGACGACGGCTCCGACGACGGCTGTGATGCGGGTGGTGCTGCAGCGGAGCTTCCGCAGGAGCCGCCAGGACTTGAGGATCGCCATGGCGCGTTCACCGAGGCTGCGGATCTTCGTGTGGTCCCGGTTGTGACGTCGGCGCCAGCCGCGCAGGTTCCTGCCCCGGATCGGGACACGGATCGCAGGGCCGGCACCCTGGTACGCCTTGTCGGCCCAGCACTTGATGTCGTCTGCGGCGAGGGCGGCGGGAATGCCGTGGGCCCGCGCCGCGGTCAGGTCGTGGGTGGCTCCCGGCAGCGCGTCCGAGACCCAGATCAGACGTCCGGCTGGAGCCGCGAGGACCTGCACGTTCATCCCGTGGTGCTTCTTCTTCCCGGAGTAGTAAGGCCGGTCGGCGGCGATGCGGTCGATCGGCAGCACAGTGCCGTCGAGGATCACGTACGCCTTTCTTCCGGACGGACGTCATGGCCTGTTCCAGCGTGGGCGCGAGGGCGGCCAGGAGGTCGACGGCCTCGCGTATGTAGCGGTAGGCCGTGGCGATTCCGATGCGGAAGCCTGCGGCGAGACGGGCGTAGGTGTCACCGCAGCGCAGGTGGGCCAGGACCAGCATGGCCTGTCGGCCGCAGGTCAGGCGCCGCCAGCGCGAGCCGATCCGACGGCGGTGACCTGCGAGAACACTGGAGAGATGCCGCAGGGTGCGGCTGGACAGATCGATGCCGGACGGGTAGACAAGCACGCGAAAGCTCCTGGCGGACTGGTGATCTTGGTCGTGAACCCGTCTACCAGGAGCTTTCTTCATGCCCGCCGTCGGGGCTGCCGGTCCAACCACCCGTCAGGTTGGAAACGGCTCACTGCCCGGACGACTTCGGCATGACCGCGTACGACATCTTCACCGCCGGCTGCTCCCTCCGCACCGGCGCCTCCGGGCGCACGCTGCTCGCCTATGTCCCCGCGAGCCTCCGAGTAATCGCGCTCGCTGAACCCATCCCCGAGACTGCCGGGCCCGGTGCACTCAACAACGACGACCTCCTCGCGACCCTCGACGGAATCCGCATGCGGGGCTACGCCGTCGGACGCCAGGAATGCCTGCCCGGCTGGGACTCTGTAGCGGCTCCGGCTCTTTGGGGCGACACAGCGCTCGGCGTCGTCCTGCTCCTCAAGCCCCTCAGCGACATCCCGAACGACATCACCGACTACATCGACCAGGTCCTTGGTGCCGCCCAGCTCATCAGCCTGGCAGCAACCCGGGGCGGTCGGAACCCGCAACTCGTTGCCTGACCTGAGAAAGCGCAGCCATACCGTGCCCTTCTTCACCCATGTCCAGACAGCTGACGAAGCCGATGCCATGATCGCCGATCTCGCAGGCCAGGGCCTCTATCCCCTTGACGCGCTGAGCCGTCACCTTGGCACCGCCCGGCTCAGCCTCGATCCAGAACGCAAGGAGGTCTGGTGGGCCGCGCTCGACCGTGAAGCGTGGGCCGTGGAGTCAACAACACCTGGCCGGTTCCTCGACCTGATCAGCGAACATGCCGACCCGGCCTGGACTTCAGAGCCGCTGGCGTGTGCTGACTACCGGCGCATCCTCGATACCCTCCTTCCCGCGGGCGGATTCGTGGAGCACAGGGGTGGCTCGGCCTGATGCAGAATGGTCGAGCGTGTCGGGTCGACGTCGACCGTCGCGTCCAAGGGCCGCCCCGGCGCGCTCAACACCGCCTTGCCGACTCGTCGCATGAGTCGATCCAGCTGATCTCGGCGTCGTGGAAGGGCTGGAACGACACCGGCGAATGGTCGAGCGCGAGGCCTGGCCGCCATGCGGTCAGGCACTGGCTGCTGGGCACGAACAGGGGAGCGGGCAGCGCTTTGAGCGGCCAGAACCGCCAGGAGCCGATGGTCTCCTCGATCTGTTGCGGGATGCCTCGCCAGGTCTTAACGACGACGGGCACTGTCATCCGGACGACGTTGCCAACGTGGTCGAGGAGGGTGCCCAGCGGGTGCACTTCGTTGGGCTCCGCCGTGAGGCCGGTCTCTTCGGCGAGCTCGCGTACCGCGGCCTCGGCCAGCGTCTCACCTGGTTCGACGGTTCCGCCGGGCAGCTCCCAGGTCCCGCGCCGGTGGCGTCCGAGCAGGAGGCCGCGTGGCCCGTGGACGATGACGCCGACGCCGAGGGCGGTGTTCGGAGGCGGGGGCGCGGTGGTTCGGGGGCGGCTCGGTACTCGGGCGGGTCGGCGGGCCGTGTACAGCCGGTATGACAGCGGCTGTCCGGCCTTGGGGGAGTCGATGGTCGAGACCGTCTCCATGGTGAGCCCGTGTGCGACGAGGAGGTCCTCCCACAGCTGGGGTTCGAGGACCCACATGTGGACGGTGTGGTCCTCGGTGGTGCCCGGCAGTCGCAGGAGCTCCGGGCGCGGGGCGACGATGGACGAGGGGCCGACGCCCGCCGAGTTGGTGTGCAGTGCGCTGAACAGCAGGCGGCCTCCAGGCCGGACGGCATTGGACAGTGCGGGCAGGAGTCGGTCTGGGTCCACGAAGGGGACGCCGCCGATGGAGTAGATCAGGTTATATGGGTCGGCGCGTTGCAGGTGGGCGACGGCATCCGCGCACACCAGTCGGAGGCCCGGCGTGGCGGGGTACCGAGCGAGGGCGCGCTGGTGCTGGGTGGGTGCGGCTTCGAGGGCGGTGACCTTCGCGCCCAGGGAAGCCAGGAAGGCGGCGTGCCGGCCGAGGCCGCTGCCGAGGTCGAGTGCGCGTAACCCTTGCAGGTCGCCGAATACCTCGGCTCCGGGATCGGCGCCGGGGATGTCCCATGCCCACCCGTCCAGTTCCGGCAGATCGACATCGCGAGCCAGCTGGTGTGCGCCGTATGTGGTCCACACTTCCTTGTTGTGCTGCTCGGCGTTCGTCATTCAGCGTCTCCAGCGGGTCGAGGTGGTCAGGGACGGAGGGCGTAGCAGCGGAGGACATCGAGATCGGCCGTGTGGACGCGAGACCACCCGGCCGAGAGCGTCTCGGCTTCCGAGAGCGTGATGCCCAGGTCCTGGAGGCGGTGATCGTGCTGGCGGCGGCCGGCGATCTCGGTGACCACCCAGAAGGTTCCGCCGGGTGCGAGGAGTCGGCGGACGCGGTCTAGGAAGGCAGGTTTGTCGTCCATCCACCGGTAGACCAGGCGGCAGGTGATGACCGCGTATGCCGGCTCCGGCAGGCCCGTGAGGTCGCCAGTGGTGATGTCCAGACACTGCCACACCGGCCCGAGCCCGGGCCCGGAGCTTCGGGAGGCGGCGAGGGCGACGGCGCTGGGCGAGCAATCGATGCCCGTGGTGCGGTAGCCGAGGTCATGGAGGTGGCGGGCCAAGGCGCCGTCGCCGCTCCCGACGTCGAGGGCGGCGCGTCCGCGACCGGGTCCGAGGTGCCTGTCCAGTAGCTGGGTCTCGGCGCCGTCGAGTTGCCGGTACCGCCGGCCCTGGGCCCACAACGGCTCCCAGTAGGCGGCGGTGGAGGTCATCTCGGTCATAGGACTCCTTGGCGTGTGGGCGGCACAGTGCAATAACTGCCGCGACCGAAGCCGGGTCAGTCATGGAAGCTGCCGAGAACGGAGGAACCGGCTGGCCCTGGCAAGGTCCTCTGGTGTGTCGACCGCGAGCCCGTCGTCCACGACGGAGAGCATCTGTACGCGGTGCCCGTGTTCGACGAAGCGCAGCATCTCCACGCCCTCGGTTCGCTCCAGCGGCCCGTGCGGGAGTTGTCGGAACAGTCTGAGGGCCGTTCCGGTAAAGCCGTAGAGCCCAAGCTGCCGCAGGTATCTCGGTCGGTCGCCCCGCGGATAGGGGATGGGCTGGCGGGAGAACATCAGGGCGTTGTGATCTGCATCGACGACGACCTTCACGACGTTGTGGTCCAGGACCGCGCCGACGTCTTTCAACTCCGTATACGCGTTCACCGCGAGTGTGCCCGGCGCCAGGTGCTCCAGGGCTTCGGAGACCGCATCGATCGCGGCGGGGGAGATGAACGGTTCGTCGCCCTGCACGTTGATGTACGCGTCGGCGTGCAGGCGCTGCGCGCACTCCGCGACGCGGTCGGTCCCGGTGGGGTGGGCCCCAGTGCGCATGCGCTCGATGCCCAGTTCGCGGCACGCCGCCTCGATGCGCTCGTCGTCAGTGGCGACCACCACGCCGTCGAGACGCTGGGCCTCCATGCAGCGCTGGTGAACGTGCCAAAACAGCGGCCTGTTCCCGAGCTGAGCCAGGGGCTTGCCGGGAAACCGGGAGGCGCCCCAGCGGCAGGGGATGACCGCTATGTGTCGACGTATGGGGGTGCGTGGTGAAGCGGTGGCAGCCACGGGGTGCTCCTGTCCGTGAGTATCAAGCGTGGGTGCGAGGCCGTGGTCAGCCCGTTATGCCGCGTGGCCGTACGCGGCGGAACCGGTGGCCAGCGCCTGCATGTGGGCTCGCATGCCGGTGTGGAGGTCGACCTGGGGCCGCCAGCCGAGGACCTCGTGGGCGCGGCTGGGGTTGGCGCGGGTGGTGAGGACGTCGCCGCTGCGCGGGTGCTCCTGGTGAACCTGGATCTCGCGCCCGGCGAGGCTGTTCGCGATGTTGATCACGTCGAGCAGGGAGGCGCTCGAGCCTCCTCCGACGTTGATCACCCCGTTGGCCGTCGGGATGGTGGCCGCGGCGATGGTGGCGGCCACCGCGTCGTCGATGTATGTGAAGTCCCGGCGCTGGTGACCGTCCCTGTACAGGCGCAGCGGCCGTCCGCCCAGGGCGGACGTGAGGGCGCGGTGGGTGAACATGTCGGGACGCTGCCGAGGACCGTAGACGGTGAAGTACCGCAGGGCGACGACGCTGGTGGGGCAGAGGGCCTGGGTGGAGTGCGCGAGGCAGAGCTGCTCCTCGGCGAGCTTGGTTACCGCATACGGGGATGCCGGCTGGGGCCGATCGGTCTCGACGCTCGCACCGCCGTCGGTGGGGCCGTACACGCTGGAGGAGGAGGCCACCACGAGCCGGGGAACGCCCATCCGCGAGACGGCGTCCATGACGCGGTGGGTGGCGAGGACGTTGGAGGCCACGTACTCGCTGAACCGCGGTCCCCACGACGGGCGTACCCCGGGGATGCCCGCCAAGTGGAAGATGACGTTCGCGTCGACGAGAAGCGGCTCGATCGCGCAGCTGAGGAGATCGGCGGTGACGTGCATGTACCCCGGAAGCCCCTGCAGGACGGCGAGGTTGGCCGCGGCCGTGGGGTTGGTGGCCGGGTCGCGTCGGTCGACGCCGACGACAATGGCGCCAGCCTGGACGAGGGCGTGCGCGAGGTGGGAGCCGATGAAGCCGGCGGCACCGGTCACGACCGCCCGGCGGGGGACAGCGGTGGTCAAGTGGGATGGATGCTGCGGCACGGGAATCTCCATGAATCGGGGGAGGAGGCGGCTTAGGTGAGGCGGGCCAGCACGGTGCGGCCGTGGGTCTTGAGGGCGAGATCGTCCTGCTTGTGTCCACGCACCAGGGCGGTGACGGCCTCGATCGCGCCGAAGGACTCCAACAGCCGCTGCTCGGTGTCGTTCAGCGGCTGTCCGTATCCGGCGAAGAACGCCGTTCGGAGGTTCGGAACAGCCTGCCAGCGGCGGAACTCGAGCCGGGCGAAGTCGCGAATGCGGGCGTCGCGGCGCATGTGCTCGAAGTCGCACAGCCCGAAAGCGTCGCCGAGGAGCCAGTTCCGCGGCTGGTAGTCGAGGTGGCATACGGCGCTGTCCATGAGCGTGTTCGCCAGGACGTCCGCGTTGCGGTTCAGGCGATGGCGTTCGACCTTGGAGATGAGGTCGGCCCGGTCTGCGCGGGCGATCCAGCCGCGCAGCCGCTGGGCGAGTTCGGTGCCGACGGCGCCGGTACGCGGCACCGCAGTGGAGTGGTGCAGCTTGCCCAGCACGCGTCCGGCCTCGTAGTGGGCCTGCTCCTCCTCGGGTGACCCCGGTGTGACTGTGTCCGCCCGTACGCCGGGGACAGCGGTGAGAAGCAGGGTGCATGTTGCGTCCTGTCGGCCGACCACGTGGGGGACGTGGCCGATCAGGTGGGTCCCCCAGGCGAGATAGGCGTGCAGCTCGCGGGCGTACCGGTCGCGCTCGCTGTGCTGCTTGGCGAAGAACTCGTTGCCGTCGGCGTTGACCAGGCGCAGGACGCGGGGCGGGAGAGCCGGATCGTGCACGACACGGACCGCTCCGAGCGCGCCTCGGGCCAGCTTCAGGCGCGGATCGTCGTAGATCGTGATCACGAGGCGGCCTCCTGCGATAAGGCGACCAGGTGCTCGGTGTCGTTGTGGCGGTCGAGCATCCACCTTCTCTGTCCGAGGCGGTTGAGGTGGTGCTGCCAGCGGGTGATGGAGCCGTGGGAGACCGTGAATCCGGCCGAAGAGCCGGGCGGGATCCCCAGGAGCTGGGTGTGCGCGGCGATCACGGTCTCGCCGTGCGCGGCGAACAGGACGCGTTCGCCTTCGTGCTGCTCAATGAGTTCCTGCAGGAAGCGGCCGGCGCGTTCCAGGTATCCGTTCCAGGTGTCGGATCCGGCTGCCCAGGGTTTGTCGGGATGAGCGTGCGGCCCGCCGTCGGCGGCGGTCTTCACCTCGGTCCAGGGCAGACCGTCGGCGGCGCCGTGGACGGGACCGTCGAGGCGGCCGTCGGTGGACATGCGGATTCGGAGAGCCTGGCTGATGATCTCGGCGGTCTGGCGCAGGCGGATGCGCGGGCCTGCGTACAGCGCGTCGAAGGGCTTGTCGCGGTGCTCGGCGGCCAGTCGGAACGCGACCCGTTCGACCTGGTCGTATCCGCGGTTGGTCAGCCCAGTGCAAGTGCGTGGGCCGCCGACCAGGCCGTCGACGTTGCACTGGGCCTCGCCGTGGCGGACGAAGACGAGTTCGGTGGTGATCATGCGGATCCTTGGGTGCGCGGTCGGGGCGGCCAGCTGTAGCGGTAGCCGTTGCGCCCGGCGTATGGAGCGGTCAGGACGGCGTGCAGGGAGAGGAAGTCGTCGAGCCGCTCGCGATCCGTGGTGGCGAGTCGGGGGTCGTGGCGCTCGGCTGCCTCGTTGTAGGCGCGCAGGGCGGAGTCGATGGCAGGGGCCGGCAGATGCCCGTGCGTCAGGGCAAGCGTCGCGATCAGCTTCGCTAGGTCGTACCCCATCGGCGCCAGCGTGAGGTCGTCGGTGTCGACCGTGTAGACGTCGCCGGCCTCGGTGATGATGAAGTTCCGGGGGTTGCTGTCCTTGTAGAAGGCGGTCGGCCCCTCGGCGGTCTTCTCCAACAGGGTCAGCATCGCGTGGAGGGCGCCCCGGTCCGCCAGGTACCCCTGCTCCAGTCTTCTTCGGAGCGCGGTCTGGCGAGGACCGAGGTAGTCGCCGAACGCGATGCCATCCCGGAAACGGTGCGGCGTGTTCAGAGAGGCTGGCTGGAGGTCCGTGGTCCAGGCGGCTCCGTGGGCGTCGCCCAACAGCGCGGCCAGGGCCAGCAGATCCTCGGGCTGGGCGGGGCGGCCGTCGATCCACTCGTACGTCAGGCTCGTCGGCCCGACGACCGTCAGCGCCGGCAGCCGCAGGGGCCGAGCGTGCTCGGCGAGCCAAGCGTGATGGCGGGCTGCCGACGCCACCCGTTCAGGAGCCCCGTAGCGCTTGGTGAAATACCGGAGCATCATTGCCGTCCTTCCTTCGACTGGGCCACGACGAAGGTGACGACGGACTTGGTGGTGAGGGGCCGGTCCGGCAGGAGCTCGTGCAGGGTCGCCGCGAGCGCGTCGGCGTTGCCGTAGAGGCCGGGGGCGAGGTCGTACTTCGGGTTGGTGGCGAGGTACTCGGCGACGTGGTCGTGGCCGTCGAAGGTGAAGCTGTGTTCCTCGTGCTCCACGGCGAGTACGTCGAGCGACACGGCGGCCAGGTCGGCGAGGTTGCCGCTGTGCGCCGAGACGTAGAGGCTCTCGTGTTGTTCGGCTCGCGGGTCGAGGCCGGCGGCGGCCACCAGCTGGTCGATCTCCCGGTAGCTGTCGAGGCTCTTCGTGACGAGCACGGCCAGACCGCTGGGAGCGAGTGCCCGGCCGATCTCTGCGACCACAGCCTGCGGGCGCGGCGAGTGGTAGAGGCAGAACGCGGCGACGACGACATCGCACGACCCGGCGGACATGGGGAGACGGTGGAAGTCGCCCTGGTGGAAGATCACCGAGAGACCGTGCAGTTGCCGGGCTCGCAGGCGAGCTTGCTCAAGTAGGGCCGGCGCGGCGTCGAGGCCGATGACGCGCCGGGGGCGGAGTTCCTTGGTGAGGGTCAGGCTGCTCGTTCCGCGACCGCAGCCGAGGTCCAGGACCAATCCGAGGTGATCCGGTCGCTCGTGGTGGTCGCGGACCAGCGCGACGATGGTGTCCGGTACAGGGCGCCCGGAGGTCTTCGCCCGCATCAGGGCGCTGGACCGGTCGGCCAGCCGAGAGGCGTGGCCGTACAGCTCCGCCTGCCGCGCGGGGTCCAGGAAGGGGTTGGTGCCGCTCATGCCGCACCCTCCCCTTGGGGGAGCGGTGCGCTCAGCGGTGCTCGACGGCGACCTTCCGCAGCCAGCGGCGCGTCTGACGCCGGCTGGACAGCAGCATCACGTCGGCACGGCCAGACGCGAACTCGCCGATCTTGGCCATGACCCGCGGGCGCATCCTGCGGCGGTACGTCGCCACGTACTTGATCACGCCCCAGTGGATGCGGTTGTGCACCCCGTTGCCCTTGTGTCCGGCCCCGTGCCGGATCTGCCGGGAGAGCATCCCGTACAGCGCGGCCACGGTTGAGACGTCCATCAGGACCACCGTGTCGCAGGCTTCGAGCCGGATCTGCAGCGTCGAGTTGTAGTTCCCGTCGATCACCCACCTCGGCTGCGCGACCAGCTCCCGCTGCAGATCGGCGAACTTCTCCATGGGCAGCTCGTTCCACTCGTCGTCGTAGAACGCGGCGTCCAGGTGCGTCACCGGGGCGTCGAGGATCCTGCCCAGCTCCCGCGCCAGGTACGACTTGCCGCTGCCTCCGCAGCCGACGATGGCGACCTTCTTCATGGTGCTCCAGCGTAGAGGTGCTCGGGTGCCCGGTCGGACCGGCCGCCTGGGCACGTTCGGATGATCCAGATGCGGCGGCCTGGCTGCTTAGCTGCATCAGGCTGCTCCGCGTTCCAGCGCGACGACGGGGCCGACGGCCGTGTCTAGGACTGCTTCCAGCGTGTCGACCTGTCGGCTCAGGCGGAACAGGTCCAGGCGGTCCAGGCAGGTCGCGATCAGGTCCGCGTGCTGCTGGGTGCCGGCGATCCGCTGGAGGTGGCTCAGCTGCTCGATCACCTCGCCACCAGAGCGGACGATCAGCTCCTCGGGTACGAAGCGGTCGGCGTGCGCGATGTCCGCAGGAGCGAGCGGGAGGCAGCCGGCGAGCACGGCCTCGAAGATCCGCTGCGTCATCTGCCCGACGGCGGCGTACCGCTCCGGCAACATAAGCACGGTCGCCAGAGATCTGCCGTACACGCCGTGGACCGCCTCGAAGGGCAGCCTGCCGAGGAACCGGACATGGGGCCAGCGGCCGGCCCTGGTCCACTTGCCTCCGACGAGGTGGTCGAAGCGTGCGGCGGCCGGTGCGAAGAAGCGGTCGAAGTGCTCGTCGCGGTCGTACTGGTTGCCGAGGTATCCGAGGGCGAGGTCCCGGGGCTGCTTGGCGAGCGCGACCGGGTCCGCCTCGTCGAGCAGGCGGTCGTCGACGGGGAAGAGCAGGCGGTGAGCCCCAGGCGTCGGTTCGAGAGCGGCCTCGCAGACGGTGGCATGGGGGACGCGCCGCCACACGCTTTCCGCTCGGAGCTTGCGGTCCTTGTCCCAGATCACGGTCGGCGTCTTCCTGCGCACGGTGTACCGGGTGATCAGTTCGGCCTGACGGTGCAGGTCGCACGTGTGGCCTTGGGCGTCGCACGGGGTGGTGTTGCGTCCGTCGATCGCCCAGCGCCACTCCAGGAACAGGGCGTCGATGTCCGGGCTGCCGCTGTGGAAGGTGTAGGCGTTGCCCAGGTCGTCGAGGGCCTCGATCAGGTCGCGGTTGGCCTGGAGGAAGACGATCTCGTGGCCGCGGTCGAGGAGAGTGTCGATCAAGGGGCGGCGGTGGCTGCGCCCCCCCGTCCGGGGTGTCCGTGATCCCGCTGCCAAGGAAGCCCCAGAAGCTGTACCCGATCTTCATTTGGTGATCCACCGCCCCTCCAGCAGGAGGGCGTCCAGTCCCGAGTTGGCCAGGCAGTCGAGCGCCATCGCGGGTGTTCCGCAGATCGGTTTGCCCTTCACGTTGAGCGAGGTGTTGATCAGCACTGGCACGCCCGTGTGCCGGGCGAAGGCGCTGAGGACCTCGTGCATGAACGGGTTCTGTGGGCGCGTGACGGTCTGCAGGCGGGAGGTGCCGTTGGCGTGCACGATGGCCGGCACCAGCTCGCGCGCCTTGTCGGTCACACCGGACGCCATCGACATGTATGGCGCCTCCTGGCCGAGGGTGAAGAACTCCGAAGCCCGCTCAGCCAGCACCATGGGGGCGAAGGGACGGAACGGCTCCCGGAACTTCACCGTGGCGTTCAGCCGCTCGACGACGCCCGGCTCTCGAGGAGAGGCCAGGATCGAACGGTTGCCCAGGGCGCGGGGCCCGGCCTCGACGCGGCCCTGGAAGAGCCCGACGATCAAACCGTTGGCGAGCTGCTCGGCGAGGAACTCGGCGGCCTCGCTGCCCAGCGCCTTCTCCTGGAGGCCGGGCCACGAAGTGAGGTCGAGGACCGTTCCCTCGAAGGACGGGCCGAGGTAGCACGCCCGGGTGACGCCAGACAGGGGCTGTCGGGCGTGGCCATCGTGGTGTACGGCGATGGCCGCACCGATCGCGGTGCCGGCGTCTCCCGGGGCGGGCGGCACGAAGACCTCGTCGAACACACCGGCCTCGATGATGCGGCCGATGCTCACGCAGTTCGTGGCGACGCCGCCTCCGACGCACAGGCGGCGGGAGCCGGTGACGGTCCGCGCTCGGCGGGCCAGGTGCAGCATCACCTGCTCGGTGCGCTCCTGGAGGGCCGCCGCCAGGTCCCGATGGACGTCGCACAGCGGTTCGCTCGGGTGGCGCTCGGGGCACGTCGCGTCGATGAACCGCCGGGCTGTCCTCGGGTAGCCCGAAGTAAGGACCCGCGGAGGAAAGTAGAGCGGGTCGACGACGAAGCCGGTGGGAGTGAGGCGGACGGCTCGGACAAAGAGTTCCCGGAATCGCCCGGGGTCACCGAGCGCGGCGAGCGCCATCACGGTGCCTTCCTCGTCACCGCGACGCCATCCCAGGTGCTCGGTCACCGCGCCGTACACATACCCGAGGGAGGCGGGATCGTTGATCGCCTCCAGGGTGCGGGTGCGTGGTCGGAGTGCGTCGTGCCCGTGGGCGATGGTCGTGGTCTGCCGCTCCCCGAGGCTGTCGACGACGAGCACAGCGGACTCGTTCCACCCGGAGACGGCGAAGGCGGCCAGCTGGTGGGCTCGGTGGTGCAGGACGGGGGTGACGCGTGCGGCGGGGAACCGCCGGCCGATGTCGCGAACCCGGATCCGGGTCCGCAACGCCACCTTGGCGAAGCCCCGGGCCCGCGGCACCGCCCGGTCGCGTGTGGTCGGTGACAGCGCCAGACGCAGCGCGGCCGGGGATTCGAGCAGGTAGCGAGCGGGTTGGAAGTTGTAGGCCACGGCGTCGACGTCGGTGGCGGAAAGCCCCGCCTCGCCGAGCAGCCACTCGACGGCGTGGCGCGGGTAGTCCTTGGTGTGCTTCTTCTGCGACAGCCGCTCCTCCTCGACGAACCCCACGAGCTGCCCGTCGACGAGCAGTGCGGCGGCGGAGTCGTGGGTGTACGAGCACAGGCCGAGAATGATCGAGGGCGCCTGCTCCACGGCCGCAGTCACCGCGTACCGGCCGAGGCATGCGCGGACGAGGTCCTGGTACGACGGTTCAGCTCGTCGTACCAGGCGGTCATGGCCTGGCCGAGCGGCCCGTCGATCTTGCCGGCCAGGTCAGTCGCCTGCTCCCGCTGGTCGCCCTTCCAGAGCTGGTAGTTGCGCAGGGTCTCGGACATGGTGTCCCAGCCGGCGTGCCCGGTCACGTCCCGCCCCCTGACCTGATGGAGGAGGTCGTCGAAGCCCTCCCACGACGTGGTGAGGTCCGGCATATCGGAGCTCGCGACGATCGAGGTCAACTCCTCAGCCTGGTCGAGGTGGTTCTCGTAGATGTGCAGGGACCCGACGTGGTGGTGGAAGTCGCCTAGCTCGGCGCCGATCCACCCGGCCACCAGCTCGTGCAGGACCGTGTAGAAGAACAAGTCGTACGGCATGCCGATCCACACGTCCTGACCGCGCATCGTCGTCGACATGTGCAGGCGCCCGGCACGCAGGTAGAAACGGAAGCCCAGCGTGCAGGGCACGTCCTTGTGGCCGGCAGCGTCCCGGGCCGGGTCGTAGAGCTGGATCAGAGCCCGGCGGGAATCCGGGTCCTGCTTGAGGATCTCCACGACGCGGGCCAGCTGGTCCACCGTGCCCGCCCACTTCCGCATCCGCGGGCCGTAGGCACCGCGCAGGACTCCGTCGTCGGCGTACTGCCGGAGCTTCGCGTTGTAGTCGAAGATCCACGGCTCGTCCGAGCCGGAGAGGATCCAGACGGTCTCGGCCACCGCGAACGCGGGATTGAGGATCCTGGTCGGCGGCGCGTACAGCAGGCGGGCCCGCGGACGGGTGAGCCGCATGTGGACGTCGAGGACCTCACGCGTGGCCATGCCGCGCGGGCTGACGCTCTCGCCGGACTTGGCCAGGGCGGCGGCACCGACGAAGAGCTCGGCGATGCTGTCGGCGGTCAGGGATGTCATCGGGCGGAGACTCCTTCGTTTCGGAGGTGTTCGAGCTGAGTGCCGGATGCGCGGCTGACGATGAGTCGCGCGACCAGGGCGGCGCTGTCGCCGCCCCAGCGGCACACCGCGTCGGTCGAGGCGGGTCCGGCAGCCTTGAGCGGCATGAGGGGTGCGGAGAGCGCGTCGGCGACGTCCCCGGCGGTGGTGCAGCGTCGCGCGAGGCCGTGAGCGGCGAGCCCGAGCGTGTGTTCGTTGGCGGTGCCGATCTCCAGGACCGGCACGCCCAGGAGGGCGGCCTCGATGCCGCACGTCGAATAGGCGCTCGCGACGACGTCGGCGCCGGCGAGACAACCCCGCGCCCCTACCTGCGGATCGGCGAGGGCCACGAGGGGCCTTCCGTCCCGCTGCATGAGTGAGGCGAAGACTTCGGGGCTCTGTGCCGGGTGCGGGGCGATGACCAGTCCCCATTCGCCCTCGGCCTTCCACAGCCCGTCCAGGAGGAGGTCGGCGTGGGCCTTGAGCCGGACGGGACCGAAGGGCTGGCAGGCCCAGACCATGATCCGGTCCGGGCTCCGCCCGGATCCGGGGACCAGCAGCTTCTCCAGGTACTGCCTCTGGGCTTCCCGCCCGAGGCCGGCGAGGATGTCGAAGCGGGGCTGCCCCAGCACGTGGACCTCGGCCTGCGGGCGCCGCGCCCACGCCTTGGCGAGCGGGGCATCGCGATCGCCCATGACGACGATGTCCCTGCTGTGCAGCGCGGGCCACGCGACCGACTCCGCAGTCCAGGCCCCGTGCTGCACATGGACCGTGTTCACGCCGTTGAGATCGGCCAGGTGGACGGCGAGCGCGCCGACGGGGCTGGTGTCGTTGCTGACGAGCAGCGTGCGTGGGCGAGACGCCTGCAGGACACCCCTCAGCCACGTCTCCAGACGGACCACGGAGCGCCAGGACGGCTGGGTGCATCCCCCGCTCGTCTCCAACAGGACGGCCAGGAGACGGACCAGACGCGAGAGCCGGACGACGTGTTCCTCCACCTGGACGACGTGCTCGTCGTCCCGCAGCTGCAGGCGCTCCACGGCTCCGGACAGAGCGAAGAGGCCAGGAGGAGGCGTAACGAGCCTGATGCCCTCGACGGCTGGGGTGTCGCAGCGTTGCGCCGGGTCCGTGGCGAGATCGACGAGGAGGCTCGTCCGGCCACTGCGTGCCAGGTCTTCGAGCACCGGAAGCAGAGTGGCCGCATGGCGGGACGACCACGAGAGCGCGACGACGCCGGTGCGTGGCAGCGCCGACGGGACAGGGCTCGGCACCCGGGTGTCGACGCGCACCGGCTGCAGGTTGCTCAGCTGCGCGGTACGGAACGGGTTGTACAAGGCGGTTGCCCCAAGCAGATACGCGATGCCGGACCACGTGACGGTGTAGGCGCGGTACTCCCGGGAACTGCTCTCGCGAAGCCCGACGAGTCCCTCGTGCGGAGCGATCTTCAGTGGGCCGGGCGCATTCCTGAACGGTTCCCAGGCGCTGAGGGCCATCAGCTTGCGTACGACGTGAGCCACCAGGCGACGGACCGGTACGTGCTGCACGTACAGCCACCCGGCCCCGCCCGGCGTCGTCCTGAGATACGCCCCGTACCACTGGAGTGCGTCCATGACACGCTCGACGAGCGCTTCGTGCTCCTGCGCATCCAGAGGCAGAGCCTCCAGCTCGCTGGCCGTGATCCGGTCGGATGCCAGAGTCGCGAACGCGCCTTCACCGACCAGTGCCCACGCGGGCTGTCCGTTGATGTCGGCGCGCGTCAGACCGTGGACGTGGCGGGAGGGCGTGGTCACAGCAGGCTCCCTTCGAGGAAGGGTCCCGGGGAGAGGAGCCTCAGCAGGTCCTTCGGGGACTCGGCGACCACGGGGGAGGGGGCATCCGGGCAGCCGTACCCCCAGCCGGCGTGGACGTACGGGACTCCGGCGCGGCGGGCGGCTTCCTGGTCGACCGCCATGTCGCCCACGTACACGGCGTCGGCGGGATCGACACCCAGGTCGGTCAGGGCGAGCAGGACCGGGTCCGGCGCGGGCTTGCCGCGACCACTTCCGTTCGGCGTGCGCACCGTGGAGAACGGGCAGCCGAGGTTGGTCAGGAGCGGGGCCGCCCGCTCCAGGGGCTTGGACGTGACGATGCCGAGAAGCCAGCCGGCGGCGACGAAGGCGTGCAGGACCTCAGCGGCGCCGTCGAACTCGCGGGCGAGGTGAGTCGCCGCGATCGACGCCGCTTCGTACGTGCGGTGAAGCCGCTCGGACTCGGTGAGTCCGAGCCGTTCCACGATGTCGGCAAAAGGCCGGCCGAGGTGGCGCTCGTACTCCTCGAAAGGTACGTCGAGACCGTGCTCGGTCAGGACTTGATGCCATGCGCGCTCCATAACCGGGCGGGTGTCGAGGAGTACGCCGTCGAGGTCGAGGAACAGCGCGTTCGGAGGTAAAGGCGAAGGCGGGAGCAGGGTGGACATGAGGTATCTCCGGTGAACGGGATCAGGGGGCGATGGAGCTCTCGGGACGCTTCACGAAGGCGATCACCCGCTTGCCGCTGCCGTCCTGCTTGGGACAGGCGGTCCAGGCGTCGGCCACGGCGGATACGAGGAACAGGCCGCGTCCGCCAGTCGCGAAGGGGGAGGCGACCCGCGGGACGGGGGGCTCGGGGGAGTTGTCCTCCACCTCGATCCCCACGACGTCCGCCTGGAAGGCGAGCGTCAGCGTGATCTCGTCAAGGTTCCTGTCCGCCGCACTCGGCCAGTTGTCAGGTTCGGCAGGCCGGCGACCGTGCTGCTCGGCGTTCGTCGTGAGCTCGCTGACGATCAGCACGATTTCGTCCAGGAGGTCTTCGACTCCCCAGGCAATCAGGGCCGCGCGGGTGAAGGAGCGGGCGCGACTCGGCGCCAGCTCGTCAGCGGGCAGCGTGAGACTCGTCCGATGCTCGGGGGCGTCGATCACGCTGCCCAGGTTTCCGATTCGTTCCATGATCGCCTTCTCACAGGTCGTACCTCAGCCCTTGAGGGAAGCGCCCGGTTGTTGCGTCGCAGCGCGCGAACCAGCCGCCCGCTTCTCCGCAATGAGCGAATGAGGGCCTCGGCATGCGTCGTTCGGATACGGTGTGATCAGCTCGTACCGACGATGAAAACGGCCGGGCGGCCTCGCCGGGAGACTTCGCATGGGGCCCCGTGCGCTGGCCCCTCTGGCCCCATCCAGCTGCAGGCGGAGCCGTCGGAAGTACCCGCAAGGCGGGCAGGAGTTCACGAGGGGGAGGCATGGGGCAGCAGCCGAGCGAGCTGACGCCGGACGCCGGCCCGTGGCACCGATGGGGCTACGAATTACGCCAGTTCCGGGAAGCTCGCGGCCTGTCGCAGCAGGCACTCGCCCGCAAGGCCCTGATCGACCGCTCTCATCTGGGGCGGTTTGAACGTGCCGAACGCCCCGTCCCCCGCCAAGCCGCAGTTGCGCTCGACGAGGCCCTCGACGCTGCAGGGGCGTTGGCCCGCCTCTGGGACTGGGCCGAGGGCGCACAGCCCCAGGTGCGTCCCGCCCCCGTGTCCAGAACCGTGACACAGGTCCATGGGGCCAATGCACGGAGCCATGGGGCCAGCGCCCCAGAGGTCCTGGCCTTCGGCGCGTTCGGGCAGGCAGGCTCAGTCGACGACGAGACGGACACGGTCGTCGTCCCGGCCCGAATCCACGGAAGGATCCTCTTCGTGCCCGTTCCTCGTCGTGTCGTTCTCGCTTCTGGGCTCGCCGGCCTTGCCGCAACCGCGCTCCCGGCCCCGACAGTGGCGACCGCGGCCGAGGTCGCCGACATGGGATCCCCCGTCGAGCACTTCGCACGCCTTCGCCGCGTGATGATCCAAGCCGACAACCTCATCGGGCCCCGGCACGTGCTGCCCGCGCTGGAGCAGCAGCTTGTCGCGCTTGCCGCTCGGCGTCGGGCAGCCCGTGGTGCTGACGCGGCCGACCTTCTGGCCCTGGAGACGCGGTACGAGGAGCTGGCCGGCTGGTTCGCCCAGGACATCGGTGACGATCGCGCTGCGTACGGCCATACGGCGAAGGCGCTCGACGCCTCCCATATCACTGGCGATTCCGACCTAGGGCCTGTCTGATGGGTCCGTAGAGTGACGTTGCTCGACTTCTAAGCTGTGGCCCTATGGAGAACCAGCTCACCCATGAGGCCAGTGCCCT